>NZ_CP011036.1:1280436-1600545 GCF_002221505.1 Pseudoalteromonas nigrifaciens | reverse complement strand
CATAAAGCAGGAGAAAAACTCTTTGTCGATTATGCGGGTCAAACGATGCCCATTGTTTGTAATGCGACGGGTGAAGTGAAGTTCGCCCAGATATTCGTGGCGGTGATGGGCGCATCAAATTATACATTTTGTGAAGCAACCTGGAGCCAAAGTCTACCCGACTGGATCGGCAGTCACGTGCGAGCATTTGAATTTATCGGCGGTATACCTGACATGGTTATCCCCGATAATTTACGCAGTGGTGTCAGTAAAGCGTGTCGCTACGACCCTGATGTTAACCCGAGTTATCAGCAATTGGCCGCGCATTATGGCACCGTGATTGTGCCTGCTCGTCCCAGAAAACCACAAGATAAAGCCAAGGCCGAAGTGGGCGTGCAAATCATTGAACGCTGGATACTCGCCAAGTTACGACACCAAACCTTTTTCTCATTAGCTGAGCTAAACCATTGCATCAAAGCCTTACTGCTTGAGGTCAATAATAAGCCCTTTAAGCAACTGAGTGGGACACGACAATCATGGTTCGAGTCAATCGACAAACCCGCCCTCGCGCCCATGCCCAAACTAGCTTATCAATTCACGGATATTAAACACGTCAAAGTGAATATTGATTATCACGTTCAGTATGATAACCATCTTTACTCGGTACCCCATCACTTGGTGGGTGAAAAGCTTGAACTTCATGCCAAAGACAACTTGATTGAGGCTTATTTCAAGCATAAACGCATCACCAGTCACCCGAGAAAATATCATCCGGGCATGACCACCACATCCGAGCACATGCCTGTAAAGCATGAGAAGCATCATAAATGGTCACCAGGGCGTTTAATGAATTGGGCGAAAGATATTGGAGATGACGTTTTGCTCTGGGTGAAAGCACAATTGGCACAGAAACAACATGAAGAACAAGCGTATCGTGTGTGCTTAGGCTTACTCAACCTATCAAGAAGCTATCCCGCCGATCGGCTCAATAACGCCTGTGCGATAGCCAATCAATACAGTTTATATCGGTTAAAACATATCAAAGACATACTCAGTAGCAACCAAGATAAATTGCCGCGAACGCAAGAAGAGCCGTCGACGTTATTGCCACAATCCCATGAAAATATCCGTGGTCCTAAAAGCTTCCATTAAGGTAAGGAAATTCTATGTTAGAACAAACGATAACTCAGCTTCGTCAACTCAAACTCAGTGGTATGGCCAACGCCTTAGTGAGCCAAATAGAACAACCAAGTACTTATGAAGGGTTGTCCTTCGATGAGCGACTACAACTGCTAGCAGACAGTGAAGCCCAAGACCGAGAGAGCCGAAAACAACAACGCTTACTTAAAGCGGCAAAACTTAAATTAGCCGCTAACGCCAGAGACATAGATTATCATCACCCGCGAGGTCTCAATCAATCGATGATGGCATCGCTACTGCAATGTGATTGGCTGAATAAATCACAAAACTTACTCATCACAGGCCCTTGCGGTAGCGGTAAAACCTATATCACTTGTGCGCTTGCGCATACAGGATGCATGAAAGGCTACAGCGTTAAATATTACCGACTCTCAAGGTTGATGCTTGCGCTGACACAAGCCAAAGCAGATGGCACTTACAGTCGAATGTTACAGTCACTCGCTAAGATCGACTTACTCGTTTTAGATGATTGGGGGCTTGAGCCACTTAAAGCGGCACAACGAAATGACTTAATGGAGATCATGGATGATAGGCACGGCAGTTCATCAACCGCCATCATCAGTCAATTACCCACCGAAGAATGGCATCAATCCATCGGCGATAATACCTTAGCCGATGCCATTTTAGATCGACTAATGCACAATGCTCATCGGATAAAATTAAAGGGGGAGTCTATGAGAAAAATTCAATCTAAAATTGACCATCGTGAACACTTAGGTTAAAAATGTCATGAACCCAATGCGTGGAATTTAAGTGTTCACGATAAAACCGGAATCGGTGTTCACCATCACCGGAATACGCATTTTGGGCTAAAGCGTATTATGAGCAACAAAAAGCTAAGGGCAAGCCACATAAAAGCATTATTTAATCGCTGGCATTTAAATGGATAAAGATTGTATTTAGGTGTTGGAAAACGAATACACCCTAAGATGAATCGACGTATTTAGCAGCATTAAAACGCAGAGGCTCACCACTAGTAAAATTTGCAATTAATAGCTAAATTTTACTAGTGGTGAGCCTCAGGGCGTGTTGTTAGGTATACTTTAACTGCACTATTTTTTTAAGGCGCCTTTTAATCAATCTTTGTTCACAATAAAGTCCAATAAAACCGCCAACACCAAAAGAAACAATAACTAGCATCCAATATAAAGGACTGGTAAATGATTGAATACCAGAGATATAAAGATATAGGTTAAACGGGAGAATAAAGAGCAAACCTCCTAAGACTTTAATAAACTCTCTAAGAAGTTCAGTATCAGATTTCGCTTCATCAACATATGAGATAATAATTTCATTTGGGGTATCTTTCAGTTTAGGAAATACCTTTTGTAACCAATTTAAATAATTCAATTATGCACCCTTGTTTGCTTGTATACCTAACGCCGCCAGCATGCGCGGCTTTGTAGTGAAGGCGAAGCCGCAGCGGAAAAGACCTCGCCGTGACTGGCCTTGTTATAAACCACCTTACTCACTTACTGCCGCCGATGCTGAACCAACATCTTTTTTAAACAGCAGTATGAATAGATAAATTACGCTAAAGATTGGAATAAGTGACAAAACAGCACCGAGCAAACCCGCAGCCGCTGGCTTTTGCATTTTACGACGAGCTACGTAATAGCATAGTGCGCCCATGATCAGCGCGAAAATGATTACAAATTGGCCGTACAAAGTAGCATTGATATTCAAATGAACTCTCCTTGTGGTTTATAACGCCGCACTAAGCGGACTAAAATTGTGGGTTGAAATGTGTAGCGAAGCGAAACCTAACCCACTGTTTTAGTTCCGTTTAAATGCCTTATAGTTACTCCGTTCCATTAATTAATGTATTTACCTATCTCATTAATACATGGAATATGCTTCTGTTGATCACGAATATTTGAGCGGAAACAATCAATGTTTGTAACAAGACTTTCGGATCAACAGGAGTAATTTGTTTCAATACGCATACTCAGGGATTGTCGTAATGCCGACTATCTATAAGACTTGCGAGAAACACTATTAGCCTCTATTTATTCTTTCACTTTACCTCTAGGAGGCCCAAAATGGAAGCCTTTAACGTCTCAGGTTTTGCTGCCCTTATCTGGATCGATTGGGCCGACCGTAAACATGATATTTGTGAAATAAACCGCGACACAAACACACAACATTTAAGTGTGATTTCCTCTGAACCTAAGTCAATTAATGCATGGGCGCTTGAGTTAAAACAACGCTACAACGGCAGACCCGTTGCTGTCGCGTGTGAGCTAAAAAAAGGTCCACTTATATATGCACTCAGTAAATTTAAGCGTAAGCGCGCATTTAAGCAGTGCGCTTAGCTATAATCGAAGTCTAGCTGCACATTCCACGGCATTAGGTCGGTAAAATCATCATCACCCTCATCTCGATTCGGCAACGTTTTAAATAAATGCACAAAGTAGTAATAAGGATTGATGTCATTGGCACGGCAGGTCATCACAATACTATAAAGTATCGCGCTGGCCTGAGCACCATTAACCGATTTTGAGAATAGCCAGTTTTTTCTACCAGTGGTAAACGGCCGAATATCTCGCTCAGTAATATTATTATCAATCCCTAGTTCGCCATCTTCACTATACCGCATTAATTTCGGCCATTGATTAAGCGTGTATTTTATCGCTTTGCCAATATAACTCCCCGCCGTTACTTTACCTTCGGCTTCATCAAGCCACGCTTTAAAGTGCATTAATATGGGTAAGGCTTTTTCTTGTCGTAACTGATACCGCGCTTGAGGAGATAACTGTTTGTTTTTAGCGTGGGTTTCCAGTTTATATAATTGGCTGATAAAGCTGATGGCTTTATGCGCTCGACCTTTGTTTTTCGACTCTGCTTTTAAGGCATCGTTATATTTGCGTCTAGCGTGTGCCCAGCAACCAACAGGGGTAATGCCTTCAATACCGTCATAAACACGGTAACCGTCGCACTGTAAATAGCCTTGATAACCGGCAAGAAATTCTTTTGCGCAAGCGCGACTTCGACCTGCTTGGTAATCGTAAATCACGACAGGCTCACGGCTGACCTCATTGCTGCGATAAACCCACATGTAGGAATTGCTGCTAGGGTTGTCACCTTCATCTAACACTTGTGTACGGGTTTCATCGGCACATAAACTATGCTCACTAAGCAAGTGACGTTGCATGGCTGCCACTAAGGGGCTGATTAGCAGGCCCGCTTTAATACACCAATTAGCTAATGTTCCGCGCGATAGTTCAAGGCCGCCACGGCCCAGTATGTCAACGAAACGATAAAGCGGTAAGGCATCGCAGTATTTGCCCGTAACAACCGCCGATAACGCTTCTGGACTCGCAATGCTGCCAGGAATAGGCTGCTTGGGTTTAGGCGCGGTGATTATTTTACTGGCCAATTGTTCATGCTCGCAATGTCTGCAAGCATATTTAAATTGTTTGTGCTTAATGACACTGACTTTCGCCGGAATAATCTTCACTTGCTCGCTGTCTTCACTACCACATTGATGTAGTTGTTCACCGCAACACTGACACGTTAACTCGGTTAAGGTGTGCTCAACTTCTTCTCGTTCAAAGTGCTCAGCCAGTATTTGTTTACCTTTCTTATGGTGTTTAGGCGGCTCAGTCGTTTTATGCTGCTCCGCTTCGTTGAAGGTACCTCGCGGGGCTTTTTCACTTTTTTTACCGTATTTTTGGGATTTACTTAACTTAAGCTCAGCAAGCAAGTGGTCAATCCGCGATTGCATTTCAACCTTATCTTCTTGCAGTGAAATTTTATCTTTTTCTAAGCCATCAAGCTTAGCCTGCATAAGTGCAAGCTGATTTTGTAGTTCGGTGATGAGAATAGTGTCTGGCATTTTAATAGCATGACACATGGGAAAGATCGTTCAAGTAAAAAAAACGATCTGGTTAATTTATATCACTGATAACCCTGATAAAGTTGAGTGGCGGGTTTTATTATTTACCGGTAAGCCAGATAATAACCATTGTAACTGCCGTTGTTCAATCCCCATGGCTACGTGTGCTTGAGCATGATTTGGCCATTGAAATCGTCCTTGCTCTAAGCGACGATAATAAAGCCAAAAACCATTGGTATCCCAAAACAAAATTTTTAATTTATCGCGTTGTTTATTACAAAAAACGAACCACGCTTGGCTTAAAGGATCGAGAGATAGGGTATCGCTGACAATAATACTTAACCCATTGATTGATTTTCGCATGTCGGTGAATCCCGTGACCAAGTAAACTTGGTGGGTGCAAGGTGTCACAGTACGCTCAATAATTTGGCGAGTGCTTGGTGCGCTAATGTCGACTCGAAGTCTATTTGATAGCCGTTTGGTGTGGTGAGTTTAATGATTGAAGGGTGTGTAAAGGCTTGCTCATGAATAACAAACGGGATCACCTGTTGCTTTTTAACCCTTATCGTTTCGTCAGAAAGGCGTTTACGCCAAACATAGAAAGTCGATGCGTTAATGTTGTTATCACGACAAAATTGAATGATGGCTAAACCACTCGATTTTTGCTGCTCAAAAATGCCTTGCCAGTGTTTTATTTTTTGCTGTTTATTCATAATTACCTCAGGTTAATATGCTGAGTAAATTATGCATAGGTAGCATTAATATTGGTATGTGGGTTTAATTGCGCGCTTACATTTAAGCACATTATATTATTTGTGATTAACCCATCAAGTGTCGCCAAATACCGTGCAGCATTTTCGCACAGCGGGGCTAAAGATGATCCTACTGATGCGATTATTCAAGTTGAAATTCTACAACTTCACATGGATAAATTAACGGTTATTAGACCTGACTCAGAAGAAGTTAGGTGCCTTGCACAGCTTGTCGAATACAGACGTAAATTAGTACAAGATCGTGTTAATTTAACCAATAAAATAGCCACAACGCTAAAAAATTATTACCCCCACGTGATTGATTGGTTTAAAGAAAAGGACACTCAAATATTCTGTGACTTTTTACTGCGTTGGCCCTCTCTTACTCACGCTAAAAAAGCGAGAAAGCAAACACTACTCGACTTCTTTAATCAACATAACTCCCGCTACCCACTCGTTAATGAAAAGCGGATAAAAGAAATAAAGGATGCTGAAATTCTCACCGATGATATGGCGGTGATCACGCCAAACTTATTGCTTATTGAATGCCTCGTTCCTCAACTCAAACATCTAATGCAGGCAATAACCCGATTTGATGACGAAATTAAAACGCTTTATAAGCAACATAAAGATCGCGCTATTTTTGATAGTTTACCAGGTGCAGGACCACAATTAGCGCCTCGGTTATTAGCCGCTATGGGGTCAAATCGTGACCGTTATAAGTGCGCTGCTGACATACAAAAATACGCAGGCATTGCCCCTGTTACCGAGCGCAGTGGCAAGAAGGAATGGATACACTGGCGATATTCGTGCACTAAATTTTTAAGGCAAACATTTGTCGAATGGGCAGGATTATCTGTACGTTATTCATTTTGGGCAAAAGCATATTATCGGCAGCAAGAAGCCAAAGGAAAACCCCATAATACCATCATCAGATCATTAGCATTTAAGTGGATAAGAATACTATTTAGGTGCTGGAAAACACATACGCCCTACGATGAATCAACTTACTTAATCGCATTGAAAAGTAAGGGATCACCGCTGTTAAAATTTGCGGTGGAAAGTGAGCTTTAGTGCTTGCTGTCCACCTCAGGGCGTGTTGTTAGGCATTTTATAGAGATTAGTCTAATTCTATTTGACATATATCATTTATCCACACGCCACCTTTTAATTGACACTTCTTAGCTAACTCATATATTTTTTTATCTTTTACAACTGTCTTCTTGTTAATATGCTTGAAGCCTACAAGAGTCACAGATGCTGTACCTAATGTGCCTGCATCCTGCGCTTGTATAAATGCTTTATTAGCACCACAATCACATACCTTATTACTATGTTTATTAATGGCTGTTCCTACAGTATGTGAAAAGCTTCCTGAACTAGTTCCAGTTACGATACATAACTCTTCAATTTCACCATGTTTTTGTGCTGATTGAAGTGAGCTATATATTTTAACATTGCACTTATCAGCACTAATCGGTGTTTCACTTTTAATGATGTGGGTTGATGAACAACCGTATATAAATAAAATGGCTATTAATATTAGTATTCGATTTACCATGTAACCTCCTTTGGTTGCTAAATGCCTAACGCCCCACCAAGAGGCAAAAAATTGTTGGTTAAAATAAGCGAGGCACGAGAAAAAACCAACTGTTTTTTGTCCTGCTTAAGTGTTGTTATAAGCCTTTTACAAGGTTAATATAAACCAATGAAACAAGCTAGTTGTCTGATTTAATTAATAAAGGTCGAAAATGTCTGATTTAACCACTAAAGAACGTAGAAAACTAGAAACTTTTTTTGAAATGAGTGGTGGTTATTTTTTAGATTTTTCTAATAATTCTTTAGCGCAATTTATTGCAGAATCTGTAGATATAGAGCTTTATTCAGATAAATACGAAATTGGTTCAGGTTCAAAAGCGAATAGAATGCGCGCTATATGGGATTTAGAATCTAATCAATTAGTTGGTAAATTAATTCGTGAGATAATTGAAGATGATGACGATAAACATTTACTATACCCATACAACAAAAATAGGAATCAGGAATTAAAAAGTCATTGTTTACAGATTGCTATGAGGTTAGAAAACACTAGTTTTCCTGTAGCTCCCTCCCCAACAAAACAACCAAACATTATAAATACCCAAGTTCACAACGCTCCAGTTATGCGTCCATCCGCTGCAGGGGTATTTAAAGCAGTGTCGCAACATTTCCCTCAAGAGAATCCAGTTTACAACACGCCTATTACACCCCAGAAGAATAAGGTGTTTATTGTTCATGGTCATGATGATTTGGCAAAAGAACAATTAGCTCGATTTGTAAGTCAAATAGGGCTTGAGCCAATAATATTGCATGAGCAAGCTAGTTCAAGTAAAACGATAATTGAAAAAATTGAAAAGTATGCTGGTGAAGTATGTTTTGCCATTGTTTTATATACACCCTGTGATCAAGGCTCTAAGGCTGGGTTAACTGAGCTATCACCAAGAGCTCGTCAAAATGTAATTTTTGAACATGGGTATTTCATAGGGAAACTAGGTAGAGAAAACGTAACTGCAATAGTTAAAGGAAATATCGAAAAACCAAACGATATTAGTGGAGTTGTTTACGAAAATTTTGATGCTGCTGGAGCATGGAAGTTCAAATTAGCAAAAGAAATGAAAGAGTCAGGCTGTGAAATAGATATGAACAGAATTATTTAAACATACGCCAAACCTATCAGGGCTTATAACGCCTCAATAACCGGCGTAGCTTCGCTGCGTCCGGCGCCGTAGGCGCGAAGTTGATTGACTTGTTATGCAGTTTTAAGCTCTGCCAACTCTTTAGAGAAGTCTTTTTCAAGCATTTCAATAACCTGAATTACTTCTTTTTTCTTTCTAAAACCTTCAATTTGTTTAAAAGTCATTTCATTTCTTTCTAACAAATCAGATATAACTTGAAATTGATGAATCATTTTACTGTATTTGAAGCCTTCATCATGTTGCGCTTTTACTGCTTGCATCATAGGCTCAATTAAATTATCTCTATTTTCACTAATTTTATCTGTCGTTTCTTTCATACGGATAACATCAATTATTTCATTTGTAAGCATGATATTGGCATGTAAAATATAAGATAAAGCTAATTGATAAGTACTCCAAAAGATACCGCTACCGCTAAGTATTTGTAATCTATGGTTCGCAACCAAATGGAATTGAGGTTTATCTATATCAATAAAGCCTTTCTTTAACTCAGTTAGATCAAAGGTATCTTCTTGGTCTCTGTATGCCTTTATTATGTTTAATGCTCGAGTAAAATTATGGCTTGTTATATTAAGGCCATTTTCAAGTTCAACTAATAGTAAGTCTACAGAGCCGTCGAGGTATCGACTTTTTACAAGTTCATATTCTTTCTGTTTAAAAAAGTAATAAATACCGACTCGAGCTGCTCCTACAGCAACAAGAAAAGCTACTAATCCTTTTACAATAATTCCACATAATTCCATTTGATACTCAAACCTTTGATAACTGCATAACAGCTTATTGAACACCACTATGGGGGTTTATAACCCCCCAAAACGGCGTATATTACATAGCTAAATAGTTGCACCAAACAACTCCAATGTAAACAGGTAATTACGTGCGTTATAAAATTGTCTTTGTTAAAATATCCCAAAACGACTTTTAATAATGTTATAGGGCAAAATGCAAGTAAGTGCTTATATGCACAGCTTTACTTTAATGTGATCTGATGTGTGACTTTGTGAAACTTCTCTTTTTAATTGTGTATTACAACAAAGGGCGAACGGGGGAGCTGTGCGTAGTAACAAATAGGGGCTAACGCATGTTAACCCCTATAATAAGTATGCTATTTACAGTGTGTTATTTAGTAACAATAAACCGTAAGCGGCAAGTTGATCGCCATTGAGATCGTGCTGCCAACTGGCTGTTAAACCGTCGCGTGTAATACTGCTGATGCTTTGAGCTTTGTCCGTTAGGTTAAGTACAAAAACACTTTTGCTGCCGTTTAACTCTCGCGTTATTTCTACTATGCCATTGTCGTGCTGCGTTAGCTGGTAACTGCCGTTAATAGTAAACTCTGGGCGCTGCTTTTTCATTGCGATTAAGTGCTGATATAAACGCCAAACTGAGTTTGGTTGTGCTTGCTGCGCTGCAACGCTGCGATCGCCTGCTGCTAGTTGCTTAGCAAGAAACTCTGGCCACCAGTTTGCAAAATCATCACCAAATAATGCCGTTTCTTCAACCCAACTATTGTCACTTTGCGTAAAGCCCGCTTGATGACTATTGTCCCACTGCATAGGCGCACGTTTATAAACATCGTCACCGATGCGCTGCTGCGTTAAGCCTATTTCTTCACCGTAGTAAATATACGGCGTACCTGGCGAGCTAAATAACATGGCCGCAGCTAGTTTTGCTTTACCATCGTGCTCTTTAAGTTGATAAGCAACACGTTCTTGATCGTGATTAGTTAAAAACGGTGTAAAAAAGTGCAGTGGTGCTTGTGAGTCTTTACGTTGTTGTAGGTTTTCATCAAGGATGAGTGCATTTTTACCTTTGTGCTGCTCATTAGATGGCATAGTACCAAAGAGCACATCTGTGTCGGTATCGGTTTTAAGTAAGCTCAAAATTTTATAGCCTACTTCAAAGTCAAAGCCTTGATCTAGCCCCTTACCTTCCCCATAGTACTTTGCGGCAATAGGAAGGTCGGCCCATGCTTCGCCTACTAGGTAAGCTTGTGGATTTACACTTTTTATATATTGATTAAAGTCTTGCCAATATTCTATCGTTTCTTGGGTGTCGGCTTGTGCATTTGCACCGCCTTCCATAGCAAAGCGTACTGCATCAAGCCTAAATCCTGCTACGCCTTTGTCGAGCCAAAACTTTGCCATTTTTTTCATTTCATTAGCCACATCTGGGTGGCGTAAATTTAAATCGGGTTGGCTTGCACCAAATGCACCATAATAATATTGCTTACGCGTTTCACTCCAATGCCATACGGCTTCTGGCTTGTCGTTATCGCTCCAAGCATGCCCCCAACCACTGCCTGCTTTAGGCATATCGTCACGCCATACAAAATAGTCGCTAAATGGCGCTTGTTGTTTTTCAGATTGTTGAAACCAATCATGCTGACTAGATATATGATTGATCACTAAATCTAGTATAACTTTCATACCTTTGTCATCAGCCGCTTTTATAAACGCTTCAAACTCAGCCATGCTGCCATAGTCACTTTCAACTTTATAAAACTCTGTAAAGTCATAGCCATGATAAGAAGGCGCTTCGAAAATAGGTGTTAACCACAGTGCATTTACACCTAACTCTTCTAGGTATGGGAGTTTTGCGCTCATGCCATTAAAGTCGCCATGACCATCGTTATTGCTGTCGTAAAAGCTGCGCGGCCAAATTTGATAAAATATGGCAGTTTGCCACCAATCTGCTGGCTGTTCTACTGCTTTAGTTTGCGCAGTAGTTACTGCGTTATTAGTGTTAGTATTTGTTGATGGCGCAGGCGCTGGCTTACAACCTGTTAATGTTAGTGCCAGTGCTAATGCACTCAAGGTAAAGGTTTTCATTTTATCCCCTTTGTTTTTGTTGTTTATGCTAATTGCTGTATACCATTCAATTAAAGTGCAACTGTAATATGTTGCGAATGGTTTTAGCCTAATGGTTAGTTATTTTGCTGCCTCTGCCCTTGCCTTAAAAATGCAATGGTAGAGGCAGTAATTTGCTTTTATTTATAAAAATTAAGATTGTTTAACGCGCAATACGGCAACGGCTGCCAGTAAAAACGACACCGCGCCTATTAACAAAGCGTATATTGGTTGATTCTCAAAAAAGTGGCGTAATATAAGCCCTAAAATGCTGGCGGCTAACAGCTGGGGTATAACAATAAAAAAGTTAAATATGCCCATATAAACACCCATTTTACTGCTCGGCACCGAGGTACTTAACATGGCGTATGGCAGTGATAAAATAGACGCCCACGCAAAACCAATACCTATCATTGGCCAAATAAGTAAGCTCGGATCTTGTATAAACATAAAGCTCGCCAAACCTAACGCACCTAAAATAAGGTTAAGTGCATGTGCTAGTTTTAAACCAACACGCTTAACGATGATCGGGATACATAAAGCCGCCAATGCAGCAAAACCGTTGTAAGCCGCAAATAAAATACCCACCCAGTCTGCACCATTGTTATACGCCGCTGAACTTGTGTCGCTGCTACCATAATGAAAACTTGTTACCGCTGAGGTGGTATAAATCCACATGGCAAATAAGGCAAACCAGCTAAAAAACTGTACCCAAGCAAGTTGTTTCATCGTCTCTGGCATGGTGAATACATCGTTAACGACTTGATAAAAGCCACCGCTGGTGTGGTTTTTTGCCTGTAGTGCGGCTGCAATAAATTGAATAACACCAAAACTCACTAAGCCAGCTGCTAAAAGGTACAGCTCTTTTTCTAGGTTTAATCCCGTGACTAAACCAAGTACGGCAAGCCCTAACACGGTAAATACACTGCCGCCTTTACTAAAGTTAATTTGTGCACAAACCGCCTGTTCAACTTCAGCTTGCTCTTGTTGATTAAATGCGGCCAATTCTTCAGGTGAATATTCTTTGGTGGTTATAATTGTCCAGCCCACTGCGACCAGCAATACAACTGCACCAAAGTAAAATGAGTACTTTACTGAATCAGGAATTTGCCCTGCAGCGGCGGTGTTGGCAATATCAAACCAGTTTGTCATCATCCAAGGGAGTGCTGATGCAACCACCGCTCCCACACCAATAAAAAAGCTTTGCATTGCATAGCCCGTAGCACGCTGTTTGTTTGGTAGGTTATCGCCTACAAGGGCGCGAAATGGTTCCATGGTGACGTTAATCGATGCATCCATGATCCATAACATGCCCGCTGCAATCCAAAGTGTTGGTGAGTTTGGCATAACAAATAACGATAATGTGGTTAAAATAGCACCGTATAAAAAAAACGGACGACGGCGGCCTAATTTGCCCCAGGTTTTATCGCTCCAGTAACCAATAATTGGCTGTACAATTAAACCGGTAAGTGGTGCTGCCACCCACAAAATAGGAATGTCATCTACATTCGCCCCAAGGGTTTGAAAAATCCGGCTTACGTTAGCGTTTTGCAGTGCAAAGCCAAATTGAATGCCTAAAAAGCCAAAGCACATGTTCCATATTTGCCAAAAGCTTAAGGTTGGTTTGTTATTATAATTCATGGTCAGCCTTATTTGTTAAAACGGCACTACTGAGTGCATCAAGGGTCAGCGTAAAGGTTGTATTTTGTTTCTCATCGCTCACCAAAATACCGTTATGCGACTCTAATAGATCGTAAAGCGTTGAGTTTGGTTTGAGCATTGTTGCTTGATTGGGCGTGAGCGTAATAGTGACTGTTTGCGCTTGCTGACTAAAGTTACTCAGCACCCATAATGATTGCTGTCCTAAGGTACGCACAAAACCAACCACGCTGTCACTCCCCGTGTTCATCAGCTGCGCCATATCGCCGGCAACAATCGCTGGTAAATCGTTAAGTGCCATAATTGAAATATAATATTGGCGTAATTGCGCTTGTTCAGCTGTTAACTGACCACCATCAAATTTACCGTTGTTCATCCACGCTTGGTGAGCAGGAACACCAATATAGTCAAAAATACTGGTGCGAGTTGGGCTACCAAACCCCGCGTTTTCTGAGCCATCTTCACCGACATCTTGACCAAAATAAAGCAAGCTTGGCGAGCGACTGATTAGGTGAGAGACCACCATTGCAGGCTTGCCCAATGCGGCATCGCCGGCAAAATCAGGACTTGCGATACGTTGTTCGTCATGGTTTTCTAAAAAGTGCAGCATGTGCTGTTCTATATCGGCAACTTGCTGTTGTGCATCAAAAATAGTGCTCGCAGCTTGCTTATTTTGCATAATAGCTTTTAGCGTGTCGTAAAAACCCACCTTGTCGTATAAGTAATCCATTTTGCCCTGATGAATATAACCTCGGTACATTTTTGGGTTATATACTTCGGCAAGTAAAAAGGCATTAGGGTTTTGCATTTTGATTGCCGAATTTAAAAAGCTCCAAAATTCAACTGGCACCATTTCGGCCATGTCATAGCGAAAGCCATCTACGCCTTTATCTAACCAAAATAGTGCAATATCGCGAAATTTATACCAGCTGTTAGGTAGGTTTTTGTCTTGCCAAAATTCATAGTGCGCTCGGGCATCTTTAGTTGCAAAGCTTGCAGGTAGGGTTGGAAAGTCATAACTGCCATCGGGTTTAACCCCGTAGTTTACTTTTACAGTTTCGTACCAGTCGTTTATATCGGGCTTGGCTGCACGCGCGCCGTTTCCTGTCCATTTAGCAGGGCTTTCGTTAAACAAGCCATCGGCTAATGGGTTTGCATCTCCTCCTAAAACTTGGTATTGATCAGAGCTAGGTACTTGAAACGACTGCCCTGGCACATAATAAAAGTTATTATCACGCGCATATTCTTTGCTGGTATCGTCTTGCTCGCCAAAGTCTTTTACACCAGCAGGCCTAGCAATTGAATGATAGTTACGCGCCACATGGTTTGGCACAATATCAATAACCACTTTCATACCATGTTGATGAGTGCGCTCAATAAGTGCAGAAAACTCCACTAAGCGACGCTCTGGGTTTACTGCAAGATCTGGGTTTACATCGTAGTAATCTTTTATTGCATAAGGCGAACCCGCACGGCCTTTAACTACATCAGGGTCGTCTTGTTTTATCCCGTATTGGCTATAATCGCCCACCAGCGCATGATGCAACACGCCGGTATACCAAACATGGGTGGTGCCTAAATCTTTAATGCCTTGCAATGCGGCGTCATTAAAGTCGGCAAATTTACCAACCCCATTTTGCTCCTTAGTGCCCCAAGGTACATTCACCGTTTGGGTGTTACCAAACAAACGAGTGAATACTTGGTATACAACTGGTTTGCTGATCTCATCTGCAGATTTAGTTAATTGCTCATTAACCTGATTAGCTTGTGTTTCGCTATCTGAGCAGCCTGTTAGGTAAATGCTGCTGGCTAAAAACAAAGGGCTATATTTAATTATCTTCATTATTGTCATAGTCTACTCTACTACTTTGTCGTTTTTGTTATGAATTTAATACTAGTGTGAAGCGCGACTGACTGACAGTCGCTGCATACGTATTCAGTTAAGCAATTTACTCTATCACTAATACTGTGGCACTCATGGGTGCTAATGTTATTGCATCAGTTAAATTAATTTGCTGCTTAGTAAACAAGTTTGTTGCTGTTGTATGCAGCTTAAGCACCTCTTGCATATACTCTAATGACCAATTTTTAGCCTGCTTATTTTTATTCAAAAATACCAACACTATTTGCTCATCGGCTATACGTGCATAACTGTAAATACCTTGATGTGGACTAAAATGCGTTAGCTTGCCATAACCTAATGCAGGGCTTTGCTTTCTAAAATTAAGTAACGTACGTAGGGTTTGGTGCATATCACGCTGTGCATTTGTGAGCCCTTTACCTGTAAAGGCATTAACTGTTTGCCCAGCAAAGCCGCCCGGAAAATCAATACGAATATCGCCGTGGTCATTACTGCCTGTGTTATCGAGTAATACTTCGGTGCCATAATACATTTGTGCAATACCGCGGGTGGTAAGCAGCATGGTCATCGCCATTTTGGTTTTATTTAGATTTTGCTTTAGCTCAGTATAAACACGGCTCATATCGTGGTTATCGGCAAATACTAAAAGGTTATTTGGATTAGGGTATAAAAAATCATTGGCAAGTGATTGGTATACTTTAACCCAACCTGTGTTCCAGCTTTCATCTTCGTTTAAAGCTTGAATGAGCGCCTCTTGCAGCGAAAAGTCCATCACACTGGGTAAACTTGAAGTATAACCGTCGCTGTTATTTTTGCCCGCTTGCCAATACGATGCAATTGCTGGATTGGTAGTCCACTCTTCACCAACAATATTAAACGCTGGGTATTCGCTCATAATTGCTTTGGTCCAATTGGCTAAAAAAGCTTTGTCTGAGTATGAATATGTATCTACTCGAATACCGCTTAAATTTGCATACTCAATCCACCAAATGGTGTTTTGAATTAGGTAGGTTGCCAACAAAGGTTGACGCTGGTTTAAATCGGGCATGGTTTCTACAAACCAGCCATCGCTAAATTGACGTTTATCGAACTGGCTGGCGTGAGGGTCTTGAATGGTTTGCCTTGCATGACTAGTGGCATGTTTACCATTGGCAAACTCACCATTAAAATTAATCCAATCAGACGTTGGCTTGTCATTCATCCACACATGCTCAGAGCCAAAGTGATTAAGTACAAAATCCATCACTAAACCAATCCCCTGTTGCTGCGCTTTATTTGACAGCTCTTGGTAGAGTTCATTACTGCCCATACGGGGATCTATATTATAAAAGTCAGTAATAGCATAACCATGGTAAGAGTAGCTTGGCATATTGTTTTCAAGCGCTGGGGTTAACCACAATTGAGTTACCCCTAAATCATTTAAATATGGAAGTGCATTGATCACCCCTTGTAAGTCGCCACCGTGGCGCCCGCCTTTACTTTTTGGATCAGCGGCCTCTAACATGCCTGCTGCGGTGTCGTTACTGCTATCGCCATTTACAAAACGGTCTGGGTTAATTAAATAAAGGGTATCTTGGCTGTTAAAGCCTTTACGCTTGGCACTGTTGCTGCTGCGAGTATGTAACGGGTATTCAAAGCGCTCACCCGTTGGGCTGGTAAACACTAAGTCACCAGGCTTTGCTTGCGGCGTTATTTTTAGGTTTAAAAACGCATAATTAGGGTTATCTGTTTTGCTAATACTGATTAACTTAACCCCATTGTAGGGGATTAATTGCCACTGTTGTTTAGCAATGTTTGGCTCATGCAACATAACTTGCAATGCCTCATTTTGCATGCCAACCCACCAATTTTGTGGCGATACAGACATGGCCTGTGCCTTTGTTGCAGTAAATGGTATTGCAGTAAACAATGTTGTAGCAAACAGTGCTTTAATTAGCTTTTTCATTTAATTATTTTTCATCCTAGATAAAAATTCACTATGGGAAGGGAGTTGTTCAACCGTGTGGTTAATCAAAGCTTTTAAATCAGAAAATAATGCGAGCAGCGGCTCATCAGTTAGGGCGTTGGCTAATGGGTGATAATCATCTGCTTCAAGCCCCTGACCTATCATTACTTGCTGCCACGCTGGCTCGGAAAAAAGTTCGTCGTCTTCTCGAGTGAGCTTGCCTGTTTGCTTGAACAAGGTTATTTTTTGTTGCAGAGTTTCGGGAATACTCATTTGCTGACATTGACGCCCAAATGCGCTATCTGTGCGGGTGGTAAGCTTATAATGTAAAATTATAAAGTCGCGTATGCGTTCTATTTCGGTTTTACTTTGCAGGTTATATGTAGTTACTTGCGAGTGTTTAATCCCATTATGCGGAAACAACTTAATTAATCGAATAGCCGCTGTTTGAATTAAATGAATACTGGTTGACTTTAACGGCTCTAAAAACCCACTTGAGAGTCCAATAGCAACTACATTTTTATGCCATTGTAAGCGTCGGCGCCCCGTTTTAAAACGGATCACCCGCGGCTCTGTTATTGCTTTGCCGGGCAAATTAGCGAGTAATTGCTGCTTTGCTTCATCATCTGTTAAATAGCGGCTCGAGAACACTAAGCCGTTACCAACTCTGTACTGTAAAGGTATTTGCCATTGCCAACCAGCATTTTGGGCAATAGAGCGAGTATAAGGTACTGGCTCATTCGCTGATTCACTTTGCACTGCTACTGCGCTGTCGCAAGGTAGCCAATGCGACCAGTCTTCAAAGCCTGTATTTAAGGTTTTTTCAATTAATAATGCACTTAGCCCAGTGCAGTCAATAAATAAGTCGCCCTTAATTACTGAGCCACTCTCAAGTGTTAATGCTTGTATATCACCTGACTGCTGACACTGCTGCACGCTTTTTATTTTACCTTCTACACGTTTAACACCGCGCTGCTGCGCAAGTTTTTTTAACAGTTTGGCATATAAGGTTGCGTCAAAATGATAAGCATAATGTAACCCTGGTAATTGGGTATTAGGCAAATTACGTAAATGGGCGAATTTACCTGCTTTTGCCGCTTGGTAGTTAACAGAAAAATCCCACAAGTCGGGGGCGTGGTTTTGCTGTTTTGCTTTTAGCCAAAAGTGATGAAACTCACAAAATGGAAAATCTTTACCAAACGAGCCAAATGCATGCATGTAGCTATGCCCAGGTGTTTTCCAATTTTCGAACTCTATACCCAGTTTGATAGACGCATTAGTGGCTTTGATAAAATCTTGCTCATTAATACCGAGCGCATTATTAAGCCCAATAATAGGAGGAATAGTGGCCTCTCCCACACCTATAGTACCAATGCTACTTGATTCAATAAGGGTAATATTAATTACTTTACCTAATACTTTATTAAGTAGTGCTGCGGTTATCCAACCGGCTGTTCCACCGCCTGCAATGACGACGTGTTTTATTGGTTTCATATTATTGCTCACGTTCATAAAGGTTGATAAAACTTAGGCAAAGTAGCTATAAAAAAGCCCTTGTAAAACTAATAACAAGGGCTAATATCTTAACTAAATTTCAGTTAAAGCTTGTAGCTGAAACCAAGGATAAAGTTACGTCCATAATCTTGATAATCACGAACTTGCAAAGCGTTATCACCACTTAATGTTGTAAATGGTTCTTCAGTGATATTTTGTACTTGGAATGTCACATTTAAGCCATCTAAGCTCTCAACACCCGCTTCGCCAAAATCATAGCCAACTTGTACATCCCAAATTGTTTCACCTAAGATGTTTACTTGCTGTGTTTCATAACCTGCGTTGTAAATATCACCTTTAAAGTCGCTGCGTTTACGCATACTAGTACGTGCTTGGAAACCACTACGCTCGAAGTAAACCGTTAAGCTATCAATTTGGTCTGATAAGCCTGGTAACTCGTAATCGTTGCCGTTTTGATCTTCAACATCTTGTTCAATTCCAGTATGGCTGGCAATTAAACCAAAGCCTTCTAGTGAGTCGCTAAAGACATTAAATGGTAGAGCAAGAGACAATTCATAACCCCAAAGGTCTCCACCACCGCCATTCACTTTACCTGATGCAGTACCACTACTATTCTCTGGTATCTCACCCGTTGAAGGGTCAGCAACCCCTGACATATCAACTTCGTATACGCCATCAAATATCCATTGACTTAAGTCTTTATAAAATACAGCTGCTGAGAAGTAGCCTTCTGCACTAAAGTAGTTTTCATAAGTCAAATCAAAACCCGTTGCTTCTTTTGGTTCAAGTGTAGGGTTACCACCCGATACTGACCAATAGTTGCCATTCTCATCAGGACGCTCTGAATTATAGCTCGCATTAACAGAAGCATTCATTTCATCTAGGCGGGCTCGTGAGATAGTTTTAGCGGCACCAAAACGCACAGTTTGATTTTCATCTAGCGCTAAAGATAAATTAAGACTAGGTAAAACATGACTATAATCATGAGACACATTGCTAGGAACGGCCTCAACTAGACCAGTCGCTTCGTTCGGTACGGCGGCAAAGCCTTGCGAAGATTGCTCAGTTCTAACATAGCGAACACCAAAGTTACCTGTTAGTGGTAGTTCACCTACTTCAGCATTAATATCAGCTTGTACAAAAAACGCCGTGACTTTTTCTTGCACTGTGTATGATTGCGTCGTGTGTTTTATATCCGTTAAACTTTCTTGGATTGAGCTATAATATCCATCGTCAACTAGTGCACGGGTATCATAGGCGATCATATCACCCATACCGATAAAATCTAAACTAGCAGTTCCGAGACGGTATTGCTCTGGAACGACAAGCATACCTGGGTTATCTAATGAGAAGTCACTTAATGTTAAGTAGTACCCCTCAGACTTTTTGCTCTTCTCGCGGTCGCGATATGACATACCAAAACTAACTTTGCTTAAGTAATCGTTTTCTAATAGCTTACTTGCCGCTAGCTTTAAAGTATGTAGTTCATCATTAACCTCAGGGGCATTAATAAAGCCGTCTTGTGCTGTATTTTCGTAAGGCGTGCCAGTTAAACCATATTTATCATTAAGCGCTGCACTCTCTCCCCAAGATAATGGCCCGCCTAATTGAATTAAGCCGTAATCACTGTAATCGAGTTCATGTGAGAACTGCGCACCAGTGTTACCACCATCAAGCGAATAACCTATGTTGTCAGGATCACCATTAATATCTCCACGGCCTGTGCCAGAATAACTTTGTAAGCTCCAATCCTTTCGCTCAACTTCAGATAAGCTCGCATCCAACTCTACCGACCATGAGTCGTCAATGTTATATTTAGTATTAAAACCAAATTGCGTTAATTCAGCATCACGTTCTTCAACATCATTACGAACTACTACACGTTGACCTTGTGTTACTGCACTGGTGATAAACCCAGATTCTTCATCTATAGCTAGGCTATTTGGATCAATATAGCCTTGCCCACCCCAATCAGGAAAAAATGGAGTTTCAATACCACGTAGGATTTTTTCATCTGTAAAATCAACATACAACGCATCAAATGTCATGTTTAAACGGTCATTTGGTGCAGCTTCAACTACTAGCATCGCTGAATCACGTTCAAGTGTTGATGAACGTACAAAAGGTTTAGCGCCGCCTAAGATTGAATAATTCTGTCCATCAACGTCGAATTCAGGGTATCCCCAAGAATTCCAGCGTTTTTCTTGGTTAGGTGAGCTCATAGTATTGTAAGCAAATGCAACACCTATAGTGTCATCTGCAAACTGATCAATGTATGAAACCGTGCCACGAAAGCCTTTGTCATCACCATCTGGGTTTAGCTTATCAAAACCTGACTGCTCTAACTGACCATTAAACATGATCACGCGCTCGCCTTTACTTAAAGGTTTTACAGTTTGCATGTCAATAACACCAGCAATACCTTCTGCATCTAAACTAGCACTTGGTGTTTTATATACGGTTACACCGCTCATTATTTCTGATGGGTAAAGGTCAAACTCAACACCACGGTTGTCACCAATCGATACTTGCTCACGGCCATTGAAGGTTGTTGCACTTTCGTTTTCACTAAAACCACGAACGCTTACACGACTGGCACGGCCATCTAGGCGCTGCGCGGTCAAACCTGGTAAACGTGCGATTGATTCGGCAATTGACGAATCTGGTAATTTACCAATATCTTCTGCAGAGATAGACTCAACAACCTGTGTTGAAAAACGCTTAGTATTAATTGATTCAACAACACTACCGCGAAAACCTTTTACCTCAATAATTTCTACATCATCATTTTTTATTGTTTCTTCTTGTGCCGCAGTGGTGGCAAAGCTTGATAGTCCGGCAGCAGTTAATGCTAGCGTTAATATACTTGGTTTGAACATAGCCATAATGTTTTCCCGTTACCCATAATGTGATACCCGCTTTGTTTGAGTGATAGTCAAACAAAGTGAGCTAATTTTGTTGTCAGGATTAATGTTAACGCTCTCTTCATTTTATTAACAACTTTATGCATACGTATTCAACACTTGCACATTGACATTGCATTAACATAAAAACAACCTAAAACACCATAAGCCATTGTTTTAATTACTTTTATAACTTTACATTAATTTCTTAATAAATTTAGTTAAGTAATTATATTTATCAATAAAAGGAGCATGTTGTTAAATTTAAACTGAATAAAAATAACCATATTTAAGCTGATCCCTGCTCTGTATACGCTTATTGTTGGGCGTACAATTGGTAAGACCAATGAGGTATAGAGGCGATTAACTCAAGCCATTGTTAATAATGATTAAAATAAGAATTAACCTATAAATCAATTTAAAAACCTTAATTGGTAAGGTTGTTTTCTCGCTAATTTAAAATATTTAATTGGTTTTTAGTGATTTTTTTAATACTTAAAAAGTGTGTATTTTACTGCATACGTATGTAGTATTTTTACAGAATCACGGGCTTCACGTATGCTTTTTAGAAATATTATATGGTGAGTTAACAAACCATATTTAGCGTAATCGAAATACGGTGTACAATGACGGAGAAAAGCATGACCCAACAACAGTGGTACAAAGGTGCGGTAATTTATCAGGTTTATCCGCGTAGCTTTCAAGATAGCAACAATGATGGTATTGGTGACTTAAAGGGGATAATTAATCGCATTGATTATATTAAAAGCTTAGGTGTTGATGCTATTTGGATTTCACCTTTTTTTAAATCGCCAATGAAAGACTTTGGTTACGATATTAGCGACTACCGAGATATTGACCCAATATTTGGTGATTTAAACGATTTTGATGCGCTAATTGAACAAGCGCATGCCCGCGATATTAAAATTATTATTGACCAAGTACTCAGCCATACTTCTGATCAACATCAATGGTTTTTAGATAGCCGCGAAAATACCACTAATGATAAGTCTGATTGGTATGTTTGGGCTGAGTCAAAAGAAGATGGTACAGCACCAAACAACTGGTTGTCTATTTTTGGTGGCGGTGCATGGCAATGGGAGCCGCGTCGTGGACAATACTACTTACATAACTTTTTCACGGAACAGCCTGATCTTAACTTTCATAACCCTGATGTTCGCAAAGCTGTATTAGATAATGTTGAGTTTTGGCTTAAAAAAGGCGTTGATGGTTTTAGGTTAGATGCAATTAACTTTTGTTACCATGACGCACAGCTTCGTGATAATCCTGCAAAACCAAAAGAAAAGCGTCAGGGCCGTGGTTTTAGTGAAGACAATCCGTATGCTTTTCAGTATCACTACTACAACAACACACAGCCAGAAAACATTGAGTTTATGCGTGACATTCGCACCTTACTCAATAAATACCCAGGAACCGTGTCTTTGGGTGAAATATCATCAGAAGACTCACTTGCTACTATGGCTGAATACACCGCCGGTGGCGATAAATTGCACATGGGTTACAGCTTTGAGCTACTAACTGATGACTACTCAAGTGAATATATAAGAAACACCGTTACTACACTTGAACAACGTATGACTGAAGGCTGGCCTTGCTGGGCATTTAGTAACCATGACGTAGAGCGCGTTGCAAGCCGTTGGAGCGAAACGGGTGAAGTAAACCCTGCGCAATGTAAGATGTTAACCGCCCTATTGGCCTCGTTACGTGGTAGCGTGTGTATGTATCAAGGTGAAGAACTCGGGCTCGGTGAAGCAAGCGTTGCGTTTGAAGATTTACAAGACCCATACGGCATTACGTTTTGGCCAAACTTTAAAGGCCGTGATGGTTGTCGTACCCCAATGCCTTGGGAAAACCTTGATAGCTCACATGCCAATGCTCACAATGCGGGCTTTAGTGAAGTAAAACCGTGGTTACCTGTTGATCAACAACATAGGCTGCAAGCAGTTGCTGAACAAGAGAATGATTCAAACTCAATATTAAATGCGTACCGTGAATTTATGGCATGGCGTAAAAACCAGCCGGTATTACTTGAAGGTGATATTGAGTTTTTACAAACCGAAGAGCCAATCTTAGCGTTTTACCGTACTCGAAACGATGAAAAAATGTTGTGTGTATTCAATTTGAGTGCTTCACAAGCAAAACTTACTATTAATGCAAGTGTTGAAAATGAACATAACGACCTTTATCATCACAACGCAAAGCTTGATAATGAAACACTGACAGTTGAGCCATTTGGTTGTTATTACGCCCACTGCAGTTAATATTTACATTATTATAAAAAACCCGAGCACTGCTCGGGTTTTTTTAGCATTTTTTAATGGCTAATTGTTTTACTATTTAAGTAATCAGTAAATGCAAACAGTACACCCGACACAACAAAGGTCACGTGTATCAGCACTTTCCAGAGTAATTCATCATTTGAATGAGATGCAGAGCTTATAAACACCTTTAGTAGCTCAACGGCTGAAATGGCGACTATTGCACTAATCAGTTTCATTTTTAAACCAGAAAACCCTACTTTTCCCATCCATACGGGACGGTCCTCATGATTTTCGATATTAAGCTTAGAGACAAAGTTTTCGTAGCCACTGAATATAATAATTAATAAAAGTCCAGCTAACAAAGCGGTATCAACCAAAGTTAATATACCCACCAACAACTCTTGATTACTGGCAGTAAACGTTGCGATCCCCATCAAATACAGCTGTTTAAAAAATTTTATTAGTAATAAAACCACAGCAAATAGTAAACCGACAAAAAATGGGGCGAGTAACCAGCGTCCTTTGAATATAAACGACTCAAGAGCATGCTCTACTTTATGAACAGGTTGTATTTTTTTATTTATATTATTTGTATGTGGCTCTGACATAAGAACACCTAAAAATTAAAACGCGACATTAGCCTAAATTTAGCTGTAACACAATTAGTTAAGGTTAAACACTTTTACGCGATACGCTCATCTTGACGATAAAAATATTTCGTTTCCCTTTATTTTATATTCGATTAAAAATCAATATACCAACAGAGATGTTCTGGCTTGGTTACACTTGTTTTATGTAGGCATTGTATGAATACATAACTCGATTGTTACTCCATTTTTAGGAATAAGAAAATGAATAAAGCATTACTCGCGTTAATCGTTGCACCATTTTTCGTTTTATCTGCTGCTAATGCAGTGGCAAACGATGCTACAGACGCTTCAGCTGAGACGATTCAAGAATTCACAGAAATGTGTGTTAGTTGGGCTAAAGAAGACGACGTAAGCAATGAAGAGCTTTATAACTATGTTTTAAAGTGTGTGAATGATGAACTAACATCTGAAGGCTATAACAAAGTCACTGCTGTTAAGATTTAATGAATAATTGAGTGAATTGAACCTAAATTGGTTACATTTTTTAATCCTGTAAAGTAAAAAATCAGATTAGAAATGCCATTGCGATAGGTTTGATTTGACAAAAAAAACCGGAACTGTCACAGGCTGTGCGTTCCGGTTTTTTATTACTTAAAGCGGTGAATAATTAATTATTTATCGTCTTTTTTTACTTTTGCTTTCGCTTTACTTTTAGCAGGCGCTTTTTTAGCGGCAGCTTTCTTTTTAGGCGCGGCTTTTTTCTTAGCCTCTTCTACCCATTTACCACCTTCGTAGTGTGCCGTCCAACCAGTTGCTTTGCCATCAACCTCAGTCATTACATACTGTGATTTATTCTTACGACTGTAACGCACAACAGCAAGATTACCATCAGGATCTTTAGCTGGTGCATCAGCTAGGTAGTAAAACTTAGGCGAAATACGATCTCTAAAACGCTGTAACTCTTCTACTTTGGGGGCGCGTGTTTCTCGTGATTTAGGGAACGTATTTGCTGCTAAGAAAATACCTGCAGCACCGTCACGTAATACAAAATAGGCTTCAGACTTTTCACATTCTAATTCAGGAATATGAACGGGATCTTCTTTTGGTGGCGCAGCTTCGCCATTTTTTAATAACTTACGGGTATTTTTACACTCGTCATTGTTACAGCCAAAATACTTACCAAATCGACCTGATTTTAATTCCATATCAGCGCCACATTTATCACATTCAATAATAGGGCCGTCGTAACCTTTAATTTTAAACGTACCCTCTTCAACCACATGCCCATGACACGCTGGGTTATTACCACATACATGTAATTTACGGGTTTCGTCGATTAGGTATGAATCCATTGCCGTTTCACAAATTGGGCAACGTTTCATTTGCATTAATGTTTCGGTTTCAAGATCTTCTGCATCGGCACTGTCTGCGGCAACTGCTTCATCGCCCGATACTAAGTTCATCGTTGTTGTACAACGCTCTTTAGGCGGTAAGTTATAACCAGTACACCCTAAGAACACGCCAGTAGATGCGGTACGGATACCCATTTTACGGCTACAAGTCGGACATTCAATATCAGTTTCGACCATTTCATTAAGACGCATTCCGCCATTTTCAGGCTCGTCTTTCGCAACAGTTAATTGCGTTGAAAAGTCGGCATAAAACTTATCGAGTACTTCGGTCCAAATGCGCTTGCCTTCGGCGATATCATCTAAACGACCTTCCATTTTGGCAGTAAAGTCAAAGTTCATTAAGTCTTCAAAATTTTCTACTAAGCGGTCGGTAACTATTTCACCCATTTTTTCAGCGAAGAAACGACGGTTTTCAACCCGTACATAACCGCGATCTTGAATAGTAGAAATAATAGATGCATAAGTAGATGGGCGGCCAATACCACGTTTTTCAAGCTCTTTTACTAAACTCGCTTCGCTAAAACGCGCTGGCGGTTTAGTAAAGTGTTGCTTAGGGTCAAGTTCAATTAACGTTAATGTTTCGCCTACTGTTACTGCAGGTAAAGACTGATCTTCTTCGTTCTTTTTACGAATAGCAGGCTGTACTTTAGTCCAACCATCAAAGCGTAGCACACGGCCTTTGGCTTTTAGTTGGAAGTCATTTGCTGCTACCGTTAATGTCGTTAAGTCGTATTCTGCAGGTACCATTTGGCACGCTACAAATTGACGCCAAATTAGCTCATATAGTTTTTTAGCATCGGCATCAACCCCTTCAATATGCCCCGAAAGCACAGTTACACTTGATGGACGAATTGCTTCATGCGCCTCTTGTGCATTGCCTTTTGAGCTATAATTAATAGGATCTTTAGGTAAGTACTTTTCACCAAATTGCTCTGTTACATATTCGCGACACATAGCAACCGCATCTTTTGACAGATTAGTTGAGTCGGTACGCATATAGGTAATGTAACCGCCTTCGTACAAGCGCTGCGCTAGCATCATGGTTTTTTTAACGCCATAGCCTAAACGTGTACTGGCTGCTTGTTGCATAGTTGAGGTGATTAAAGGCGCACTTGGGCGACTTTTACTTGGTTTTTCGTCAACGCTTATAACTTTATATTCTGCATTCTCAAGGCTTTTAACTGCTGCGCTTGCCTGAGCTTCATTTACTGGCTTAAATGGCTTGCCTGCTTGTTTGGCTACTTCTAAGCGTAACTCTGACTCTGCATTTTTAACGTCAGCATGAATATCCCAAAACTCTTCAGGTATAAACGCTTTAATTTCGCGTTCACGCTCAACGAGTAAGCGCACTGCTACCGATTGTACGCGTCCAGCCGAAAGTCCACGTGCCACTTTTGCCCACAGTAAGGGAGATACCATAAAACCAACAACACGGTCTAAAAAACGACGTGTTTGCTGTGCATATACCATATCGGTATTAAGCTCACCGGGTGTTTCGAATGCTTGCTGAATTGCGTTTTTTGTAATTTCGTTAAAAACCACACGCTTATATTTTGCAGGCTCACCGCCAATAATTTCTTGAAGGTGCCAAGCAATTGCTTCCCCTTCTCTATCCAAATCCGTTGCGAGATATATTTGGTCAGCGTTTTCGGCAAGCTTTTTAAGCTCTTGTACTACCTTTTCTTTTCCTGGCAGTATTTCGTAATGTGGTTCCCAGCCTTTATCAGGGTCAATGCCCATACGCGCGACTAAGTTAGAATAGTCTCGTTGCTTTTTATACGCTGCTTTCTCTTCAGGTGGTAATTTACGCACTTCAGCCGGCGTTTTAGTCGCTGGCACTTTGTTTTTTCCAGAACCTGAAGTAGGTAAATCTCGCACGTGTCCAATACTGGACTTTACGATGAAGTCATTACCTAAATATTTATTAATTGTTTTAGCCTTAGCAGGTGACTCTACAATTACTAGCGATTTGCCCATAGTTGCCTATTTCTAACCAAGTTTTTTAAAATGTGTTTAGCCGACATAAGCGGCACGAATATTTATAGGTATATCTACAAACACTAATTGTTACAAGCTTTTAATACAAACTTTTCAGTTTTAAGCGAATAAACGAACAATTTCTGCGTTTAATTTAAACAAACAGGTGTTTTTAGAGTAATTGATGGGGAATATATAGAATAGAAACAAAAAATGCCAACCTTATGGTTGGCATTTTTCAATTTAGTTTTTATTTACTGTCAAATATCGCGATACCTTTTTTAACTGTTTTAGTACTACCCGACTGAGTTTTGAACTCGAATGCTATAGATAGTATGCCATCAAACTTATCGTTACCATCGGCTTCTCGTGAGATCCTAACATCTGAATACATTGGCGTATCGCGGTTAGTATTCGGAACCACATCACTACTTTCAATGATGGATAAGTCACCATTAGTAGTTGAAAGCGAAATAGTTGTACCTGCTGGTAATGGATTACCAAATTCGTCAGTATAATGGATACGAACTGTGATGCCGCCTAAACCAATATCTACTTTCTCTGGTACTGAAGGATCGGTCCCATCGTATGCCGGATTATCGACACTCACCGTAGATAAATCGATTGCATCAACATCACAACGCTCTATGGTATCTGAGGTTTCGAAATTACCCGCAATAGAAGCGGAACAATCTGCCGGCACATAAACTTGATAAGGCGCTGGCAATATATTGTTAGTTTTTAATACTGAAAAACGCAAATATGGATCATCGCCTGACATTACTAGCTCAAACTGCTTGCGTACTTCAATCAATTCGCGTGAACATTCGCCTGCCGTACTAGCCGCTTCACTACATAATAAACCATTGTATTTACCATCAGCTAAATTATAAATCCCGTCATTATTTAGGTCACGCCAAGTTTCGTTATGGCCACCACGTGAATTGAGTTCTGAACACGCATCACTTGCTGGATCATTAGCGTCACCGCAATTAACTTTATCGAACGAGGCATTTTCATTATGGTCAATAAACGCTTCTGGTAAGTCGTAACTTGCATAGTATTCACCGATATCAAATAAGCCATTTCTGCGTTGCACTGTCGCTGTTGACTCTTCATCAACAAAGTTTTCTTGACCTTTTGTAACAGCCAGAATGCTCACGCGACCACCCATAACAACACCATCGGGACTATTTTTAGCGCGCTTAATACCATTAATACACGGCGCTGCAGAGCCAAAGTAAGGGTCACAGTTTACTAACCCTGTTTTTGGGTTAATTCCTTCTGTTGTTGAAGGATCGTTGTCAATTTCGCCAATACGATTACCCCATTTCTTTTCATAAAAAGGGCGGTCGCCTTGTGATCGCCAAGTAACAACACAGGTCGCATCATTTGTTTTACAGGTAACTTCATTACTTGATGAGCCTATAACGCCGGCTTCTGCTAAAATGGTGGCTTCAACACCGTCGCCATTATAGTTATTAAACTGGTCACCAAAAAACACCGTAATATCAGTAGTTACGCCATTATAATTTAATGAATTTGTATTGAATATAACTGGGCTCGCATCAAAACTATTTTGATCAGTTACTCCAGATGCCAAAGTTAATTGTGATGAAACTGAGCTAATTTGCTCCGATAGTGGTACTAAGTTAAGTGTACCTTCCGGACAAATTGCATTATTTGGATCCGTTTGGCAAAGTTCAAAATCATCAACCCAACAGGTTAAATCATCACCTGCAGGTAAATTGCTTACATCAACTTTAGAAATGTAACAGGCTTTAACAACTAACGGGCCTGGAACTATACCTGACGTTACAGTAGTTTGGACAAAGCCATTACTATCTGTGTTGCCACTTAACGATGTTAACTTAGCAGCACCAATTGAATCGGTTAGTTTAAAATCGATACGTTGTTGTGTTGATACAATGCCGTCTGCATCTAACAATTTAAATTTAACAATAGATTGTGTTGGCGCACCGCCTTCACCCGGAGGAAGCGCTATAAATGTTTCACTTACATCAACAAATTGAATTGACTGCACCGCTGAGGTTTCTACTGGGATAGTCGTCGCTATAGTAAAGTTTTTACCGCCAGTTTCTACCGTGATATTAATATCGTCATCAATGCTACAGCCTGTTGCACGATACGTGGAGGTCGCGATACCACCAGAAGATTTAACCGAGGCGTCTATTACTGACTGACCACTAATAACACAAGTTGAACTAAACTCAACATCCGTCGGGGTTAAATATAAATTGCCTGCTTCATCACGCAGTGTTACTTCGATAACTGTACTGCCGCCTGCTTTTAAAGGAATAACATTTCCAGCAGCATCTTTATTTAAACCGTTGTTAACCTCAAGGGTTAAATCTGCAATCCCTACAGCAAAGTTAATGGCTGCACTTTCACCTAACGATCTCGCTGTTACAGTTCCTGCACCGCCTGTATTTCCTGGTTGTAATTTAAGTAATGCAACACCAAAATTATCGGTAAGTGCTGTACCAGAAGAGGGCAATACTGACCCTAAGTTAGTCGATATATTTACTAGTGAACTCTTAGTACCTTCGCCACTTTGCTCATCTGTTACCTCTATAAATAACTCACCTAACTCAGAAGATGAAATAGTATTCGCTATTGTACATCCAGATGAAACTTGAGTTGGATCGAGCTTAACCGCATCTCGATTATCATCCCAGCCAGGCAAACATCCGGTTAATAATTTAACCGATACCGAAAAGCGTGCCAAATTAATTGGGGCAGAGTCACCCGATGAATAAAAAACGGCTGTATTACTTACTGAAGCTGAATTACTTGATGTATAACTAGCAACAACTTGGCCAGCACCTTTAAAGTTACCACTAGAGAGTGTTACACGTGCTTCGCCTGCGCTATTTGTAATCGCAGTACCAAGATCTGGAGTGATTTTGCCAGTAAACTTAGTTGTAAACGTGATCAGTTGTTCACTAAGTGCAACGCCATCATTTTGTAACGTAGCTATTACTGTGCCTGGATTAATTGCAGTGACTGGATTAGTGTCTGAAAACTTTTCACCTATCTTATCAACAATATTAACCGTTAGCGTGGTGGAACCAGACACGCCAGTATCGTCGCCCTGACCTCCTGTTGATTGAAAAGCAAAGGTCCCCTCATAACTCTCACCATCAACAATGTATGACGCAGTAACTTCACCAGCTCCGGCATCTACGCCTGCAGTTAATTCCACGGTAGCAATACCATCATTTTGTGTAAGTGCTGACAAAGGATTCAAATCACCAATATCGTCAACAAGGGTAAAAGTAATTCGTTTACCGGCAACCACTTCACCATCTCGTTTTAGTGTAGCCCGTAAATCTAGCGCAGAGGCCGCTGTAACAGTATTCGATGCGCTGCCATCCTCTTGGGAGTAGCCTTGAAGTGTAACGGCGTAGGTGGGTACATCAGGTGTTGTTCCTCCGTTACCATCACCTATACTGCCCTCCTTTTCAAGTGAGCCACCACCACCACAAGCTGTGATAAAAAAGCTGAGCATCATAATGCTTAGCAGTCGTGTTAAAGGCATAAACCTCTCCCTAGCGTTATTATTATTAACTTTGTATTGTTTACCTCATGTTAACCTATAACTTAGTCTAAAATCACAGTTTTTTGATACTTTCTTTGATAAAAAAATTTAAATTATTAATAAATTTTTCTGTATAAATATTTACATGCTGGTAGGCTGTGCCAAATTTATAAAAAATAGATTGGAAATATGTCGAAAATACGTTCAATGAGCTTAACAACTCGCATAATGATAGGCATGGCATTAGGTATTGCCGTAGGCTTTTTATTTCAAGCTATATTAGCTGGTGAAGACGATTACCTAATACCACTTGGGTTATTCTCTTTGCCAATTAAAGCTTTTTTTGTTGATGGAATTTTTCACATTGGTGGGCAAATATTTATTGCCAGCTTAAAAATGCTGGTTGTTCCTTTAGTATTTGTATCTTTAGTGTGTGGCACATGTAGCTTAAGCGATCCTAAAAAATTAGGCAGCTTGGGTGGTAAATCAATTGGTTTATATTTAATTACCACAGCCTTAGCTATTACTCTGGCTATTACTTTGGCTTTACTGTTTAGCCCTGGCGTAGGTATTGACTTGCCAACAGATGCAAGTTACGACGTATCTGAGGCACCTACCTTAGCGCGCGTTATTATAGATATGTTCCCTACTAATCCTTTTGAAGCTATGGCAAAAGGTAATATGCTTCAAGTTATTGTTTTCGCATTACTGTTTGGTATTGCTATGGCACTTAGTGGTAATGCCGGGAAACGCGTAGCGGTGGTTTTTGAAGACCTTAATACGGTAATTTTAAAACTAGTTACTTTATTAATGAACGTGGCGCCTTACGGGGTGTTTTTCTTAATGGCAAAGTTATTTACTACCATAGAGTTAAACTTAATTGTTAGCTTGGCTAAGTACTTTTTTGTAGTGGTTGCCGCTTTATTATTACATGCGTTTGTAAATTACAGTTTGTTATTAAAACTATTGACGGGTTTAAACCCTGTAACTTTTTTAAAGAAAATGAAACACGCCTGTTTGTTTGGTTTTAGTACTTCAAGTTCAAGTGCAACTATGCCAATTACTCTTGAAACAGCCACTAAAAAACTCGGGGTTAATAACTCTGTTGCTTCATTTACTATTCCGCTAGGTGCAACCATAAACATGGATGGCACTGCCATTATGCAAGGTGTTGCCACTGTATTTATTGCGCAAGTATTTAGTGTTGATTTAACTATTTCTGATTATTTAATGGTAATTTTAACGGCTACGTTAGCGTCTGTTGGCACGGCCGGCGTACCGGGTGTTGGCTTAATTATGTTAGCAATGGTACTTAATCAAGTAGGCCTACCAGTAGAGGGTATTGCAATAATTATTGGTGTAGATAGATTGCTAGATATGACCCGCACTGCAGTTAATATTACGGGTGACTGTATGGTTACCTGTGTGGTTGCTAAATCTGAAGGTCAGCTAGATGAGTCTATTTATAATGACCCAAATGCAGCGAAAGATTTAGAAAACATAAGTAAATCTATGAATTAGTAAATAACTTCGCATTAAAAAACCCTTGATTAATTCAAGGGTTTTTTATTGGCCAAAGCTAATTAAGCTTAAAGTAATCCACTATTTATGGATTTAATGATTTAAACTTAGAAACTAAATTAACCCCTGCCTTATTAACTGCACTACTAAAGCCAAGTGCTAATTTGTCACTTAAGCCTTTTTTAATCTTATATTTAATCTTATAAATTTGACGCTCATCTTGTTGTTCAAGCAAGGCATCATCACTGGTTTTTATAACATCCACCAAGCCTTTCTCTATTGCTTGAGTTGCAAACCAATGCTCACCTGTAGCCACTGAGCTTATATCTAAACTTGGGCGCTGCGTGCTTACAAAAGTTTTAAATAAGCCATGAGTTTGCTCAATTTCTTCACGAAATTTTTCACGCGCTTTATCGGTGTTCTCACCAAATAAAGTAAGAGTACGTTTAAACTCGCCTGCGGTTATTTGCTCAAATTCCACATCGTTTTTCTTTAATATTTTATTAAAGTTAGGTATTTGCGCTATTACACCAATCGAGCCTACAATAGCAAATGGCGCTGCAATAATTTCATCAGCAACACAGGCCATCATATAACCACCGCTTGCTGCTACTTTATCTATAGCAACACTCAAAGGTATACCTGCATTTTTAATGCGCTGTAACTGTGAAGCTGCAAGTCCATAACCATGCACTACTCCGCCACCACTTTCTAAGCGAATAAGTACTTTATCTTTACTCGCATCAGCAATAGAAATAATAGCAGTTATTTCCTCTCTTAAACTCTCTACTTCATGTGCATCCATACTGCCTATAAAGTCAACCACATATAATCGCGGTTTTGGCTCTTTACTGTCATTTTTTTTATTATCTGCCTTAAGCTTTTTTTGATGTGCTTTAAGTTCTTTTTTACCTAAAGTATTGTGTAAAAAGCTTTGTTTAATATTATCTAGTTGCTCAGAAATATTATCTATTTGTATTTCACCCTTTTTAGCTTTTGGCTTAACTGCCGCGCCAACTATCAGCATTAAAATGATGGCTATAGCAATAACAAAAGTAACCGTTTTAGCGAAAAACAAACCGTATTCGTATAAAAATTCCAACACTTTTCTCCATTTATAAATTTCAGCTAATTTAGCATGCTTTTTAACAAAAAAAAGCCACTAAACAGTGGCTTTGGTTACTTAATTGCGTTGTAAGCTATTAATCGGTCACAACATCACTATTTGTAATTAACAACAAACGACCACGAGCGGCTAAGTAAGTTGCAATTTGCAATTGCATTTCAGAGTTAGCAGCAAAGCTACCTGCAGCATCCGATCCCGCCTCTTCACTAGGCGCTGGTGTTAATACTGAACCATGATGCCCTTTTGTAAATTTAACTAAATAGCTAGACGGCGTGGCACTAGGTGCTTGTGATGTGCTCACTGTTTCTAAGCCCATAAAGTTGGCCAGTGGTAAACTACCTGCAAGCGGATTGCTAGCAACACTTGGAGGTATAACTTGGTCTGGCTTATTGCCTGCGCCATCGCCCACTACCACGTTCATATATACAGGCGTTTCGAGTGCTTTAACGGTTGCGGCATAATTAGTTGGGTCGCCACTATCTAGTGCAGTTTGTGCTGCAAAAGCAAATTGTGTCATTACGCCTTTAATATTTGCCAGCTTACCCGTTTCGCCAGCCATAGTTAAAGCCGTTGCATATTCGGTGTAACCACATGATAGGAAATCTTGCATATTTGGCAGTAATACACCGCAGTTAGAAATTGCATCACCTTGTAAAAATGCATTAAATTCCGTTGCTTCGGTTGTACCTGCTTGTGATAACACCGAGCCTTGAATAAATGGGCCAAACGCAGGTGATTCTAATAAGAAACTGGCAATACCACCGCCGCCACTTGCAAGCGCAACTGTATTAACGTTAAACAGTGGATCAAGTGTTTCAGCCATTGGGCTATTTGCTTGGGCAATAAACGCCGGCGCTACAATTGAACCCAGTGAGTGACCAACATAGCTCACATCTTTACTGTTTATACTTGTATCATTAATAAAGTTTAGGCCAAGACGCAACCCTAATAAATCGGCGCTTGATTGACGTAAACTATCACGGGCAACAAGCAGTGAGCTTAGGTTCATATAACTAAGTACTGAACCTGTGGTTGCATTAAAGTCATCGTTACCGTCTGCATCTACGTCAATTCCTCGCTCGCCATGGCGCGGGTGATCAATTGCAATTGTGGCAAAACCCTGAATAGAAAGCTGCGCCGTTAATGTCAGCATGGTTTCTTTATTGGTAGTAATACCGTGCTGCATAATAACCACAGGCCAGCCACTTTCAGGCATAGCAATAGGTGCTAATTGTAAACTTGCGCGCACACCATTAATTATAGGCAAAATAGGTTTAGTCACTTGCACTGGCACATTGGCCATACTTTGCACTTTAGGAATTGAATTATATTTGGTTAAATGACGCGTGCTATCTAACCCTAAATCACGTAATTTACCACCGCTTAATGCGGCACATGCGCCGTCATTTTCACTAATTGGATCAGTAGGAAATGCAGCACCTGCTTGTGCTTTATAACCCAATACAACAACTGCGTTATCACACATGCCTTGCCAATAAGTGTCGTTTAAATCGCTAATTTCTTTACCTGTAGGCGTACCTAAATACATAGGTAACATAATGCTACCTTTTTGGTATTGCACACCTTGAAAGGCATCACTAACAGTAACACCTTGTGATTGAAATACTTGCTGTACATTTACCATTGGCTGAGTAGGTACAGTAATTGCTGGTGTCGGTAAATTTGGATTTTGCAGGCTCGCTGCTAATAACTTTTTAATTGTACCAAGCACAGGGCCTGCCGATTGCATGGTCATTGCAGCAGAAAAAATAATTTCATCTTTAGTAATATTGCCTGAACTAACAACCACATTTTCGTAGCTATTAACAGCCCCCTGTAGCGCTAGTTGTGATGGCGTAATTAACGGCGCTTCTTGTTTTACTGTAGCGTAAGTAGATGACGGCTCAATAGCACGCCCTTGTGAGTCTTTAAGCTCTGTGGTTAATACATTAATATAAGAGCTGCCGGCTTTAAATGGCTTAAGTGGAATAACCGCCACCGCATCACCAGATGCTTGGGTGATAAAGTCCACACCAAATTGTAGTTCACCTACTAATTTACAGGCAGCACCTGCAGGTGCTTGTGAGCATTGTTCATCTGTTAAACTTGCTCCCATTATTACTTCAAAAATACGTACTGAACCTGGTGTACCTGCAGAGGTGGCATCTAGGCTTACATTTGGTGGGAAAGTTAAATCTATTTTAAAAGGAACTTGAGTAGACCAGCCATCAAGCGCACCTAGTGCAAGTTGAGGGTTAGCATAAGCAGCACGAGGAATTGACACATTAGCGTCATTTAACTCCCCAGGAATATTTAAAGTACCATCTTGGGTACCGCTCATTAATAAATCATTGGGTACAGATATAACCCCATTAGCGGGATCAAACTTTACCGTCGCCTTTGGGATAACTGTAACCGAATCGTTTTTAACATCTTCTAGCGTTTCTCCGCCGCCACAACCTGCAAGAGCAGCTGTAACCGAGAGTGAGAGTAGCATTTTTTTCATATTGTTGGCTCCGCACATATCTTATTTTTATAGTGTGTTTATTAAGTATATTAAGTTAAAACAATGTAATCAGTTTATTAATGAGACATTAGACCAGTTAAACTTAACGTAAACTTTCTACTTTCGCCACCTAAATTTACAATAAATTCGATTACTTAATGTTTTGCTATGTTAAAATCAAAAAAAATTCATCCATGGGTACTTTTATGAACACCTATCAAGCTGCTGAAAATGCACTTAAAGATAAAGTTATTTTAATCACCGGCGCAGGTGATGGAATTGGCCGAGTAGCTGCAATTACATACGCTAAATACGGCGCAACTGTTATTTTATTAGGCAAAACAACTAATAAACTAGAATGTGTTTATGATGAAATTGTTAAAGCAGGTTATCCACAACCGGCAATAGTCCCTATGGATTTAAAAGGCGCAACTAAGCAAAACTACCGCGATCTAGCTGCCACTATAGAGTCTCAATTTGGCTGTCTTGATGGTTTATTAAATAATGCGGGCATTTTAGGCACGTTAGGGCCACTTGAGCATTTTTGTTCGTCAACCTTTGAAAACATAATGAAGGTTAATGTCACCGCGCAAGCTATGATCACTAAAGCGCTGTTTCCGGTACTGCGCAAATCTAAAAATGCATCCGTGGTATTTACATCATCTGGCGTGGGCCGTAAAGGTCGCGAATTTTGGGGGCCTTATGCTATTTCGAAATTTGCTGTAGAGGGCATGATGCAAACATGGGCATGTGAAGTAGGTAAAACCAATATACGTATTAATTGTATTAACCCTGGTGCTACACGCACTTCAATGCGCGCTAGTGCTTATCCTGGTGAAGACCGAGATAAACTTGCAACACCTGAAGACTTAATGCCTACTTACTTATATTTAATGAGTGATGATTCGAGTAATGTGAATGGCGAGTCGCTTGACGCTCAAGTAAAAAAATAGCTATTACTCTAATGTAGATACATCGAGTAGGGTGAGGCTTTTGCCTCATCCCTCTCACAGAACCGTACGTACGGGCCTCGTATACGGCTCCTGTATTCTTCTATCCCTTCGGCTTATTTTCTAAACGCCGATTGAGCAAGCCATCCTGTACTTACTTTTTCCATTGAATATAAACCTTGCTCCTCAAACCATTGGTTTGGCATCGCTACATTCGATAATGGACTTAGAGAGTTTCGCCATGAGTTCATTTTGATGAACTTAAATGGCGGCTTTTTCCCTAATTGTTTTAGTCGCTTATGCAACCTCGCTGGGTTTTTCCACAACCTTAACTGAATTGCCCTTAATCGTCGTCTCACCCACCTTGCCAACAAATTTAGCACTCGTTTACAATTGGCTATACTGAAATAATTTACAAAGCCGCGCACCACTGGATTGAGTCTTTTTATTACTTCAATTAAGTTCATGCCACTATTTCGCTTTGTTAATCGTTTAACTCTTTGTTTAAAGCCTTTGAGTTTTGTGGCTTTGGTACGCGTCCAATTACTGCCTATCTCCCCTCCCAAAAATTTTACGCCTTCACTACTATGCGCTATGTGCGTTTTCTTTTCGTTGACTGTTAACTTTAAGCCTTTTTCGAGTATCTGAGTCGCTACTGTGAGTGCATTCTTGGCTGCTTTTTCTGTGCAGCATAAGATCAATATGTCGTCGGCGTACCTCACTATTCTGTGATTTCGCTTTTTCATTTCTTGATCAAATGCATCTAGGTAGATATTCGCCAACAGTGGACTGATAACACCACCTTGTGGACTTCCTAGCTCACTCGCTTCCCAATTATTGCCTATCATTACTCCGCTTTTTAAAAACTGTTTGAGCAGTTTTAAGATGCTACCGTCTGTCACTTTGCTTTTGACGCTGCTTATGATCAAGTCGTGATCGAGTAGGTCAAAACACTTCGACAGATCCATATCAACCACCCACTCACGGTGATATTTACGAATAAATACCGTGGCTTTGCTGATGGCGTCATGACAACTTCGTTTCGGCCTGTACCCATAACTTGATGGGTGAAAGTCGATGTCGAAGAGCGGTTGGAGAATGTTCAATAGTGTTTGTTGTACTATGCGGTCGCGAACTGTTGGAATTCCCAGCAGTCTCACACCACCATCATCTTTCGGTATTTCTATCCGTTTGACTGGCTGTGCGCGATACTGCTTGCTTTGCAGTTCACCTTGCAGTTGTTTCAAGTTTTCTTCTAAATTCAAGGCGAACGCGGCTATGGACTGCCTATCTATTCCGGCCGCTCCTTTCGCTGCTTTCACTTTTTTGAATCCCTTGTACAGGTTATTAATATCTAATAATTGCCCATACAAGCTGTAGTAAACTGTCATCAATTGCCTTTGCTTACGGTATGTCTGTCGTTTCACATTGATGTATAGTGGTGTTCTTCATGAGGACATTAGGTGTGCTAGCCGAATGGCAATCTGCCTAAGTGGTCGCTCATTACTCCCATGCTCGGCCTTCAGTTCTCAGCGTCCACATTCCTGCTTAGCCGTCATCTCTTGCCTATTTCCGTCGAAATACATGTGAGCCTATACGTCGATACTCCTGATTTTCATACACTTAAAGAATACTTCCCCCCTTCGCAATCAATTAAAACTTTTGATTAAAATTGACCCTATCAAACATTCTGTTGATAGTCGGCTTGGTTTTGTCCTCCACACCATTACTGGCTTTCATCGGCCTAGCCTTACTCACTACTACGGGTTCATCTGCCACCTCACACCGACGTTAAACCTTGGGTTTCCCCTTGAGTTTAGGCCACTTATTTACACTAAGTTTAGATGCCAGGCTTCCCCAGTTACTGCACTGGCTCCCTGTTAGAAATCCCACCCTCAAGCACAGTATTGGTCTGACTAAGTATAGGGCGTTGCGCTATTTTGCACGCTGACCCACCAATACTGCCGAAACAGGTTACGGTTAGTTGTGTACCTCTAACTTCTTATGGCTTCCTTCAGACCCCACCGTTGGCCAGTGACGCCCTTGCCATTCAGATTATCTTCCCCTTAGTCAGGGTAATAAGGCATCTTTCAGCCTATCGGGTTTGCCAGCTTCGCTGGGCAAACAAAAAAGCCGCTCAAAATTTTGAGCGGCTTTTTTAATGCCTAACTAATTTAACTAATTTAACTAAATAGCAGGTTACTTACGTTTAGTTGGTTTAACACGCTGATTGTGCTTTTTAACCGCTTTACGTATTTGGTTTATTTTGGCACGCTTATCTTTGCGTTTTTCAGGCATTACAGAAAGCTTAGTTTGTGTTTCACGTCCTAACTTAACTGTTTTTCGTAAATAGTTTACAGTGTCTAGGTCGTATTCAATCCAACCACCTTGTGGTACGCGCTTATCCAGCTCTAATTTACCGTAACGAATACGGATCAGGCGAGAAACTTCCACCTCTTGTGATTGCCATAAACGACGAACTTCTCGGTTACGTCCTTCATTAAGCGTTACATTGTACCAACGGTTTATACCTTCACCGCCCATAGGGTTAACCGTTAGAAATTTTGCTGGGCCATCTTCAAGTTCAACACCACGGGTTAAGTTTTTAATGGTTTCTTTGGTTACTTCACCAAATACACGGGCTGAGTATTCACGTTCAACCTCGTAACTTGGGTGCATGAGTCGGTTTGCTAATTCACCATCGTTAGTAAATAGCATCAAGCCTGCGGTATTAATATCTAATCGGCCAACCGCAATCCAGCGCTCGCCATCAATACGAGGGAGTCGGTCAAATACAGTACGACGACCTTCAGGATCTTTACGCGTGCTTAACTCACCTTCAGGCTTGTTATACATAATTACGCGACAAATTCTATCCGCTTTTTCTTCAATTTTTACTGTATGGCCATCAACGCGAATTGAATCTGTTTCTTCAACACGATCGCCTAATTTAGCCACTTTGCCGTTAACGCTAACGCGGTTTGCATCAATGTATTTTTCCATTTCACGGCGTGAGCCTACGCCAGCACGGGCTAGGACTTTTTGTAACTTTTCACCTTGTATAACACTCATTCGGATGGTTCTCTCACAGAAGGATCACTTAATAACTGGTTAATTTTACTTTGCTGTTGCTCTGGCAAGGCAGGTAAATTATCTAAACCTGTTATCGAAAAATAATCTAAAAATTGTTTAGTAGTCGCATATAGCGCCGGCTTACCCGGCACTTCTTTGTGGCCTACCACTTTAACCCACTCTCTTTCGAGTAGTGTTTTAATAATATTTGCCCCCGTAGTAACACCACGCACTTGTTCAATTTCGGCGCGTGTAATTGGTTGCCTATAAGCAATTAGCGATAATGTTTCGAGCAAAGCACGCGAATATTTGGGCGCGCGTTCTTGCCATAAATTACTTAGCCAAGGGCTTAAGCTACTACATGCCTGAAAACGATAACCACTGCCTACTTCTACCAAACGAATACCACGGGTCTGAAAATGTGTTTGTATTGCTGTTATTGCATCGTTTATACGCACCATAGATATTGCTAAATCGGCTAAAACAACATCCTTTAGATGACGTTTACTTAATGGTTTGTCAGCAACAAAAATCGCCGCTTCAATGATCTCAATTAATTGCTCATCACTAACTCGCCGACCCACCATAAACGCTCTTAAACTAATAAACACACACAGCCAACTATTATGCCAGAACTACAGCAAAGTAGGAAAACATATCGAGCAATTTAGTAAATCAAAGCCACAAAAAAAGCCAGTGCACAGCACTGGCTCCTTCCTCACACTTTAAAATGGTGTGCTTAGCTGTTATTGGCGCTTTTAAGTGCGTCGTCTTCAGCGACTGCATTGCCATATTTTTTTATGTAAGTTACAAATTCACGTTTGCTAACACGCTTGTCTTTATTTACATCCATATAGCCAAAGTGATTTGAAATATCATCATCGTCTGCTTCTTCTACCGAAATATAGCCACTTTTATCGTTATCTAAACTCGAGAAACTGCTTTGTATTTTATCAAATTTAGTAATATCCGCTTTAAATGCTGATTCGCTTACTTCACTGTCTGTGGCAACTTTTCCGGTATTTAATTGCATGTACGCATTAAATTCATTGCGACTTATTTGATTATCCATATTGGTATCAATATTTGAAAAGTGTTGCCAAATATTATCGTCATCGGCTTCAACTTTCGAAATAAAACCATCACTATCGTTATCTAAACTTGCAAAGTCACTATCAATTTTATCTAACCCTTGGTTAGATGCACAAGCTGCTAAGCTTAACGTTGCTAAAATAGTAGAGGCTAATGTTAACTTTTTCATAAGACGTATCCTTGTAGTTAATTAATGTCACTTTAACTAATACAAGTTAAATGCCAAAAACACTAACCCCTTAAAATCAATTAGTTACAACTAAAATATAAGTAAAAAACTAACGTAATACATTATAGTAATGAAAGCTTTGCTTCATGCCTTGTAATTTTTGCAAAAATATTGGTGTAATACCGGACATTACAGCGAGTGTTTTTACACTTAAAAGTTCAGCCAATAACTTCCTTGTTTCGGGCGTGTTATGTAAGTGTATTTACTGATATAATTTAACGCATTATATAGAACCAATTTTAAGGTATATGCTATGAAAGTGATTTCTTTCAATATCAATGGTCTGCGTGCGCGTCTTCATCAATTACAAGCTATTATCGACAAACATCAACCCGATATTATTGGCCTACAAGAAATTAAAGTTCATGACGAAGCGTTCCCACTAGAAGATGTACAAAAAATGGGATATCACGTTTATTATCATGGCCAAAAAGCCCATTACGGCGTAGCTATGTTATGCAAAAAAGAACCTAAATCGGTATTTAAAGGCTTTGCCACTGATACTGAAGAGTCACAAAAGCGCATGATCAGTGTTACCGTAGAGCAAGACAATGGCCGTGATTTAACGGTAATGAATGGTTATTTCCCGCAAGGTGAAAACATTAATCACGAAACCAAGTTCCCGTATAAACGTCAGTTTTATAAAGATTTAATGACCCACCTGCAAACAAATCATACCCCTGATGAAGACGTGATTGTAATGGGCGATATTAATATTTCACCTACCAACCTAGATATAGGTATTGGCGAAGTAAATGCTAAACGTTGGTTAAAAACCGGTAAATGTTCTTTTCAACCGATAGAGCGTGAATGGCTGGCAACATTACTTAATTGGGGCTTTAAAGACACCTTTAGAGAGCAAAACCCAGAAACCAGCGATCAATACTCGTGGTTTGACTACCGCTCAAAAGGGTTTTTAGATAACCGTGGCCTACGAATTGATGTTGTACTTGCAACACATGAGCTAGCCGCGCGTTGTATAGACACAGGTATAGATTACGAATTACGTGGCATCGAAAAGCCATCGGATCATGCCCCTATTTGGTCTGAATTTAAATAACCCTATGCTTAGCCTCCCAATGCAAGGGCTACTTTGGGCCCTTGTAATCGCTATAAGCTTATTTAGTATTGATAAAGCGACCTATAAAGCACTCTACAATGTACCCATACGCCAAACAGGAGTACTTGCATGTGCGTTGGTGTTTGCTGTTTTATGGCGCATTAAAGCTGGTATTTTAACGGGCCTTGATTTACATATTTTAGGTATTACTGCAGCTACACTTATACTCGGTTGGCGTTTAACTATTTTAAGTAGTGTTCTGGCAACGGCGCTATTAGCCGCATTTGGTTTAATTGAGTTTGAGTTACTGCCAATGCAATTGCTTATTGGCGCATTTATTCCTATTTTATTGAGCTACTTGGCTTTTATTGTTAGTTATCAGTATTTACCGCGCCACTTTTTTGTTTATATATTTGTATGTGCGTTTATTACGGCTGGGTTTATCGCCTGTATAAAAATAGCTTTAGGGGCATTATTTTATCTTGCTATTGGTCAATATAGCTGGCAACAATTAGCAGATAATTACGTTTACTTAAGCGCTATTATTTGGCTGCCAGAAGCCATGTTAAACGGTATGGCTATTACAATTATGATCACTTATCGCCCACATTGGGTAAAAACTTTTTACGATAAGGACTACCTAGGCTCATGAGTCTTGAATATAGCTGCCCACTGTGTAGCAACTTACTAATAAAAACAGCTAATATGCTTCGCTGTGAAAACAACCATAGTTTTGACTTTGCAAAAGAAGGCTATGTAAATTTATTGCCTGTACAGCAAAAAAACTCAAAACAACCTGGTGACTCATTAGAAATGGTGCAAGCTAGGCGCGCTTTTTTAGAGCGCAACTATTATGCCTTTTTACAGCACGAACTTGGCCAAATTATTAGTAATATAGCAGCTAATAATATTATTGACTTAGGGTGTGGTGAAGGATTTTATACCCAAGCTTTAGCTAGTAATACCCAAGCTACTGTGTACGGGGTTGATATATCGAAGGCGGCGGTAAAATATGCGGCAAAACGCTACAGCAATTGTCACTTTAGCGTGGCATCCATTAGCCAAGCACCTTTTAAAAGCTACTTTGCCGATGTATTGGTCAGTGTATTCGCACCATTATTTACTCAAGAACTAGCAAGGCTTGCTAAACCCGGTTCAACACTCGTAGTGGCAAGCCCCGGACCTCAGCATTTAAAAGAGTTAAAAGAGTATATTTACTCAAGTGTTAATGAACATACACAAATAGAAGTACCTGCAATGTTTACACAAACATCGCAAACACTCATCACTGAGCAAGTTACCTTAAACTTTAGCGACGTTAAAAACTTAATAATGATGACACCATTCGCGTGGAAGTTCAGACCCGAGCACTGGCTAGCACTCGAAGAAAAAGGTGAACATAATGTCACCTTATCGTTTTATATTACACAATTCACAAGAGATAAAAGCATAGCTGTTGCGCACATATAAAGGCAACAGGCGCTTAAAATTGCTCTTTAGTGAACGTTTTGTCCATTTTATCAAACATATCGTTAAGTAATTCTTCAAGCTCCAAGTAACGGGGCTTTTTTTCGCTGCGCTGTGCTTGATAGCCATTAGCCACCATTTTAGCATAAAGCTCGTTATACCAACGTTGCATGGCAGGCTCTAACTCGGTTTGCGCTCGTTTTCCTAACCATAACAAACCTTGTAAAGGGAGCGATATAAAAAAAAGCGCGCTTGCAATTGCTTGCGGTAAAAAGTCAGAGCCAAGGTAATTTAACTGAAAAAATAACGTTAGCATGGCTAATATTGGCATTACCGTAATCGCCAACTCTGTCGCCTTTATTACTTTAAACTCAGCAAACAAAGGAGCTAATTCTTTTCGCATTGGCCATTTTTTAGCGTACACACGCCCTATTTGTACTTGCGACATCACACTTTTTTGCATCATGACTCCTCATACATAATATCAACACTACCAATAATATTGGTTGTTATCATAATAGTGTAACACAAATTATTTTATATGGAATTTTCATAAAAACGCACTAAACGAGTAAAAAATCACTCATACTTTAAGGCCTTTTGTTTGAACAGGTTTTGTCTCAATATTAATACATACGCTGTTAAGTGCTAAATGGATCTTTTCTAATCTAATAATTTTAAACATTATAATCAGTACGTTAAGCCACTTATACGCCACAATTCCCACAGTTATCCACAGAAAATGTGGACAACATAATTAACCTCACTTTTGCTAACGTAACCACAACTAGCTTAGTTACTGTTACTGCTTTAATTTAAGGTTAATAATCTATACTATAACCTTATAGTTATTGCTGTTCGTCGGGCTTTTAATGTCAAAAAAAACATTACAATTGCATAGTACAGTCGATACCGATTATATATTAGTAAAAAAACACACCGTAGATTTAGCTATTACCGCTTTGAAAAAAGATGGCTATAACGTAATTTTTGAGTGACTTATGAAACCGCAAACAATAGATTATTTAGCTCAGAATAAATTACCTCGTCATGCCATTAATATTACTAGCCCATTTTCAGGAAAAGTAATAGCACTTAACGAACACCCCGAACCACTTTTTCGCTTTGGCACATTAGGCCCAGGTATTATGGTACAGCTAAGCAACCATAAAATATTAGCCCCGTTTGACGGCACTTTGCTGCAGGCAAAAAATGCCGGCACCGAATTTATTTTACAAGCTAAAAACGGCCTAAAAGTACTGATTAATTTAACTATTGCGAGCTCGCAACACATTACCCATACCCACATAGCTCAGTTAAATGGTAGCAAAATAAGTAAAGGCCAACGCCTTGCTTATTTTGATTTACGCGAACTTGATACACCTATGCTAGCAAGTTTAATTTTGCTCAATGGCCACAGCCTAGGTACATTTCACTTTTCACACTTGCAGGTAAATGCGGGTGTCGATACTTTATTAACTATTATTAAAAAGAAGTAGATTTATGATCACCCTTTACGGCATAAGCAATTGCGACACTATAAAAAAAGCTAAAAAATACTTAACCGATAACAACATTGAGTTTACTTTTCATGACTATCGCAAAGATGGCGTAAACGAGAGTATGGTTAGCAACTTTGCTGATAAACTTGATTGGGAGCAGCTTGTAAACAAGCGTGGCACCACTTATCGCGCTTTAAGCGATGATGAAAAACAAAGCTTAACTAAAGAAAAAGCGATACCATTATTAGTTGAGCAGCCTGCAATGATAAAACGCCCTGTACTGGTTAATAATAACGAGTACCACTTAGGTTTTAAAGCAGCACAATACGATGAGATTTTTAAATAATGACAAATGACGTAATCGCTCTAGCGCAAGCCTTAATACAACGCGAATCAGTAACACCTGAAGATGCTGGCTGCCAGCAAATGATGAACGATAGATTGCAAGCAGTTGGCTTTAACATCGAATCGTTATTTTTTACCGATACCTTAAATACTTGGGCACGCAAAGGGACGCAATCGCCACATTTTTGTTTTGCCGGGCACACCGATGTAGTCCCCACAGGCCCTGAGAAAAACTGGCAGTACCCACCATTTTCTGGCCTAGTTGAAAATGGTTTATTACACGGGCGCGGTGCAGCCGATATGAAAGGCTCATTGGCTGCTATGCTGGTTGCTACTGAACGTTTTGTAACAAAGCACCCAGATCATAAAGGCTCTATTTCTTTTTTAATTACTTCAGATGAAGAAGGCCCATTTATAAACGGCACTACTCGGGTAATTGACACCCTTGAAGCTCGCGGTGAAAAAATAGATATGTGTTTAGTTGGCGAGCCTTCATCTCGTGATGTATTAGGCGATGTAGTTAAAAATGGACGCCGAGGCTCACTGACCGGCTTTTTAACTGTTAAAGGTATACAAGGGCATGTGGCATACCCGCAGTTAGCGCAAAACCCTATTCATTTAACTACCCCTGCACTCACTGAGCTAAGCCAAACAGTATGGGATCACGGTAACGAGTACTTTCCCGCCACTAGTTTTCAAATTTCAAATATAAATGGCGGCACTGGGGCCGGTAATGTGATCCCCGGGGAGTTAGAAGTACAGTTTAACTTTAGGTTTAGTACTGAAGTTACTCATACGCAATTACAACAACGCGTTAACGCTATTTTACAGCAGCATAATTTAAATTATGAATTAAGCTGGATTGTAAACGGCCAACCGTTTTTAACAGAGCATGGCCCACTGGTTGACGCCACAGTAAAGGCAATTAAATCGGTAACCGGTTTAACAACAAATCTAGAAACGACTGGCGGTACATCAGATGGGCGTTTTATTGCTCAAACCGGCGCTAAAGTAATTGAGCTTGGCCCGCGCAATGCCACTATTCATAAAGTAGATGAATGTGTAAGTACCGATGACTTAATTGCACTGTGCGATATTTACGAGCAAATTTTAGAAAACCTACTAACGTAATGAACTCAAAAAAAATAACCACAATGTGTATTACAGGACAAAGTGATACGCATTTAACCCAAATTCAAAATCATCGTTTGCACTGCAATATCGTTAATGATTTTTTAGCACTGCAAAGTGCCGCCAAAGCAGCAGGGTTTGAGCTTACAATAGCTTCCAGCTTTCGTGACTTTAACCGCCAAGCGGCTATTTTTAACGCTAAATTTTCAGGTGCACGCCCTGTTTATAATAAACAACAGCAAGTTGTTGAATTAGATAACTTAAGCGATATAGATAAATGTATTGCCATTATGCTCTACTCTGCACTGCCTGGCGCAAGTAGGCATCATTTAGGGACCGATTTAGATGTGTTTGATAAAGCGGCAGTGAGTGATGATTACCAGTTGCAACTCACGCCCGATGAATATCAACAAAGCGGCCCATTTGCTCCACTGAGCGACTGGCTAGATGCTAACTTAGCACTATTTGGGTTTTATCGGCCTTATCAGCATGACTTAGGTGGTGTAGCCCCCGAGCTTTGGCATATTAGCCATATTAAGCAGTCGCAATTACTGGTTAATATGCTTAGTCTGCAAGTACTGCATGAGTGTATAAGTAATAGTGACCTATTAGCCAAAGAGGCTATTTTAGCCAACTTACCCATGCTTTATGAGCGCTTTATAATAAACGTTAGCCCTGTTTAACAGGGCTGTTTTTTATTGAGCGTAAATACCAGCACTGCCCCCAAAATAACACTGCTGGCAACTATAAATTGCACGGTTAACTGCTCAGATAAAAACACCACGCCCGCAATGGCAGCAAGCACAGGTACACATAGCTGCACCACTGCTGCTTGGGTGCTTTTTAATTTTGGCATTGCCGTATACCAAATACTGTAACCAATACCTGAAGCTATTGCGCCACTGGCACATGCAAGTAACACTCCTTCTATGCGGATACTTTTTATATAACCCATACCTATTATTAGCAATATAGGCAAAGCAACTAAGCTGCGAATAAAGTTAAATGCAGAGGTTCTCAGTGGTGATATACAAGCTTTGCCTCGTATACTATACACACCCCACGCTATGCCACTAATGGCCATAAGGGTCGCTCCAAATAATGAAGGTATTGCTGCAGAGGGCAACATTAAATAAACAAAACCGGCAAAAGCGCTTATAAATGCCAACCATTGTAATAGACTCAATTGCTCTTTTTTATAAATTCCCCAGCCAATCATAGTAAGTTGTACCGCGGAAAATAAAATAAGTGCACCAGTGCCGGTATCAAGCTCTATATACGCGATAGAAAAACACAATGCATAAACAAGCAAACTAATACTACTTCGCCAACTTCCTGTATCTTTTAATATTTCGCTATTAAACGTACCGTTACGTTTTGTAGTATTAGTATAAAGCAGCATAATAATGGCTAAACATACAGCCCCGCTAAGTAAGCGAATAACAGTAAAGTTCCATGCATCTATATACCCTTGTGCGAGCGCCATTCTGCACAATAAAGAGTTAGCGGCAAACGCAATTAAAGCACTTAAAGTGTACAACGTTGTTTTCAAAAACAATCCTTAGCTAAAATAAGTACAGTTAACACTGCTAATTTAATGATTTTTAGATTTAGTTATTATAATAACATTACAATATTAATACGATTAACGCTTCGTTCACTGCTCGGCAGTTATGCTACGCTTTTTTACAATATTTCACATATTTTTTTAATGAGTGTATGTTAATCTTATTAAGTAAATTTAAAGGAGTGCTCAGTGCGCCGTAGCTTAATATTTAGTTTTTGTTTTATTTTAAGTGGTTGTAGTACCATAGGATTTAGCGATCTATTTAATGACTATGCGACTCAAGTATCCCCTGTAAGACAAGCAATAGAGAGTAACAACATAGCGCAAGCGCAGTCGCTTATTGCTAAAAATAGTAGTATGCACAGTAGCTACTTACTTAATCAATTAGAGCAAGCGCGCCTTGCCGACTTAGCTAATATGCAAACCGATGCGCAAAGCCAATTTGAAAACGTTTATCAACAAGTACAAAACAAGCGCGAGGCTGCCAAAGTTCAGCTCAGTAGTGGGCTTGAACAAAGTAATGCTTTATTTACCAACGACTCGGCTATTACTTATATACCCGCCCCTTATGAAATGAGCATGCTGCATAGTTATAAAGCGCTTAATTACGTATATAAAAATGATGTTGAAGGTGCATTAGTTGAAGTTAGGCGGGCTAATAAAGTACAAGTAGACGCACTTATTCAAAATCAGGCAGCGCTAGATTCCGCTACAAAAGAAGCGCAGCAGCATTATCCAAGTATGAGTAAGGTTACCCGAGACGTTAAAAATGGCTTTCAAAATGCTTATACTTTTTATTTATCCGCTTTATTGTACCAAAGCAGTAAACAGTATGATGATGCCTACATTGACTATAAAAAAGCACTCGAAATACAACCCAACAATATTTATTTGCAACGTGATGTACTTCGCCTTGCTAAAAAACAAGGCTTTGATCAAGACCTAAGTGAGTTTAAAAAGCGCTTTGGTGAGGCAGCAAATATACCGTCTGAACAAGGCGAAGTAGTTATATTATTTGAACAAGGCTTAGTGCCTAAGCAACACGAATTTAAATTACGTTTACCTATTTTTACCTCTGGCGGTAATGCACGTTTTTATAGCTTAGCTATGCCAGTTTATAAAGACAACGCCTATGTTCGTAGCATTAATAACATCAGTATTAATGCCCAAAACTTAGTATTAAGCCCGCTAGTGCACATAGAATCACTGGCTGCTAAAACGTTAGAAGATCAAATACCTGCCAGAATAGCGCGGCAAATACTGCGTTTAGTCGCCAAAGAAAAAGTACGAGCCGAACTGGCTCGTAGCACCGGAGACGTAGGGAATATAATTGCGAACATTTATAACTTAGCCTCTGAGCAAGCCGATACACGCAGTTGGCTCACGCTACCAAATCAAATAAGTGTGGCGCGAAGTAGCTTAAACAGCGGCGCGCATTCATTAACCATAGGCACGCAAGCGCCAATAAATTTTACCGTTAGTAAGCAAAGGTTAACCTTAATTTATCTAACCTCTATAAATAACTACTTTAATTATCATGTAGTACAACTCTAGGAGCGATTATGAGATACATAATGCCATTATTTGCGGTTTTAATACTCAGTGCCTGTGCTGGCAAACCAGACACATCGGGTATAGTAATTGAGCAAGGTAATAAAACATTTAATCAGCAACTACGTGTTGATAACCCAGAGCTTGGTGAGAAACTAGCTATTAGTGACGTAAAAACACGTCAAACAAACCAATTAACTGACGTGGTAGTTACCTTAGCAAGCCAATATAAAAAGTCGCAATACTTACAGTATCAATTTAATTGGTACGACAAAGACGGCTTTGTTATTAAGGGTAATCACTCCCCTTGGCAAGCAATTACCTTATTTGGCTTTGCACAAACACAATTACCAGGGCTAGCACCCAGCCCAGATGCAGTTACCTTCTCATTAGCAGTAAGAGAAGTGTCTACCGATGCGCAAGAATTTAAAGAATAAAGGAAATAACAATGATCATACGTAAAAAAATCAAAACAGCTTCAACTTACGCGCTTATTGGTTTAAGTGCATTAGTATTAAGTGGTTGTGCAAATAAAGCGGTAGTTAGTTATGGCGACGCACAAGCCGTAGAAACCACTGACATTAACTTTGGCTCTACCGATTTACAAAAAGTAGCCAGCCAAATGACCGATTCACTATTAAGCTCTCCGGTTGTTGGCACCATGACCGCCAATAAACGCCCTGTGGTATTTGTTGAAAGAATTAAAAACAAAACCAGCGAGCACATTGATACCGAATCAATCACCGACTCTATTTCAACTCAGTTACTGCGTAGCGGAAAATTTAGATTTGTTGATATGACCCGAGTTGAAGCTATACGTGAGCAGCTTAAATTTCAAAACGAAGATGCATTAGTTAACCCCACGACTGCTGTGGCATTTGGTAAACAAATTGGTGCGCAGTATATGCTGTACGGCAACTTATCAAGCATAGTTAAATCCAATGCTGACAAATCAGACGTATACTATAAATTTACCATGCGTTTAATGGATATGGAAAGTGGCTTAGTTGAATGGGCTGACGAAACAGAAATTCGTAAAACGAAAGAAAAATCAACCTTTGGCTGGTAGTCAATAGGAGTTAATTATGAAAGCGATTACTGTATTAATGTGTACATTACTTACAATTAGCGCACCTGCATTGGCTAATTACGAGCGCAATAAAGCAGTAGCAGTACAACAAGTGCTATTTGGCGATGTGCAATCAGTGCGTAATATTACTGAGCAAGAGCTAGTACAAGATCAAAGTAGTGGTTGGAAAACATTTGGCGGCGCTTTGCTTGGCGGCGTTGTTGGTAATCAGTTTGGCGGTGGCAGCGGGCGTACTGTTGCTACTATTTTGGGCTCAGTGATAGGCGGCAATGTAGCGCATAATCAACAGCAAAAAAGCCATTACCAACAAACTCGTTTAGTAGAGTTATTAATACAAGTTGAAAATGGCGATCAATTTATGGTGGTTCAAAATCAAGACCAATCAATGCGCTTTAGCAAAGGCGATAGTGTAAGGCTGGTGTATTTAAACGATAACAGCGTACGTGTTGATAAAGCCTATTAATAGCAATTATATTAACTTTAGCATAAGTAAAAACGAGCCTAAATTGGCTCGTTTTTTGTGTGTTTTAAAAGTTAGCCTTGTCGGTAATCTTTAAAAAAGCGCTGCATTTTAGTCATCGCATCCGTTAAATCATCTTTGTTGGGTAAAAACACCAATCTAAAATGATCAGGCTCAGGCCAGTTAAATGCACGCCCATGCACCAGTAATATTTTTTCGGCTTTGAGTAAATCAAACATCATTTGCTCATCGCTTTTAATATTAAAGCGCGCGGTATCTACTTTAGCAAAAGCATATAAGGCACCTTTTGGTTTTACGCAGCTAATACCCTCTATTGCATTGAGCCCGCGCCACGCTATATCACGCTGTACATACAAACGCCCGCCTGGATTAATTAGGTTGTCGATTGATTGTACTCCGCCCAATGCTTGTTGAATGGCATATTGAGCAGGTACGTTAGCGCACAAACGCATAGATGATAAAATTTCTAGGCCTTTGCGTAAGTCACTCATAACCGACGTACGCCCACTTAACACCATCCAGCCCATTCTTAGGCCAGCAGCACGGTACGTTTTTGCTAAACCGTTAAAGGTAATAATAGGCACATCGTCGCACAGTGCACCAATTGAGCTATGCGTAATGCCGTCGTATAAAATCTTTTCGTAAATTTCATCACTTAACAGTAGTAACTTGTGCTCACGCGCTATGTCAATTAACTGCTGCAGTAAATCATCGCTATACACAGCCCCTGTCGGGTTATTTGGATTGATCAATACTAATGCTTTGGTTTTAGAGGTGATTTTACTTTTTATATCAGCAATATCCGGAAACCAATCTTGCTCTTCATCACATAAATAATGCACCGGATTGCCACCAGAGAGCTTTACTGCAGCGGTCCACAGAGGGTAATCGGGAGCGGGGATCAGCACTTCATCGTCATTATTTAACAATGCCTGCGTAACCATTTGAATCAGTTCGCTAACGCCATTGCCAATATAAATGTTATCTACATCTAAATTATATAAACCGCGTTGTTGATAATGCTGATAAATAGCCACCCGCGCCGAATAAAGCCCTTTAGAATCACAATAACCTTGGGCTGAATATAAATTGCGAATAATATCGCGGTGCATATCTTCTGGCATATCAAAGCCAAACGCAGCCGGATTACCAATGTTTAGCTTTAAAACTTTTTGGCCTTCGTCTTCCATTTTTTTAGCTTGGACTAAAACAGGGCCGCGAATGTCATAACAGACACCGTCTAATTTATGACTCATTTTAATTTCTGACATTACTACCTCTAAAGGGCACGAATAACCCTTAGAATAACTTAGTAAAGACGTAAAACACTAGTCAATTTAGTAACTTAATACTGAAATAAATTCATGTTTAATGCCTAAACCTACGCCTTTACTTATCTGCTTAACGTGATGCCAACCAGTTATTTAATAGCGTTTGAGATTGCGTCACTTGCGTCATTAACTGCGCTGATGCAGCAGTGGCTTGAGCTAAGTTATCGTTATTTAAACTTTGTTCAATTTCACCCGCTACCGCGGCCAAGCTATCGGCACCAAATTGAGCCGCATTCGACTTTAAACTATGAGCGTGGCGCACCGACGCTTCTTTATCTTGCCCAATTGTGGCCAACACTTCTGAGCCTAAGCGCTCAAATTCCACACAACAAAAGTCGAGAGTAGCTGCAAATTGCTCACCTAATAACGATTCCATACTCTCTAATGCTGCTTCGTTAATACTTACTTCTGTCATATTTTAACCCTTAAAAACAATCTATACTTAATTAACCTTAATCTATAACACTCTATAGCTAAGCGTAAAAAAATCCAACTTAATTACCTTATAAATGTATAATTACTCATAATGTACCTTCACCAAAAGTAGTTTAAATGGCTCGCTCACTGTGTAATTTTTGTTTGTTCGCACTTAATACTTGTATTTGCAGTGCTGTAACCTCTATTAACAATAAAGTAAAAGTAATTATTTTACAGCACCCTAGTGAAGAAAAAGTAACAAAAAACACGGCTAAACTATTAAATTTATGCCTAGCTGATTGCCAAATAATCAAAGGCGAAAGTAATAACGACTTTGCGCAGCTTCGTGCCCTACCTGTCAGCTCAACCGTTTTACTTTACCCTAATGAGCAGGCTATAAATTTAGATAATAACGACGCGCTAAACACACTACTACCTATTACGCATTTAATTGTTATTGATGGTACATGGAAAAAAGCCTATAAAATTTTACAGCTAAGCTCGCTACTGCAACGGTTTCAAACTGTAAGCTTTGCTAATTTACCTAAAAATCGTTACACAATACGTAAAGCTCCCCGCGCAGATAGCTTGTCAACGCTTGAGGCCGTTGCACATAGCTTACAGCTTATTGAACAGTTAAACCCTGCCCCACTTTATAATTTACTTGATGAATTAATACAAAAACAAACCCATCACATGCCTGCTCACGTAAAAGCACGTTACTTATAATTTATGATTAGTTTTTATAAATGATATTAGCGATGCGTAACTATCAAAATAGATTAAAACGCGGCTTTAGCCGTCAAGGTCCCGATTATCGTTTTGACGATCAAGTTGATTTTTGCGATATAAGAGACACTTTCGGTTTTAGATCTATGGTGGTAGGTAAATGGGTAAACAAAGAAGAGCGCTACATTAGTGCAAATTTAATTTATGATGCGCTTGCCGACTTAGCACAAATACTGCACTTACCACCTAAAGCAATTGGCCTGCGCGGTAAACTCAATTTTGCGTTTGGTGCTGGCGGACAAAAGCATGTACAAGCGCATTATAATGCAGCTAGCCAAACGCTTACACTTGCAAAAAATGCCGGCGGTGGTGCGCTCGCCCATGAATGGTTTCATGCTTTTGATCATCATATAAGTGAGCATTTATTTGCAGCAAAACCACGCTTTGGTTTTGCGTCTAAACTGTGGTTATCAAACACGCCTAATTTATCGCATCCGCTCAATAATACGCTTAATGACTTTTACAAAAACGTGTTTTTAGATGCACAGGGCATTACTGCAAACCGATTTGTACAAACGTGCATTGAATACGATAAAGCAAAAAATATGAATTACATGAGTATGCCCGAGGAGCTAGCAGCGCGTTGCTTTGAAGCCTGTATAGCCAGCCACCCGCATATAAAAAATAGCTTTTTAGTCAGTGGGCTAAAAAGTAGTGATTTAATATACCCAGATGATGAGCACATTAACGCTGCAAATAAAGCGCTTAACCAATATTTTGAATTACTGGGTTATGCGCTTCATAAGTTAGATGAGTAAAGTGCTTTATTTAATCATTACCTGTCATCGCTAATACGACTTGCTACGGCACTGTTTTGATCTTTGTACTTAGCATCTTTACGCGTATTGTAAGGATTAGCACAAGGGCCTGTAAGTGTTTCAAAACTCATAGCACCAATTTTCATCATAGGTCTTAGTGCTAAAGGGAGTTTACCTGAGTTATAAAACTCTAAAACAATATTACCACTCCAACCGGGATCAATTCGATGCGCGGTTACATGCACCATTAAACCTAATCGTGCCAGCGATGAACGTCCATCTAGCCAGCCTACAATGTCTGCTGGCAGTGTTACTTTTTCATAGGTAATAGCCAGTGCAAGCTCGCCTGGGTGTAAAAAAAATGCTTCGCCTTCATCTAGCACAATTTCGTCGCTCATGATTGACTCCATGGCTTTATTGAGCTGATCTTTAGGGCCACTTAAATCTACATATGCTGCTGTATGTGCATGAAAAGTTCTAAATTTATTACCTAAGCGTAAGTCGGCAGTAACACCCGAAATCATCTCATCTGTAGGTGCAGGCTCAATAACAATACGGCCATCGTTTAGGTATTCTTTAATATGTGTATCTGAAAGTCTCATGGTGTATTAATCATCCGTAATCACAATCTCTACCGAGTTGTGATGCTGTTGATAGTAAAGCGTGCTGGCTATAAGCCGCGCTGCTGCGCTGTAAGTTTTGCTTATTGCTGCAGTGTTATCGCAAGCAATAAGTTTGCCCTGCTCAGAGTATTCTCGAATATCTATTGCAAGCGGAATATGTGATAGCACAGGAACGCCGTGCTTGTGTGCTAGTTTTTGTGCGCCATCTTTACCAAATACGTGGTTTGCCTCGCCGCAGTGGCTGCAAATGTAATGGCTCATATTTTCAATTAAGCCCAGCACTGGCACGTTTACTTTATTAAACATGGCGATGCCTTTTTGCGCATCGGCTAAGGCTAAATCTTGGGGTGTGGTAACAATTACTGTGCCACTTGCCGGTACTTTTTGGCTCATAGTAAGTTGAATGTCACCCGTACCTGGTGGCATATCAACAATAAGGTAGTCAAGCTCGCCCCAATCAGTTTCATTTAGTAGCTGGCTAAGCGCCCCCGATGCCATAGGCCCGCGCCATACAGTGGCGTCATCGCTGGGTACTAAAAAGCCGATTGATTGTGCTTTAATACCGTTTGCATCAAAAGGCTGTAACTGTTTGTTATCTTTAGTGATGGGCTCTGCGCCTACCAAGCCTAAAAGCATAGGGATTGACGGGCCATAAATGTCGGCATCTAAAATACCAACTTTTGCGCCTTCGCTGTGCAGCGCGCCTGCTAAATTAACAGCAGTAGTCGATTTACCCACCCCGCCTTTACCTGAAGCAATAAGCACAATATGTTTAATTGTTTTAAATTTTGCAGGCTCTTTAAGCTCTACCGTGGCCGACACAGTTACTGCCACCTTGAGAGCGTTAGTAACATGCTCTGCCACCATTGGCATTTCTGACTGTGCAGCAAATGGCAAAATTAAAGTAATAGTGAGCGATTTATCGTCGTTTTGGGTGATATTCTTAATGAAGCTTTCATCAATACCCACAGCAAAAGCGGCACTACGATACGCGGCTAAAGCAGCAAAGATCGGTTGTTTTTGCACCGATTTAGAAGAGAATAGTTTCGACAGTCCAAACATAGTAATTAAATAACGTTTCTTTGATGAAAAGTGCCTCGGAATTATGTAACATTCAGGGCATTAACACCAGTCAATTAATACAAATCCACAAGCTGTTGCGTTGTTAGCGCTCAGCTTGTAAATAAATTAATGATTTTCATCCGTTCCTTAATAGGAACCGTCAATTCGGAATGATTATGGCACAGCGAAAGATCCTGATTACCAGCGCATTACCTTATGCAAATGGCCCTACTCACTTAGGTCATTTATTGGAATATATTCAAACTGATATTTGGTCACGTTTTCAAAAACTACAAGGCCACGAAGCCTATTATGTTTGCGCCGACGATGCCCATGGCACGCCTATTATGCTTAACGCGCAAAAGCAAGGGATCACGCCTGAAGAAGCGGTAGAAAAAGTAAGTATTGAGCGTCAACGCGACTTTGCCGACTTTAATATTAAGTTTGATAATTATCACAGTACCCACAGCCAAGAAAACAAAGAGCTGAGTGAGCTTATTTATAATCGCCTAAACGATGCAGGGCATATTAAAAGGCACACTATTTCGCAGTTATTCGACCCAGAAAAAGGCATATTTTTACCCGATCGCTTTGTAACCGGTACGTGCCCAACCTGTAAGTCTGAAAATCAAAATGGCGACAACTGCGACTCATGTGGTGCAACATATAGTCCTACAGATTTAATTAACCCGCGCTCGGTTATGTCTGGTGCTGAGCCTATTTTAAAAGACTCTGAGCATTACTTTTTTGATCTGCCAGCATTTGAAGGCATGTTAAAAGAGTGGTTACACTCGGGTACTATTCAGCAAGAAATGGCTAACAAGCTTGATGAATGGTTTACTGATGGCCTGCAACAGTGGGATATTAGCCGTGATGCGCCTTACTTTGGTTTTGAAATACCAAACGCACCAGGTAAATACTTCTACGTTTGGTTAGATGCGCCTATTGGTTATATGGCCAGCTTTAAAAACCTGTGTGATAAAAAAGGTATCGACTTTGATGCTTTTTGGGCTGCAGATTCAGACGCTGAGCTTTACCACTTTATTGGTAAAGACATTATTTATTTTCATAGTTTATTTTGGCCAGCAATGTTAGAAGGCGCTAACTTTAGAAAGCCAACTAACGTATTTGCCCACGGTTTTGTTACCGTAAATGGCGAAAAAATGTCTAAATCGAAAGGCACGTTTATTAAAGCACGTACTTATTTAGATAATTTAAACCCAGAATATTTACGTTACTATTACGCGGCAAAATTAAGCGGCGGCATTGTTGATCTTGATTTAAACCTAGAGGACTTTGCGCAACGCGTAAACTCAGACCTAGTAGGTAAAGTAGTAAATATAGCAAGCCGTTGTGCAGGCTTTATTACTAAAAAGTTTGATGGCAAGCTAAGCGCAACCGTTATGCAACCCCAGTTGCTTAAAGAATTTCAAGCAGCTGCACCAAGCATTACAGCCCATTACGAAAACCGTGAGTTTAGCCGTGCAATTCGTGAAATAATGGCGCTTGCCGACAAAGCAAACCAATTTATAGATGCCGCAGCACCTTGGGTACTCATTAAAGACGAAACTAAACAACAAGAAGCGCACGAAGTTTGCTCATTAGGGCTTAACTTATTCCGCGTGTTAATTACCTACTTAAAGCCTGTACTGCCTGAAATGGCCGATAACGTAGAAGCATTCTTAAATGACGACCTTGCATGGGACGGCGTGCAAAATGCATTAGTAAGCCACCCAATCAATAAATTTAAACCGTTAATGCAACGTGTAGAAATGGACAAAGTAAATAAAATGGTTGAGGAGTCAAAAGAAAGCTTAGAATCAAAAGTGACCATTGACCCTAATAGCCCACTGGCTAAAGAGCCAATTTGTGATGAAATTGAATTTGACGACTTTGCAAAAGTAGACTTACGCGTAGCAAAAATTGCTAAAGCTGAGCACGTAGAAGGCGCCGATAAACTACTTAAGCTAACACTTGATTTAGGCGGCGAAACGCGCCAAGTGTTTGCGGGTATCAAATCGGCTTACGCTCCAGAGGATATTGAAGGTAAGCTTACTGTTATGGTTGCTAACCTTAAACCACGAAAAATGCGTTTTGGTATGTCAGAAGGCATGGTATTAGCTGCAGGGCCTGGCGGTAAAGAGATTTACATTCTTAACCCAGACGACGGCTCAGAGCCTGGCATGCGTGTAATGTAAGCTTTGCTTATAAATTTATATTTGCGTTAATATTTTTGTTAATGTAAAAAGCCGCTGAATTTATTAGCGGCTTTTTTATTAACCCAGCTTGTAGGTTATATTTATTTTAGCTAAATGAATAACTAAGCATTGCGAGCTAATATAAATTATCCAATTTATATACCTAATTTGTGGAAAGTACCCTTCACCGCTGTTCCCATAAATCCAATATAAACCAATTAATGCATCGGCAATTGCCGCTAATACTAACCCTAAACTAACCAGCCATACTCCCAAAGGTGCGTTTAACCCGCAATATGTATTAAGCAGCACTAAACTCATTAATCCCACACTGGTTATAACAAAACTATGAAGCCCGGTTAATAGCAGTACATAATAACCTGCCTCTGGAATATGCATAAAATAAAAACAAAGCAGCGATATTAATAGCGTGCCCCCTAAATAAGCAGCCACATAATATAATGGATACATAACTAAACTACGGCTCGCCAACAACACAGCAATAAAGAGTAAGCTGTATCCGGGTACAAAAAACCATACAGAGTCAGCTAAATAGTCGTGCTTAATTACCTCGTTATAACGGTAATATTGATTATTTAAATTAAAATTTACCACGTCTCCACAAATGCATAGCACTAAGGAGGCTATACATAATAAGGCAATATAACGTTGTTGTTTGTTTTTAGTGTGTTTATATACCCAGCAGGCACGGCTAGCGCATTTTAATCCCAGACTCTAGCAGGGTTGAGCGGTAATCATCGTCTAGCCCTGCCATTTTCTTTTTCCTCGCCATACTTGCTGACTTAGATGCATCTTGTTTAAAAAGCGCCATGGCTATCTTTCGCATTACATTAAACATTAATGGCCCTTGAAGTTTGCGTATTCTCGATTCATCTTCTCTGAAGTTCATATCAAGCATCCAATGCATGCTTTCAACCTGCCAGTGACTGCGTACCGCATTGAGTACTTGCGCTGCATTTAAGTCTAATGAACTTATATACCAGCGTGTTTCAGTGGTATCCGACCCTGCCGACTTATCATGAACTTCAGCCCTGACCTTAATAATACTCGTTAAGCCAGGCCAACGATAATCCTTGCCTAGCCAGCTTTTATCTATAAGTAACTGCTGGCATGTACGTGTTTCAACACGCCCATGTCCTGAGCTTATTTCGGTATGTTCATCACAATTATGCTTAGTTAACCTTTCACGCTCGCACTTGTGCCACCACGCTTCTAGTTCCTTTTGCATGCCTGAATGATTACCTTTAAGTGCAAGAATATAATCTGCTTTTTGTTGGATGATTTGTTTTGCTATTTCTTGTTGGCATCCCATCGCATCTAACGTAATGATACTGTTTTCAATATCGAGCAGGGTGAGTAATTCTGGTATTGCGGTGATTTCATTTGTTTTATTATCAACAGCCGTCTGCCCAAGCACTAACTGGTGTTGGCAACTCCATGCACTGACCGTGTGTAAGGCACTTTTTCTGTCTTTTGTGGTAAATGAACGCCGTGCGGTTTTGCCATCGATAGCGATGATATCTGCACCTGTAGTTTCAATCAGTGATGATATCCAAGATTGAAATGCCCTTTCTATTTCATTTGCTTTTAACCGACACATGACGCGAGCAATCGTGTCATGTTTTGGAATTCCTGCGTTGAACGTACCGTATTTTTTTAACCAATCAAGCTTTAGGTGCCCAAAGTCTTCAATATCTTCCCATCCTTCTGCACCAGAGAGTACAGCGCTAATAGCAAGGAGAAGAATATCGATAAGTTCATGCTTTTTACAACGTTCAATGCGAGGATCTGTAATTGAATTAAAATGTTTCAGAAAAGTAGTGCTCATATTTATGCGACCAAGTAATTATTATGCCTTGATCTGATCACTACTTGCTCTATAAGTTCAATTTATAATGATCTTGCCGTGACCCAGCAGGTAATACTGGCGCTATTAAATAACAAAATAATTAAGGTTATTATTTCAATAGCTAAAAGCACTTTACTCTGTGGTGAAGGCCATAAACCATATATACCTGCAGCTCCCACAAAAAGAGCCGCTAACCAAGCTAAAAACGAAAGCGTAATGTGTTTATTCATAAAACAAATCCACTAAGTTGCTTTACGTTATTGTTTATTTTTGTCAGGGGTAGATTCTGCTTTCATAGTTTGCATCTCTTTTTCTGCTTTTAGCTTACATACGGCCAACTGCTCTAAACGCATGCTTTTAATTGCTTCTAGCGGATCATCAAGCGGTTTACTTTGCTGCGATAATGCATATTTAGCACTGTCATCATTTTTAGTTGTCATTATTAGCTACCTTTTATGTAATTTATATTTTGGGTTTATCATCATTTAGCTAAGCTCTTTGCAGCTATAATTTATACAGTACTTAAATTAACCAGATATCCGGATAATTAGCGATAGAAAAGCTTGAATAAATTATTGCTCAGCTGTACATTAGAATCCTCTAATGTACAAAGGTGTATTATGCGCTCTATTTTATTATTTACCAGCTTGGTTGTTTCATCAAGCGTATTAGCTAATAGCGACGATGCATACTTTGCTCGCAGCACTGTTAAAGCATTTTCAACTGATTTAAAAAATGTTTTAGTAAGTACCATGAAAGCGAGCGGGCCTGTTGCAGCAATTGAAGTATGTAATATCAGTGCGCCAGCTATTGCACTACAACACAGTGCTAAAGAGTGGGAAATTAGTCGTACATCATTAAAAGTGCGCAATCCTAATAACCAAGCTAACGAGTGGTTAAATTCAATACTGATCGATTTTGAGCAGCGTAAAGAAAATGGCGAACCTATAGCAAATATTGAACATCAAGAACAAAAAGCCGATGCTTGGTATTTAGTCAAAGCAATTCCTACTGGGCAGGCTTGCTTAGCCTGCCATGGTAGTGAATTAAAGCCTGAAGTAAAAAACAAATTAACTGAGCTTTATCCAAGCGATAAAGCGACTGGTTTTAATTTGGGCGATATACGAGGCGCTTTTGTTGTAAAAAAGCACCCTTAAATACTATTATTATTCAAACTGTTAAACCTCTTACCCTGAGTGCTGATTAAGTATTAATATTGGGGTTACCGCCTTATTTAACACATATTAAAGTAAGTGTTCTACAGGCAGGTAGCCAAATAACCAAGCCTGAAAACGTACCCAGGTGCTGGCCTCTGGCTCAGAGTTTTTACTTACCACTTTAGTGGGTGTAATTGATTCATCTAACCACAGTAAGTCGTGATTAAAACCCCACCAATTCTCAGTTTTAGTGACATCTAATCGCCATGCATGGCGAGGTAACTCTTCTAAAAATATATCTGCTGCTGTGCTTGCCATTTTGTCACTGTAAATTACAACACCTATTTCGGTATTTAAATTAATTGAACGTGGGTCTAAGTTCATTGAGCCAACAAAAAGCGTATTACGATCAAAAATCATTGTTTTAGCATGTAAGCTCGCTTTTGATGAACCAGCTAAATCGGTGATTTTTTTATGTTTTGCTTTATCTTTAGATTTAATTTTAGGCTTAGACTTAGGTTTTACTGTAGCGCGTAACTCCCATAATTTAACGCCCGCCTCTATAAGTGACTCACGATAGTTTGCATAGCCGGCGTGCACAACGGGTACGTCGTTGGCCGAGAGCGAATTGGTTAAAATGGTCACATTAGCACCGGTATTAATCCAACGTTTTAAGCTTGCAACGCCTGCATCACCGGGAATAAAATAAGGTGAAACAATTAATGCTTCACTATGTGCATCATTAAGTAAATTACTTAATGCTGGGGCCATATAACCGGTATTATCATCACTCACATTCATTATTTTATCAGGATGATCGTATACTAATTCAGAGTTTGCCCAGTAAAGTGCTAGCTGTCCGCGTAGCAAATTATCAATAATATCCAGTGACTCTAAACGCCGTAGATAGGCTTTACTTTGCTCACTAGTATATATTTTAGCGAGTTGTTTTCGTACTTGTTCTAGTTTAGCTGCACTCGATGCAGGCGCTATATATTTAATCGCTACCGAGAGTGAATGATTCCAATATAAATCAAATGCAGTGGCCACACGCGGGGCAAATTCCCCCACGCCAAGTACATCTAAATCAGAAAAGTTAGTGTAAATATTGGCAGAAAAATAAGTATCTCCAATATTACGGCCACCAATAATAGCCGCCTGATTATCAACAATAAACGACTTGTTATGCATGCGCCTATTGATCTGTTTAAAATTAGTTAAAAAATCAACATAAGGTAAAGTGCGATTTGAAAACGGATTAAATAACCGTACTGACACATTAGGGTGTTGCACCAAGGCACTAAATAAAGCGTCTTGGCTTTCGTGGCCAAAGTCATCTAGTAACATGCGTACCCGCACGCCTCTATCGGCTGCACGAAGTAAGTAATGAGTGAATATTTTGGCCGTAGTATCGTTATGAAATAAGTAATACTGCACATCAATAGACATTTCGGCTTTTTCTATTAATAACAGCCTAGTTGCAAATGCATCAAGGCCATCACCAAGTAGATAGAACCCTGAGCTCGCAGGGTGTTTACTCGCCTCTAATGCTATGCCTTTAGCTAAGCTAGTATTTTGCGTTTTGCTAAATGCAGAGCTAGGTTCGGCTTGAACCTTAGGATAACTAGCGCAGCCAAAAAGCATGCTTATAACCATAAATAAACAAAGGGAAATTGCCGATAAATATCGCATAAATGCTATCAGTTCTCATAATATGTGAGCCTAGTTATATAGGTGATTTAAATGATTATACTATTATTGGGCTGGTTTCTCGATAGTGTTAACTTTACTTGCCCTTTTTTTAACTGAGTAAATTGTAAAAGGTAGCATAATTAATTGATTTAATAAAAAACCAAATACTAGCCCAAACGCAATACCGGTAAAAGTAAGCGGTATGCCTAATTTAAAGTTATCAATAGTATTTTTTAATATATCGAAACGGGTGGGAGTAAACATATAAATTAGTTTTTCAAAAAAGTTACCCTGTTTAAATATAGTCATTCCACCTTCTAAATCTGCAAATAAATCAAGGGTTAACAGCTTTTGTTGTGCATCAGTTTTAACACTTGGCTCGCTATTGCGTAAGTGTCTATCAATCATTGCTTTAACACTGGGAAATGCATGCATTTGGGCGGTGGCTTTATAACCATCAACTTGCCATTTTGTTGCCTGATACAAGCCCGCTAAATGTTGCTGATAATGATCCGTAAGTTGCGGTACTTGCAACGCTATAATTAACGCAACAGCAAAGGTTAGCTTATCAAATATTCTTACTATCATGATTAATTCCCCTTAGCATTTGCGTATTAAAGTTAAAAGTCTATTTATAAATTTAATCTAAAAAGCGATCACTTATGTCCTCTGCTGGCAACCAACAAGCATTTGTACGCCCAAACCACTTATAACGTCTAGCACCAATAAAATCATAACCCCAATCTCGTAATGGCCGAGGTATTATGAGTAACACTTGCAACAACGGCCATAAACCCGATAACTGCCCTGCAGTACGAAGTGCCGCTGTTGACTTAAACCAAATGCCACTATCGTCAATAAGCACCACAGAACCCAGCTTACTTGTAGCTTCACTTCCCTGCTGCTTAAGTAAGTTTTTTGCTACAGTTGACTGCAATGACGCAAAGCGAAATTTTTTATATGGATCATGCTCAATCACGAAGCGTACCGAGCCTGTGCATAAATTGCATACGCCATCGAACAGTAATATAGGCGATTTTTTAGTCTTTAAGCTCATATTATTGACTCTGCTGAACAGGTGTTAAAAAATAACAGGAATATCAAGCTACTATAATTACCATCAATTTACATTCGTTTTATTACTTTATGCAATACAACTCAATGGGTATAACCCGGGTTTTTATTTAGCTGCTAAAATACAAACACGCTTATTCAAGCGCTTTTAATAATCGATCAGTTCGCGGTAAATAATAGTTATCGTAATCAAGCGATACAATTACTCGCTCTGCTTTACCTAACATTTCGCTACGCGGGATCAAGCCTATTACGCGAGAATCGGCACTGTTATCGCGGTTATCCCCCATGGCTAAATAGTAATTATTCGGGATTGTGATTTTATCAAACCCTGCTAATCGCGACGCTCTATTGGCTACTCTTATTGAGTGTTTATGACCGTTTAAGTTTTCAATTTTATCAAGTGAACCTAAATTACTGTGCAAACGAGCATAGTTAAGCTTTTTACCATTAATAATAAGCTCGTTATGCTCAAGCGACACAGTATCGCCAGGTACGCCTATTACCCGCTTTATTAAGCGGTTATCAGCTTTTTTTGAATCAAATACTATGATATCACCTGCTTGTGGGTCGCCTAACTTCATTAGTGGTATATGCGTAAAGGGTAAGCGTAAATCGTAAGCCATTTTATTTGTTAAAACTCTGTCGCCTACTTCAATGGTGGGCCGCATAGAGCCTGTAGGTACTTCGTACCAATCGGCAACTGCACTTCTAAATACGCTCATTAACGCTATAAATATGATTAATGAACGGTTATTTTTCCAAAATTTAATCAGTGTTTTCATACAATATTCCCACCATTTTATCGACTAAAACTAAGACGCTAAAAATCAATAGCAGTTCAATTGCTAATGTAACAAAACATGTTTAAGGTGGGCTAAAGTACCAAGGTATAAGGTTATACCTTGGTTAAAAGTGCGGAGGGATTACTGATTTAACTTATCTTTTGCGGCTTGTACTTTCGAAAAGTCTAAACCTAACTCGTCTGTCGCTTCTTTAATTAAGTGCGGTTGAGTCATCACTACTGCCATTAGTTGCTGTAGTTTTTCAGGTGGTATACCAAGTTGTTGCACCATGGCCATTGCCATCATTGGGTTTTGCGTTAATGCTTCAAATAGCTCGGCTATTTGCTCGTCGCTAACATTATGATCTTTTAAAGTGGCGATAATTGGATTCATTATTAACCTTATTATGTGTGTTATAACTAAATTATATTGACTACCAGAGACATAAACAATGCCTATACATTACACTACTGGTTTATTCTACACTTAACACTACTTTACCGGCGTTTTCATTGCGCTCTAAAATAGCATGAGCCTCGCTTGCTTGGCTCCAAGGTAGCACTTTATATAAATTAAAATCGTAGCTTTTACTTGCAATATCGCTATAAAAACGCGCTACAAAATCATCTCTTAATGCGCGTTTAAACTCTATACTACGGTTTCTAAGTGTTGATGCATGAAACGAGATACGTTTTTGCAGTAAACGGGCAAAATCAACTTCAGCAAAACGACCATCTAAAAATGCCAGCATTACAATTTGGCAATCCATAGCCGCAACAGCCGCATTTTTGTTTAAATAACTACCCGAAACAGGATCTACAATTGTGTTAGCCGTTAGGTTATTAGCCTTCATATATTCTACAAAATCAGTGGTTTTATAGTTTATAGCATGATCGGCGCCCAGTGCTTTGGCATGTGCACATTTTTCATCTGAACCTGCGGTTATAACCACAGTTGCCCCTGCGCTTTTAGCCATTTGAATTGCAGCACCACCCACACCGCTTGCACCTGCATGAATTAACGCCGTTTGCCCAGCTTGTAATTTACCTAATTCAAACAAAGCACCAAATGCTGTTAAATATACTTCACTTATTGCAGCGCCCTCTCTCATAGACACGCCATCTGGTAACTCCATTAGCTGTTTGGCATCAACCGCAACATATTCACTGTAAGCACCACCAGCACATAAAGCAAAAACGCGTTTATTAAGCCAAATTTTATCAACTTTACCACCAATATCGCAAACGATGCCTGCGCACTCTAATCCTAATATTTGGCTGTCATCTTTTGGCGCCGGATACTTACCTTGGCGTTGCATACAATCGGCGCGATTTACACCAATGGCGGCTACTTTTACCAGTACTTCATGGCTCTTTAAAACCGGTTTATTGGTTTCACTAAATGCAAGTATGCCATCTTCATGAGAAATGTATTTCATTGCCACTCCTAAGCTTTATATAACTAAACGCTATTACTAAACGTTGCATAACTAAATTAATGTAATTTATATATGGGGATCAAAACACCTTATTTAAAGCGCCAACTTTGTTTATATGGATACACGTCGGGTAAATAGCCTTGTTGTACCTGTTGTTGGCACGTTTGCCAAAACTGGGCGTTAAATAAATCGCTGTGATGACTATTAAAAGCATTAAATGCCAATTCATTAGCACTAAAAAACACTTTAAATTGACTCGGAAAAATATCATTTGGCTCTATATCAAAATACGAGTCTGAACTTAGCTCTTCTAGCGCATTTTGCGTTTGCGGCACTTCTCTAAAGTTGCAATCGGTAAGTGGGCAAATTTCGTCATAATCATAAAATACTACCCGCCCCCAGCGCGTAACACCAAAGTTTTTCATCAGCATATCCCCAGGGAAAATATTAGCACCGGCTAAGTCTTTAATTGCTCTGCCGTAATCTAGCATCACTTGTGCAAGTGCTTTGCTGTCGCAATCATTTATATATAAATTAAGCGGGGTCATTTTTCGCTCAACATAAACATGTTTTAAAATAAGCGCCTTGCCCGAAATAATTAAACTGGACCCAATGTGCTCTTTCATTTGTTGCAGCAACTGCTCGCTAAAGCGGCTCAAATCAAACGCTAAATACCTAAACTCATGCGTATCTACCAGTCGCCCTACTCTATCGGCTTGTTTTACAAAGTTGTATTTTTCTTTTACTTGCGCTTTAGTGGCGGTTTTTGGTGCGCTAAATTTATCTTTAATTACTTTATAAACATGGTCTGAGCCAGCAATAGTAAACACTAGCATTACCATACCCGGTGTACCTGGCGCAGCCACATACTTAAAGCTCGCGGGGCTATTTTTAGTGGTATCTACTTTATAACGATAAAACTCTGTTTTGGCATGTTTTATAAAGCCAATCGCATTAAATAGCTCAAAGCGCTGTTTATGCGGCATAAGTACACTTAAGTAATCTACATAACGCGCTGGTTGGTCGGTATCGACCATAAAATACGTGCGCGCAAATCCAAATAGTAAACTTAGTTGGTCGGCGCCCATCATTACCGCATCAATTTTAAGCCCCTTGGGGGTATTTAAAATGGCAATAGCAAAGGGCATATTATCGCCATTTTTAGCAATGCATCGGCCTATTAAGTAACAGGCTTTGTTTCTATAAAAATGTGAATATGCATATTCTATATAGCCGTCGTTTAAGTTTATTAACTCATAAACTTGTCGACATTGTTGCTTAGCACCTTGCGTTAAAGTAGCCTGCAGGGTGGCAACATCTTGGTTTAAATTACTAAATGGCACTCTAAAAACCTGATTAGTGATCAGCGTTTTTATTGCGCTATTAAAGCCATGCTGCAATGAAATACGTTTAACTAAGCTGTCGTATGGTCGAGGTTGAGTACGATATTTAGCTTTTAATACAAATAAATGCACAGTACGTATTTTTTTATCGTCCCAAATAGCACCAAAGGTAGAATTAAAAAAAGTATGCGCTATTGGCTCGTTTTCATGATTTTTTACCATGTTGCCATAAATATTTTTAGCTAATTGCCAGGTCTGTGGACAACTTAACTCCGCGTAGGCAATAACCTTTACCGCTTCACTTACACTTTTAACTTGGCGCTCATACACTTGTAAACGCTCGCGCATAGCACTTTGTACCTCGTGATATTGTCGCTGTTCAAAGCGGCTTTGTGCGCCTAAGGTTATATTTAAAAAGGTGGCAAACATAGCTTCAAACCCAGCAAAAACGGCGCGCGCTAACTTAGTCGCAATCACATCTTGCACTGTACTATTTTGCAGTTTATTCGTTATTGTATCTGGCATATTTACTAGGCTTATTACGGCTATTATTTTTTAGTTGTTTACACCTTAGCAAGCAGGCTTTAATTTAGATAATTAATACAGTAAATAAATAAGATTGATTAAATGAATATAAGAAATGTCGATCTCAACTTGCTTGTGTACCTAAACGTACTAATAGACGAAAAAAGTGTTTCTAAAGCGGCTAATAAACTCGCACTTACCCAACCTGCTATGAGTAATGCGTTAAAGCGGCTGCGTGACTTATTTGACGACCCGCTTTTGGTGCGGGCTTCAGGCTCTATGGCGCCCACAGCAAAAGCGCTGGCACTAAAGCCCGAAATAGAGTTATTACTTAAAATGGCTGAAGAAATTACTCAGCCCACTGAGCTATTCGATCCGACAAGTGCCAAAGTAACGTTTAGAATTATGGCAAACGATTATTTAGAGTCGACGTTAATCGCCCCTTTTATAACTGAGCAGTTGAGTAAAAACCCAGGAATAAACTTTGATATACTCAGCCCAAGTGATGTAAATCTGCAAGATATGGAAAAAGGCACCATAGATTTAGCAATTAACCGCTTTAATGGCCTACCACGATCGTTTCACCAAGCTACGGTTTGGCGCGATAACTATTGTTGTTTAACGCACCCCAATAATCAATTTTTACAACAGTCGAGCCTAGAAGATTACTTAAAAAGCGAACATATTTGGGTAAACCGTGCAGGTTGGGGGCCTGAGCCCGCTGTTACTAATAAATCTGGTAAGCAAAAGTTAGGATGGGTAGACGAAGCACTGTGGCAATTAGAACAAACTCGAAAAATACGCGTTTTTACACGCCATTACATGATTGCCAGTTTACTGTGCCAGTCAGATAAGTTAATTGCTACATTACCACGTCGCCAAGCTAAGCTGTTAACTACGCATACTAACTTGGTTATCAGCCCAGTACCTTTTCAAATTGTACCTATTGAGGTAAAAATGATCTGGAGCCCATTGTTGCATCATGCATCGGCGCACCAATGGTTACGCAGAGAACTACTGGAATTTGCAAAAACAATTGCCGACAGGTAGTAATACTAGTGCAAAGGTATATAAAATTTACAACGAGTAACTTGCACAGTAGGTGTTGCAAATTACTCGTTAAATTCGCCTAAACTTAGGCTTTAATGCGTATTAATAAGGCTTATAGCGCTGTACATGTTTCAATTGCATCACCCGTGCTACCATCTTGCATATGGCTAAACAGCGTGCCTTCAGAGCCAGTACCTGATGCTTTAGTCCAAAACTCGTACTTGTCATTCATATAGCGCGCACCACTGGCCGACACAGCAATCTTCATTTCGTATTCTGTACCTAAATAGTCAACTGTTGCAGTGTCTGTAGAGGGGTAAGTTACCGCCATTGTATTACCACTTTCACACTGATAGTTATGCACTATTACCGCTGTTTGTGCCGTGTTTTTTACGTCGGTGTGGCTGTTGTCTTGTGGCTCATTACCACAAGCCGAAAGCATTAATGTGGTGATAATAATAGCAGGAGCAAAAATTTTCATAGCAGTCTCTTTATTGTTAGTTAGTGGTTAAACCATTGCCTGTGTAACAAGGTTATTGTTAAGTGTTATCTGTTAACTTACTAATAATAGATACTTATACCAGTGTGGTTAAGCCTCTGTATCTAGTTTGTAAAATTAACAACTGTGGCTACTGTAAGCTAATTAGGCTTAATGTAGCCTTGCTAAACACACTAAAATTCGTCGTAATTTAACAGTATTGATATAATCAATATCAGTTATTGAAAACAACAATTTTATTAATACTAGAGTTAGCGCTAGAGTGAAGTTAAGCCAACTAACTAAGAGTAATAATTATGCAAACTTCATCAAGCTTCACCCAACAAGACGGATTGTTTATTAATAGCCATTTTCATCAATTTATTGAGCAGCAGTTAGCACCACTAGCGGCGATGCCAAGCGATGATATTTATCAGGTACTTGCCACTTTAGTAGATGAATTTGGCTGTACTTGTCGTAAAACTAAACATAATGCGGATGATGTTTTAGATGTGCAAACATTGCTTAATGCTTATCAGCATAATAACCACCCTTATTGCAATGTAGACTCGCAAACAACAGAAGCTGTTCTGGATGAGCATTGCTGCCAAGTTCCAGCCATTATTGTAGTTGCGTTAATGGATACGCTTAGCGGCACATTTAATACCGACCAAGATGCACATGCTATTTATCATCGTGCTGCGCAGTTAACTAATCGTGCATGTACGCATCGCGTAAACCTTGTTAACGTATCTGCAGCCTAATAATGGTGTTGTTTAAAAGTGCTCGATGACCCTAAGTGCAAAATCTGTACAACTTAAGGGCATCGAGTTATGAGGCTCAGATAGTAAATCAAACGTAACCTCTCCCGCCGCTAACGTGCGCTCTAAGGCATTTTCTATTAAATTAGCCGCCTCATGCCACTGCATAAACTTAAGCATTAATACCGCACTTAAAATGCTGCTGCTCGGATTCGCTTTATTTTGCCCAGCAATACGCGCAAATGTACCGTGCGTGGGTTCAAAAAATGCTACCTCATTATTTAAATTAGCCGCCGGCATTATGCCTACTCCACCTACTTGTGCGCTAAGCATATCTGCTAAAAAGTCACCATTTTGATTAGTCGTTGCAACTACATCAAATTGCTCTGGGTGCATTAAACACTGCTGTAACATGTTATCGGCTATAACTTCTTTAATTATAAGTGGTGGCTGCCCTTGTCGTGGAATATGTAACCAACGGCCGTTTTCATCATCAATGGCTTGGTATTCACGCTTAGCGAGTGCAAAGCCCCAGCGTTTAAATGCACCATCAGTAAATTTAAGCACATTACCTTTGTGCACTAAAGTCAGCGATTCGCTGTTATTTTTTAGCGCGTAATTAATTGCGTAACGTACTAGGCGCTCTGAGCCTTCTTTAGAAATGTTTTTAATGCCAATTCCGCATTCTTGGGTAAACCTTAAACGCGTAACCCCCATTTCTTCGCATAAAAAATCGAGTACTTTTTCGCTTTCAACACTACCAGCTTGCCACTCTATACCCGAGTAAACATCCTCACTGCTATCGCGCAACACAGTGATATTAGTTAAATAAGGATTTTTTAACGGCGATGGCAATGCACTAAAGCCTTTTATAGTGCGCATATTGACAAATAAATCCATTTCTTGTCTAAGTGCAACGTTAAGCGAGCGAAAACCACCACCCAAAGGAGTCGTTAATGGCCCCTTAATCGCTATTTTACATTCTCTTACTGCATTTATTGTTTCTTGTGGAAACCAATCACCATCATATAGTTTGGCTGCTTGCTCACCATTGTATACCTGCATCCAATGAATTTTTCGCTTTGCTTGGTAACAATGCGCTATCGCGCTATCAACCACTTTTCGCATTACAGGCATCACATCTTGGCCTACACCATCACCATCAATGTAAGCAATAATAGGTTGCAACGGAATTTGCCATTGGCCATTTTTTGCTATTTTTATGCTTTGCCCCTGTTCGGGCACATTAATATGTTGATACTGCAAAGCTAACATCCATCAAAAGTACATTACCCTCGATTAAAGCATGTTAAATTAAGCGTGTCTGCAGTTGCTTTTTATAGCGACTATTACAGTAATGAATAGTCAGAACTTGCCATTTTATAGCTGTTAATAAATGAGTTTTTGAATTGGCGCAGCTTATAATAATTAAAACTGTAAAAGTAATCTTAGTGGTTTTTATACGCACTTATTATTTGCAGCCGGGCATTTTTAATGCGCTTCGCTATTCGCTGTTTTTATAACTTTATAAAAATATTGGTAACCATATTCACTAAAATTTTGTGACTGCTGATTCATAAAGCCATGCAGGTATAGTGTTTTTAAACAGCGCACATTGTTTTTGGCCGATAAATTAGTTATTAATTCATCTACATTAAAGTGCGGTTCAAACCCAGGGAAAATGAATTCACATGGATGAATAGCATCTATATTTAAATAATTACGTATTTGCGTAGGATAAAAAGCAATTACTTTTTTAAGATGTGTAGTTGTAGTACTCGCTTGTGCCCGCCATGCAGCGCTAGCACCGGCACTAAATGCAATACAAATAGTGGGTTTGCTTAATTTATTAAAATATTCTTCGAGCTTGGCTGCATATTCGTCATGGCCACAGTGTTTAATAAATAACTTATAGTATTCCTCTTCATTTTCAAGGGCTTGATGAACTCCATTATAGGGATCAACTATTTGGTTTTCAGCATTAAAGTGCTTAGCTAATTGCTGTAAACAAGGTGTTTTACCGTAAATATCGCTGATAACTAGGTATTGCATCATTTCCCTTTTAAGTTATTGATAGTGGCTGTCATAAATAATATAACAAAAAGCTTGCATATAAAATACAACTGGGTTACCTTCCCTCTCTGGTTTAAATAAACCACCGCGGTTAACCATTTACCCTGATCCAGTAAGCCCCGCAAAACGTATATTCAAAAGCTAAGTTATTGTACGGCGAGAACCCCTTAAATAATACCGAGATGATTTTATTATCATCGCAAAAGTGTCATAAAGATCGTCAACACTGTAATGAAGCTAAACACAACATCGTTAATTTATTAACTGCATATAGCTATAAAAAATAGCGCAGAATAAATAACAAGAATAAAGTGAGTTTTATTATGTCTTATAAATATAACGGGTCTATGATCCAAATTGCACATCCAGTGCAGTCAATTTCAGTAAACAAACATCGTGTAATTTTTAGTGATACACAAGGTTTAAAAAATGCATTGTTTCAAAAAGCAAGCGATGCGCGTCAATTTGTTAAATGGCTAAAAGCCAGCTAACCTACACTGATTATAATTTGCCTACTTATTAGCGCAATAATCAAAATTAAATGCCAGCCTTGTTGCTGGCATTTTACTTTTTATCACTTTATTAGCTACACTTAAGGTTAATAGAATAATAGTAGGTAATTTTTGTAATGCTCCGCGCATTTTTAGTTGTTTTTATACTTAGCTTATTCAGCTCACCAGTTATTGCTAACACCATTAACTGGTTAACGCATGACTTTGCACCCTACTACATTTTAAATGGAGAAAACAAACACCAAGGTCGCGACGAAAGCATTATTTCTTTACTCGAAAAACAACTCCCCAATATTACTTTTAATAGAATACTCATTCCTTCGGGCAGAGTTATCCAAGAACTCTCCAATACCTCAGCCAATACGTGTGCTTTGTCACTGTATAAAAATAGTTTTAGAGAAGAGCGCATTTACTTTACTGATGAAAGCTCTACTACTGGCCTTTCTCCTGCAGTAGCTATGCATATTAAGCTCAGTAGAGCACTTAAGCTACCTGCTGATAAAGCGGTGTCGTTAGCCTCTTTAATTACGGCTGATAAGTTAACTTTAGGTATTTCTATGAGCCGCTCTTACGGTAACGAAATAGACACACTTATTAATACCACACCCGATATAAATTTAATTATTAGACCTACCCGAGATAGCTTAGCAAGCCTTACTTATATGCTTAATTTAAAACGCATTGATTTGTTATTAGGTTACCCAAGCGAGCACTACTATTTAGCTAAATCTATGAATTTTGATAAAAACCTAACACAGCGACCCCTTCTAGAGTCACCTGAGTTAAGTTATGGCTATATAGGTTGCACTAAAAACCAGCAAGGTGCCAAACACATTGCTTTGTTAAATGAACAACTAAAAATAATTAAACAAACCCAAGCTTATACGCAAATATTAATGCGCTGGTTACCTGCGCATTTAAAAATAAAGCTTAAAACACGCATAGCAGAAACAAAAAACGCCACATAATGTGGCGTTTTTATCGAAGTGCTTACTTCAGATATTACTGACGAATACCTTCAATAGATAAACCAATATCAACATGAGTTGATGCAGGGCCTAAATTGTAGTCAATGCCATAATCAGCTAACTTAAGGCTAGTTTCGCCTTCAAAACCTACACGATGACCACCCCATGGATCTTTACCTTCGCCTACTTTATCTATTTCAAAGGTAATGGTTTTAGTAACGCCATGCAAAGTAAACTCACCCGTCACTTCACCAGAATCGTCGTCATCAAACTTTACGCTGGTACTTTTAAACGTTGCCGTTGGGTATTTACTAACATTTAAAAAATCTTTACCTCGTAAGTGCTTATCGCGCTCTGCATGGTTAGAATCTAAACTCGTGGTATCAATGTTTACCGTGATCTGTGATGCGTTTGGTGTTTTTGCATCATAACTAAATGTACCGTCAAAGGTATTAAAGCGACCATGTAACCAACTATAGCCTAAATGCTTTATTTTAAAATTTACAAACGCGTGTGCGCCTTGTGTATCAATCACATAATCAGCAGCGTTTACAGCACTTGCCGATAGCAGCATAGCGCCTGATACCGCGGTACTTAATAGTAGTTTTTTCATTGTAATCATCCTTTTATTGGTAAATACCCGTTAACATTAATAGCTAATCTGAGTTCAGGTTAGCTATTAATTTTTAGCGTTAATTGGTTTAATCATTCGAATTAATGTTTTATCTTTATCTATAAAATGGTGTTTTAATGCACCTAGTGCATGCAGTACAGCAAAACCAATTAAAGTGCAGGCTGCGTAATAATGCACTTCCCCAGCAATATCGGCTTGTCCGTCAAATGTAAAGTTTATTGCTGGCACATCGAATAACGTAAACACTTCGATAGCTCGCCCATCTGCGGTAGAAATTAAATAGCCTGCTACAACAATAACCGCCAAAATAATGTACATAATAATATGGGCAGTGTGCGCTATTTGGTTCATTGTTTTGTTAGTACCCAGTGGCTTAGGTTGAGTCGAAAAAGAGCGCCATAAAATTCTAAACAAAAACACCGCAGCTAAAGTCAAACCTATGCTTTTATGCAAGTCTAATGAGCCTTTATACCAACTATCGTAGTAGGTAAGTTCTACCATGTACAAGCCAAGGCCAAATAAACCAAAGATAGTTAATGCCATTAGCCAATGTAAAATAATCGCAATAAGCCCGTAAGATGCAGGCGAGTTTTTAAACATGTCTTTATTCCTTTATGTTATTACACCTACAATATCGCGCAAGAGCATAAATAGGAATAACATTTACAAACACTTTACGTGCATATACGCACAGAAGTATGTTTACGCAGCCAATTTTATTAACTAGTAGGTAATAAGTAGAGAATTATAAGACTTGCATGCGGAGCTTTTTAATAACTATTGTTAATTGTAATCGTTATTAAAAGAGGTTGTTTTTGAGTGCTTATTAATAACTATTGAGTCGATTTTTTACTGAGGCTCACATAAATAAGGCTATCTGATGTGACTTGCAAGCAGGTAATTAACCCTTCTTTTACCAGCTCAAGTATAGCGATAAAGCTCACCACTGCACCGCTTCGCCCTTCATTAACAGTAAAAAGCGCACTAAATGGTAAAGCCGATTGAGTATGTGATAACTGCTGCAATATTTGGCTCATGCGTTCACGGGTAGAAAGTACTTCGGCGCTAATTAAGTGATGTTCTAGTGTTTTAGCGCGCGCCATTATATCGCTCAGGGCAAAAAGTAAATCTTTAAGTTGCACTTCAGGAAGCTGCTCAGTGATATTTTCAGCCACCGGCATAGCAGCATGGGCTACAAAAATATCACGACCCACCCGCGGAATTTCGTCTAAGTTTTCGGCGGCTTTTTTAAATTGCTCGTATTCTTGCAAACGTTTAATAAGCTCTGCACGAGGATCTTCCTCTTCTTCTAGCTCTTTGTGTACGGGCAACAGTAAACGAGATTTTATTTGCGCCAATAAGGCTGCCATCACTAAATACTCGCCCGCAAGTTCGAGTTGAAACTCAGTCATCATTTCAACATAACTCATGTATTGCTCTGTAATACTAAAAATAGACAATTCGAGAACATCAAGCTTGTGTTTTTTTATTAAATACAGCAATAAATCGAGCGGCCCTTCAAACGTTTCTAAAATAATTTCCAGCGCATCTGGCGGAATATATAAATCAGACGGTTTATCGACCATGGCTTTACCATGTAAAAAAGCCAGTGGCAGCTTTTGCTGCACTGGCTTTTCAATGGGGGTGCTTATTGGTTTGGTGTTTTCTTCGTTCACTATTTTTTACTCAAACGGACTAGTATCACCACAGCCAACACGCAAAATTTGCACTTCATCTTCAGATAAATCAACCACTGTGGTTGCTTGCTCTGCTAAATAACCACCATGGATAATTAAATCTACGTGTTTATCTAATCGCTCAATAATTTCATCTGGATCTGACTCAGTGTATTCTTCACCTGGCAAAATAAGTGAACACGACATGAGTGGCTCGCCAAGTTCCTCTAGCAATGCACACGCAATAGGATGCGCTATAACGCGTATACCTATGGTTTTTTTCTTGTCGTTTAATAAACGTTTTGGTACTTCTTTAGTGCCTTTAAAAATAAAAGTATAAGGCCCAGGAGTATTGTTTTTTATTAATCTAAAGGTTTGATTATCTACGCGTGCATACGTAGAAAGCTCAGATAAATCGCGGCACACTAAGGTAAAGTTATGGTGTTTTTCTATGCCACGAATACGCTCAATACGCTCTTTTGCTTGTTTATTACCAATATTACACCCTATGGCGTACCCCGAATCTGTAGGGTAAACAACAACGCCGCCTTGCTTAATTATATCGGCAGCTTGTTGAATTAACCTTGATTGTGGATTCTCTGGATGAATATGAAATAGTTGACTCATGTTGCTGCTCCTTCTTGCTTTTCCCAAGCTTGCCAAACGCCGCGGCAATCCTTAGGTAAGTATAGATTTTTACCAAGCTCTAAGTAGCTTGTCGGAAAATGAAAATCAGACCCTTGTGAACACAACAAATCATACTCACGGCTCAACTCGCCTAAAAATTGACGATCACTTGGTGCTTGCTGAGGCTGAGCAACTTCCATTGCGTCTCCGCCAACAGATTTAAACTCAACCAATAATTTGCGTAGCCATTTATTAGACATTTGATAACTGCTAGGGTGAGCTAAAACCGCCACTCCACCAGCGGCATGAATCGCCTTAATAGCCGTTTTCATATCGCACCAACTACTTGGTACATAACCGGTTTTTCCGCGCCCTAAGTATTTTTTAAATACCCCGGGAAAGTTTTTTGCAACACCGCGTGCTATTAAAGCGCGAGCAAAATGCGCGCGAGTAATTTGCGCATCTTTTGCAAGCTCTTTTGCTTGCTCGTAAATATCATCAAAGCCATTTTTAGCTAGGCGTGTACCTATTTCTAACGCGCGAGTTTCGCGTTTTTGCTGTTGCTCTAGCAATAAAGCCGTTAGGTCTGAATTTTCAGTATCAATATTTAACCCCACAATATGAATTTCAAAGCTTTCCCAGCGGGTTGATATTTCAACTCCAGTGATCAGCGATAATGGTAGGTTTTCGGTATCAATAATATGCTGAGCAGGCTTTATGGCAGCCACAGTATCGTGATCTGTAATAGCAAACACATCTATATTTTTATCAACAGCACGATGCAATAGCTCTGCAACGCTTAGCTGCCCATCGGAATGTGTTGTATGGCTATGTAAATCATATTTTATCAAAAGAAAACTACTTAAAATTAAGTGTGGAAAGTATCGGTAATTAGTATAACAAGTTTTTTAACTAAATTGTTTTTAAATAAACACTTGACATCAAAGCATATGATACGTTTTACTGTAGCCACTTAAAGACACTATAAGCATTAACAATAATGAACAATTCTACTTTAAACACTATTTGGTGGTGGCACTCGTAATTTCCGGGTGATGAATTGTCGTGTCTAACAAATATTCAAAACCCGCAACTGTGCGGGTTTTTTTATCACTAAATTTTATAATTATTATTTAAACGTATCTTTTTAACCAGTAACGACTGGAAAAAATAAAAAGCATTAGAGGCTAAAAAACATGAATAACAATCTTACTCTTACACATCGTTGGTGGCGCTTAATTTAGCGGGACGGTAATGATCTGTTTGTAATTTAGATATCGTTATTTAAACCCCGCATTGCACAGCATTGCGGGGTTTTATTTTTTTGAGGGAATGAGGTTTGATTTTTAGTCACATAACTACCACACCAGGTGAAGTAACCAGCATTACGCAAGTACGCGACTATATTAGTAGCCCGCTTGCACTATATAGCGCACTTGATAAGCCAAATTCGCTACTGCTTGAGTCGGCTGAAATTGAGTCTAAAGACAGTGTTAAAAGTTTAATTTTAGTTGATTGCGCACTGCGTATTGTATGCCAGGGTAAAACCGTAACGATTACAGCGCAATCAAATAATGGGCAACAGCTACTAAGCTATTTACAAACCAATGTAAAAAGCTGCGAAGCCACTCTAAACGAGACAACATTAACGCTTGCGTACTTAAGCTCAAACAATGATATTGACGAAGCGAGTAAGTTGGTTGCCGATAATGCATTCAGTGCACTGCGCACCTGTATTAACAGTATTAAAAGCACCACCAACAATCCTTTTTCGGTTTTTTTAGGCGGTGTATTTGCCTACGATATGGTAGCCAATTTTGAACAGTTAAGTGATGTGCCAGACGGCGAAAACACCTGCCCCGATTACGTATTTTATTTAGCCGAAACACTAGTGGTAATTGATCATCAAAAACAAACCACAGAACTTATTGGTAATGTATTTAATGGCCCCGACGTACATGCAAACTGCTTTGAAGTAGGTAAAGAGTTAGAGCGCTTAAATACCTTATGCGATAACGCTGCACAATTTAGCGCCAAGATGCAAAGCGGCGAATGCGATGTTGCTATTGATATAAGCGACGAAACTTACTGCGAACAAGTAATTAAGCTTAAAAAGAATATTGTAGATGGCGATATATTTCAGGTTGTGCCTTCGCGTACTTTCTCGCTGCCTTGCCCCGATCCACTTCATGCTTACAGCAAACTTAAACAGCAAAACCCCAGCCCGTATATGTTTTATATGCGCGACGAAGACTTTGCTTTATTTGGTGCATCACCCGAGTCAGCACTTAAATACACTGTGGCATCAAAACAGGTCGAAGTGTATCCAATTGCAGGTACTCGAGCGCGTGGCAAATTTGCGAATGGTCAAATAAATCTAGACTTAGATAGCCGCATCGAGCTTGAGCTGAGAAACGATCAAAAAGAGCGCGCTGAGCATTTAATGCTAGTTGATTTAGCCCGTAACGATGTTGCCCGTATTAGCGTAGCCGGTACGCGCTTTGCAAAAGAGCTATTAAAAGTAGACCGCTACTCTCAAGTAATGCATTTAGTGTCGCGCGTTGTCGGCACGCTAAAGCCAGAGCTTGATGCACTACACGCATACCAAGCATGTATGAACATGGGAACCTTAGTTGGTGCACCAAAAGTACGCGCTGCAGAACTTGTGCGCCAAACCGAAGGTAAACGCCGTGGTAGCTACGGTGGCGCTGTAGGTTATTTAACCGGTGATGGCGCTATGGATACCTGCATTGTTATTCGCTCAGCTTTTGTAAAAAATAATATTGCTTACGTGCAAGCCGGAGCCGGAGTGGTATTTGATTCAGATCCGCAGTCAGAAGCAAACGAAACCCGTGCTAAAGCACAAGCGGTTATTACCGCTATTAAATCTACTTTCGAGGCGGGTTAACATGAGCCAGCAACACCCAATTAAAATTTACTTTTTAGATAACTTTGACTCGTTTACCTATAACTTAGTTGACGAGCTAACTATGCTTGGCTGTGAACTGGTTGTTTACAGAAACAATATTAGCGCTGAGGTTATTTTTAATAAAATGCGCCAAGAACAAGGCCAAGTGCTATTAGTACTTTCCCCAGGCCCTGGCACACCAAGTAATGCAGGCTGCTTAATGGATTTAATAGCGCTTACCAAAGGTCACTTCCCTATGCTGGGTATTTGTTTAGGCCAGCAAGCTTTAACCCAAAGTTATGGCGGCGTAATTGGCCATGCTGGGGAAACCGTACACGGCAAATCGTCAATAATTGATTTAGGTGAACACCCAGTATTTAACGGTATGGGCAGCACTATGCCCGTAGCGCGTTATCACTCTTTAATGGCCACTAAAGTGCCTGATAATATTGCAGTAATTGCCCAATACCAAGATATTCCTATGGCTATTTATCATCATGATGACAATGTTTTAGGGTATCAGTTTCATCCTGAGTCTATTTTAACCCCAAACGGCGCGCAGCTATTACAGCAAAGCATTGCCTACTTAACCGCTAGCCAATAAAGGAGAACATAATGAGTATACAAACCAAGCAAAACATTAATGTTCTCAGTGCTAATATGCACAATGCGAGCATTCAAACTGCAATTGAGCAACTGATAAGCAACCAATCATTAAGCTACACGCAATCTAAAGCGCTGTTTGATGAAATAATGCAAGGTAACATGAGTGATATTGAGCTTAGCGCACTGCTTATAGCGTTAAAATCAAAAGGCGAAATCAGCGATGAAATAGCTGGCGCTGCGGCGTCTATGCGAGAAAATGCGCTCGCCTTTAATACTACCCGTAACCAACTTGCTGATTGCTGCGGCACCGGTGGCGATGGCTCTAATACAATTAATATTAGCACTACCGCTGCTATTGTTGCAGCCGCGGCAGGTATTAATATGGTAAAACACGGTAATCGCAGTGTCTCGAGTAACTCAGGCTCTGCCGATTTGCTCAAAGCATTGGGCATCAATATTGAAATGACGCCAGCACAAGCGGCAAATTGCTTAGAACAAACAGGCTTTACTTTTTTGTTTGCACCTCAGTACCACCCAGGCGTACGCCACGCAATGGGAGTACGTACTGCCCTTAAAACACGCACTATTTTTAATATTTTAGGGCCTTTGGTAAATCCAGCGGCGCCTGAAGTACAGTTACTCGGGGTATACAACCCCAATTTATGCCTACCTATGGCACAAACATTAAGAACCCTAGGCACCAAGCGCGCAATGATAGTACATGGCTCTGGCACCGACGAAATTGCTCTGCACGGCCCAACTACTGTGGTTGAGCTAAATAATGGCAACATTAGCGAGTATACGCTTAACCCAAGTGACTTTGACCTTGCAAACTATTCACTTGAACAACTAACCGGTGAAGGCCCACAATACAACGCTAATGTCTCTCTTGCTATTTTGCAAGGTAAGGGTGATGAAGCGCATAATGCCGCTATTATTGTTAATGTGGCCGCACTGTTATACCTAAGTGGTAAAGCGCAATCGCTAAAAGACGGCGCACAACAAGTACACACGTTATTAAGTTCAGGGCAAGCCATGAACACACTAAATGCAATTATTGAGGTAAGTAATGGCTAATGTATTAGACAAAATTGTTGCTGATAAAAAATTAGAACTAATTGAGCGCAAAGCCGCTCGCCCACTAGATAGCTTTAAGCACCTTGCGGTGCCAACAACTCGCAGCTTTTATAAAGCACTTGCAGCCCCTGGCATTCAGTTTATTTTAGAATGTAAAAAAGCATCGCCGTCTAAAGGGCTTATTAGAGAACCTTTTAATTTAACAGAAATAACCTCGGTTTATAAAAAGTATGCCAGCTGTATGAGCGTGCTAACCGACACCAAGTATTTTCAAGGTAGCTTTGATTACTTAGAGTTTGTACGTAGCCAAGTAGAGCAACCTCTTATTTGCAAAGATTTTTTTATAGACGAGTATCAAGTATATATGGCGCGTATTTATGGCGGCGACGCTATATTATTAATGCTCTCAGTACTTGACGATGAAAGCTATAAAGCATTGCATAGCGTTGCTGACTCGTTAAATATGTCGGTGCTAACTGAGGTAAGTAACGAAGCAGAAGTACACCGTGCGCTTGCCCTTGATGCTAAAATAATTGGCATTAACAACCGAGACTTACGCGATTTAAGTACAGATTTAGCCACCACCGAAAAGCTACGTAAACTTATTCCGGCTAATAAAGTCGTTATTTCGGAGTCGGGTATTTACACCCACCAAGACGTAAAACGATTAGCGCCACTTTGCGATGGCTTTTTAATTGGCAGCTCACTTATGAGCGAACGCGATTTAGAACAAGCCTGCAAAAGAGTTATATTAGGCGATAACAAAGTATGTGGCTTAACGCGCAGCCAAGATGCGCTTGCAGCGTATGAAAGTGGCGCCGTATATGGCGGGTTAATTTTTCATTCTAAGTCGCCTCGTTATGTCGACTTAGACTGCGCCATAGAGCTTAGCCAAAGTGCACCGCTTAACTTTGTTGGGGTATTTGTAGATGCGCCTATAGAGCAAGTAGCCCAGTACGCAAGTGTGTTAAAATTGGCGGCAGTGCAATTACACGGTCAAGAAAGTGACGATTACATTACCACCTTGCGTACACAACTACCTAGCGACTGCGAAATTTGGAAAGCACAGGCAATAAAAGATGCATTGCCGACTCCAGTACATGGTGTTGATCGCATTTTGTACGACACCCACAGCAACACCCAAGCTGGCGGTACAGGTAAAACATTTGATTGGTCGGTGCTACGTGATGCCACCACCCCCTTTATGCTTGCTGGAGGCTTAAATCCTGAGAACATTAAAGAGGCACTTTTTCAAGGCGCCTTAGGGCTAGACCTTAATTCTGGAGTGGAACAGTCTCCGGGTAAAAAGTGCCCTAACAAATTACAAAACGCATTTACAAGTATTAGAAATTATTGAGGTTAAAATGAAAAATCCAGCTTATTTTGGCGAGTTTGGCGGTATGTTTGTACCCGAGCTACTTGTCCCTGCGCTTAAGCAGTTAGAAAACGAATTTAACAAAGCACAAAAAGATCCACAGTTTCAGGCTGAGCTTTCAAAATTACTTAACGAGTATGCGGGTCGCCCTACGCCACTTACTTTAACGCGTAATTTAATTAAAAACCCAAAGGTTAAACTGTATTTAAAGCGTGAAGATTTACTGCACGGTGGCGCGCACAAAACTAACCAAGTACTTGGCCAAGCGTTATTAACTAAACGTATGGGTAAAACAGAGGTTATTGCCGAAACAGGTGCAGGCCAACATGGTGTTGCTACAGCACTTGCTTGTGCTCTGCTGGGTTTAAAATGCCGTATTTACATGGGTGCAAAAGACGTTGAACGCCAGCAACCAAACGTATTTAGAATGGAGCTAATGGGCGCGACTGTGATTCCGGTAACAGCGGGTTCAGGCACATTAAAAGATGCTGTAAACGAAGCACTACGTGACTGGTCAGCAAATTATCAAGATGCGCACTACCTACTTGGTACTGCAGCGGGCCCACACCCATTCCCAACTATTGTGCGTGAATACCAAAAAATTATTGGTGAAGAAGCAAAACAACAAGTGCTAAAAGCTGAAGGTCGCCTACCTGATGCCGTTATTGCCTGTGTTGGCGGCGGTTCTAATGCCATTGGTATGTTTAGTGATTTTATTAACGAGCCAAGTGTAAAGCTCATTGGTGTTGAGCCTGCTGGTAAAGGTTTAGATACACACGAGCACGGTGCTACTATTTGTAAAGGCACTAAAGGTATATTGCACGGTACTTACACCTATATTATGCAAAATGACGACGGCCAAATAGAAGAGTCGTATTCTGTATCTGCCGGCCTTGATTACCCAGCTGTTGGGCCGCAACATGCATTTTTACACGAAACAGGTCGTGCACAATATGTAGCCATTACCGACACCGAAGCACTAGACGCTTTTCAGTCGCTTGCCAAAAATGAAGGTATTATTCCGGCGCTCGAATCTAGCCACGCCCTCGCTTATGCACTTAAATATGCAGAAGCGCTAACTGATGAAAGCATTATAGTGGTTAATTTAAGTGGCCGAGGCGATAAAGACTTAGCCCACGTTCACAATGTATTGTCGCAAGGAGGTCAAATATGAGCCAAGTAAAAACAGATCGCTACGGTAAAATGTTTGCAGCCCTAAATGAGCAAAAACACGGGGCATTTGTACCCTTTGTAACTATTGGCGACCCCGGTAAAGAGCAAAGTATTGCTATTATTAAAAGTTTAATTGATGGTGGCGCCGACGCCCTAGAGTTAGGTATTCCGTTTTCAGATCCAATCGCAGATGGACCAGTCATTCAAAAAGCAAATATTCGCGCCCTTAATGTACACATTAACACCCAAGACTGCTTTGATATTATTAAACAAATACGCCAGTACAATGCAGATATTCCAATTGGTTTATTACTGTATTCAAACTTAGTTTTTAAGCGCGGTATAGACACCTTTTATAAAGATGCTAAAGCCGCCGGCGTAGACTCTATTTTAGTGGCCGATGTGCCACTGCATGAGTCAAAAACATTTAGAAAGGCAGCCATGGCAAACGGTGTAGACCCTATCTTTATTGCCACCCCTAATGCTGATGACGACACGCTTCGTGCATGCGCATCGTATGGCAGAGGTTACACCTATTTACTGTCGCGTGCGGGAGTTACCGGCACTGACGAAAAAGCGCAAATGCCAGCGGGCAACATTGTAACTAAATTAAAAGAATACCATAGCGCACCAGCACTATTAGGTTTTGGTATTTCAACGCCTGATGATGTAAAAGCCGCATTAAATGCCGGTGCTGCGGGGGCTATTTCGGGCTCGGCAGTGGTTAAAATTATCGAAGCAAACCTTGATGATTTACCCACCATGACCACACAATTAAAAGCCTTTGTAACTAAAATGAAAGCTGCTACAGCGCTTTAATAAACTACAACGGAAATTAAAAAAGGGCATTTTTAAAATGCCCTTTTTTGTTTTTATAAATAAAGTGTTTAATGGAGAATAAAATTAAAGAACATCTTTTAACGTTTTAGAAGCCTTAAACACCGCTTTATTAGCCCCTTCAATTTCAATACTAGCACCGGTTTGTGGATTACGCCCAGTGCGTGCTGGGTAATAGCTTAATGCAAAAGTACCAAAACCGTTTATTTGAACTTGATCCCCTTCTGCTAGCGACTTAGTAATTACTTTTTGTAAACTGGTAAGTGCTGCTTGTGCGTCTTTTTTAGTTAACTCACTTTTTTGAGCCATAGCGGTAACTAGTTGTGCTTTATTCATTGAATACTCCTAAATACACGCATAATGAAATTAATTAAGCGTGGGAATTTAACCATAATATAAAATAAAGTCAGGGAGGCTAAGGCTTACAAGGACGCAAGTCAACCCTGCAGCGTTAATACAATTAATATTCGCTGTACATTTATTTCAGACATAAAAAAGCCGCGAAATACGCGGCTTAATTAATATTAATCAGTTTTTAAAAACCAAATAATTTCAATCCAAAAAACTTAGTTGCAACTGTGTTTATAAATATAGTCGCTAAAATAATTGGAATAAACGTTGAAAGCGAAAAGTTAACATATTTTTCCATAAAGCTGCCTGCATAATTAGGCGAGCCTATGCTCAACTCTTTACTTAAATTTGCTTTTTTCCAGCGGTACATTACAAATAAACACACCATTAAACCGTTAAGCGGTAAAATGGTGTCGTAAAATACATCGTAAACTACATCAAAAAAGCTTTTACTTTCACCGCCGTAACCCGTAAACGACGTTAAGCTATCTACCATACCAAACGACATAGTACATAAGATTGTAAGTACGCCTGTGGCTAAGGTTAAAATACCCAATGCTTTTTTACGGCTTATGCCTTTGCGATCGCTTAATGTTGCTGTAGGTACTTCTACAATAGAAACGAGTGATGTAATTGCAGCAAAAAATACTAATAAAAAGAATAAGAATGCCACTGCCGATGCACCAAAGTAACCAATATCATGTTGCAGTGCTAACAATATTTTAGGAAGGTATACAAATATCATCGATACTGATGAATCAGAAAGCGTTGCTGGGTCTGTATTTGGATCAAAGCTAAAAATAGCCGGTAACACCATTAAACCTGCAACAAACGCAACTAATGAGTCGGTAATCGCGACCATTTTTGCACTGCCTACAATGTCGTCCTTTTTAGATATATAAGACGCATACGTCATTAAAATACCCATACCAAGCGATAATGAGAAAAATGCTTGCGCTAACGCACCATTTAACACACTGGCATTCATTTTAGAAAAATCAGGAATAATATAATACTTAACACCTGCCATCGCGTTATCTAGCGTTAATACATAACCCACTAACACAATTAACATGACGAATAATGCCGGCATTAAAAATTTAGCCGCTTTTTCTATTCCTTGCTTTACGCCACCTAACAAAATTAAGTTAACAACAAGTACCACAGCTGCCATATAAGCAAATACTGTGTAGCTATTAATAAACAACCCAAAGTGTCCAGGGTTTGCCAACGAATCTAAATTACCAAGTGCGGTTTGCGTTAAATAGCCAAAAATCCATACGGTAATAACCATATAAAAAACCGCTATCATAAAAGGAGTAAATACAGCTAAAAAGCCAGCCAACTTCCATTTTGTGTCATTGTTACCCAATATTTTGTATGAACCTAGGGGATCTTTTTGCGCTTTACGGCCCATGGCCATTTCAGCCATCATTACGGGTAAACAAATAAATGCGACAAACAAGGCATAGACGAGCAAAAATGCGCCACCACCGTTTTTTGTTGCAGAAACAGGAAAGCCCACTAAATTACCAATGCCCACAGCAGAGCCCGCCGCTGCTAATATAAACCCTAGGCGGGAGCTAAAGTGCTCTCTATTTTCACTCATGTATAAACCTTGTTATTATTTATCTTATCCATGGGACTCTAACAGTGTTACACAGCGCTTTTCAAGCAATTACACAGTAAAAAAATATTCTCACTGTAAACAAAGCTGTAAACACTTTTAATTCACCATTTTTCAACGCTATGCTAGTATACACTTAACTAAATTTAACAAATTTTATGAGATTCTTTATGTTGTACATGATTTATTCAATCGATGTTGAAAACAGCTTAGCACTGCGTAAAGAGGCCCGACCAGCGCACCTTGCACGCTTAAGTGAACTTGATTCGCAAAACCGTTTACTGACTGCAGGCCCGCTTCCGGCTATCGATAATGAAGACCCAAGTGATGCAGGTTTTACCGGTTCACTAGTAATTGCTCAGTTTGACTCTTTAGAGGCCGCCCGAGAATGGGCAGCAGCCGACCCTTATGTTGCGGCTGGCGTATATGAAAACTCAATTGTTAAACCATATAAAAAAGTATTCCCTGCTTAATAACACATGTACTTAACCTTGAATGATCTCACTATAAAATTCAGGGTTTGTTCACTCGTTAATTATTAAACTGTTGCCGTAAAATTCTTATTAAGTATTTAATTGAATTTTGGTAACTCAGTTTATTAAACTGAGTAGGTCTGATCTAGGAGTCCCGTCATGCGCGTATTATTAACCCTCAACTTTTTCGCTTGTATTTGTTTTGCTAATACGCTGCAAGCTAATACAATAACCAAGGTTAATAGCGTTGAGATAAGCAAAAAGAAAGCGGTAGTACTTGCAAAAGAAACCACTGACGGTACGACATTAAAAATTACCGAAAAAATAAATTTTTATACTGTACGAATTTTAAAATCTGACGGCCACGTCGTAGATTTAAAAATAAATAAAAAAACTGGCGAAGTGAAAAAGGATTGATTGATGCGAATTTTAGTTATAGAAGATGATTTACACTTAGCAGATAACCTGCGTAATGCTCTAGAAAAAGAACGTTACAGCGTAGATTTATGCCACGATGGTGAAGCGGGTCTTTTTCATATCACTGAGTACCCTTTAGACATGGCTGTGGTTGACTTAGGTTTACCTAAAATAGACGGGATTGAGCTTATTAATAAAGCCCGTGCCCAAGGCATTACCATTCCTATTTTAATACTAACAGCGCGCGATCGTTGGCAAGACAAAGTAGAAGGCTTAGATGCCGGTGCAGATGACTACCTAACAAAACCATTTCATGTTGAGGAGCTAATTGCCCGTTGTAATGCACTAATTCGCCGCAGCGCAGGTAAAGCAAACCCAGAAATGACAGCAGGACCAATTAAAATTCATACTCGCTCGCAGCAAGTGTGGGTTGACGATAAAGAGTTAAGCTTAACTGCATACGAATACAAAGTACTAGAATACCTCATGGTTAATCCGCAAAAGGTAATTTCTAAATCAGAGCTTACTGAGCATATTTACGACCAAGACTTTGACCTTGATTCGAACGTAATTGAAGTATTTGTACTGCGTTTACGTAAAAAATTAGATCCTGAAGGCGTACTAAATCCTGTAGAAACACTACGAGGACGCGGCTACAGGCTTAAAAGCCAGTGGTAGCACCGCAAATATCGTTAAAAATAAGGCAAGGATTTATCCTTGTCTTTGTTTTGTTAGTCGCTCTGCCTATTTTGTTTTACTCTATAGGCACCGCTTATTATGCCTCTTTGGTTGATGCAACAGAAAAAAACCTCGAAGCCCATCTGTACTCCCTAATTTCTGAAGTCGACTTTACAGAGCGCGGCATTATTATGCCCAGCACTATTTTAACCCCCGAGCTTAATAATTTAAATTCAGATACCTACGCAATGATATACCGCGATGATGTACCTATTTGGTATTCTGAGTCGGCGGTGAATGTTAATTTTACGCCAGAATATATTGAGCCCAAAGCCGGCGCCGCTGACTTTAGGCGTGTGGAGTATAATAACACCAGCTATTGGCAATTAAGCTTAACCGTTATTCTCAATAATATTGATCAGTCTGAGCAAGCACGCTTTATTTTACTCAAACGTAACGACGCGTTAGTAAAGCTTATGGATGGCTTTAAACAAACACTGGTTGACTGGATGTTTATAATGGGAATAGCAATTGCTGGGTTAATGGCAATTGGTTTTATTTGGAGTGCCCGCCCACTACAGCGCCTAGATAAAGAAATTAAAGCGATAGAGTCTGGTGATATACAAGAAATAAAAGGCTTGTACCCAGTAGAGTTACAAACAATAAAAGCTGATTTAAACTTATTACTTGAGTCGCAACAACGCCAAAAAGAGCGCTACAGAGCGTCATTAAGCGACTTAGCCCACGCACTTAAAACACCATTGGCAGTACTAAAGTCGAGTCCATTGGCAAATGATGCCGATGCACAAGAACAACTAGATCGCATCAATGTGATGATCGAGCATCAATTAAAGCGTGCTGCTACAGGTGCTTCCGACACTTGGAAAAAACAAACCGTTATTAAACCTGTTTTAGACTCTATTTTAAGCGCAATGGGTAAAGTATACCGCGATAAAGATATTATTTTTGACTGTAAAGTAGGTAAAAAAGATTACTTTTTAGGTGATAAAACCGACCTAATGGAATTACTTGGTAATTTAATTGATAACGCCTGTAAAGCATGTCGCTCGCAAGTAACCATTAAAGTAGCGCAAGGTAAAACCCTGTGTATTAGTATTAGCGACGACGGCCCAGGTGTACCACAAGACAAACGCGAATCTCTGCTTACCAGAGGCACACGCTTAGATACCTACGAAAGCGGCCATGGTGTGGGTATGGCAATCGTATCTGACTTAGTTAAGTCGTATCGTGGCTTACTCACAATTTCTAAGTCTGAGCAATTAGGCGGAGCCAAGTTTATGCTAGAGTTTAATTACCATGAAAAAAAGTAACCTTATAATTTATTTATTAAGCTTAACTTTATTATTTTTTAGCTCGGTAAGCTTTGCCCAGCAAACATGCAAATTACCTGCTCAAGCAACACCAGAGGTTACTAAGCGTTACATTCAGTGCCTAGATGATCAGTTAAATACAGCTAAACAACTACAAAATACTTGGATCCAAAAGCGCAAATTTGAGTTAAACAAATTAGAATTTGAAACTGGCAATACGCAAATTTTACAGCTGTTTATAAAAAGCATTGCCAGTAACGAAAATTATATTAAGCATAGTTGCCAGTGGCGCTACTCATTAAAGTTACCTAACGCTTTGAGCGCCGCAATAACCTATAAAACCTGCGAGCTATCACTAGTAGAGCAATTTACTTTAGACTTAAAGCGGCCTCTTTAATATTCAAAATAAGTGCTGCGCTATTGATATCGACATAAGTAGCGATACTAATAAATAGTCCAGCGCCTTACAATGCAAACCACAAAGGTATAAAAGCTTACTATGAGCAAATCCACTACAAATGAACCCGTTATTATTATTGGCGGCGGCTTAGCTGGGTTATATAGTGCATACCTGCTACAGCAACGCAATATTCCCTACCTATTATTAGAAGCAAAACCACAGTTAGGCGGGCGAATTGAAGCAGCACATGACACTCACAATAGTGCTATTAGCTTTGATTTAGGCCCTACTTGGATTTTTGATCATCAACCTAAAATTCAACAACTTATCTCGTTATTATGCTTACCTGTATTTGCACAATATACACAAGGCGATGTGTTATATCAGGCAGCGCAAACGCTAAAGCCACAACAAATAGCAGGTGCAGGCGAAATGCACCTACTAAGATTAACAGGCGGCATGTACAGCTTAATTAAAGCCTTGTATGAGCAGCTTAATCCGGCTTCAATCCTAACAGAGCATCACGTCGTTAAATTACATAAACAACAAAATACCTGGCATATAACCGCTAACCACAATGGCAAAGTTAAGCAATTTAGCGCAAAGCAACTAATTGCAGCGCTCCCCCCACGTATGATAACCCAACACTTAACTCCTGATCTTTGGGCTGACCAAACACTTATAAATCGCTTAACTGCAGTGCCTACATGGATGGCAGGCCAAGCTAAATTTATAGCAACTTTTGAACATGCTTTTTGGCGTGATAAAAACTTATCTGGGCAATGCTTTAGCCGTGTTGGGCCATTAGTAGAAGTTCACGATGCAAGCGCCAGTCATAATGGCCACCCCGCCCTATTTGGCTTTATTGGTGTACCTTATTCAACGCGCAGTACAGTAAGCACTGAGCAATTAAAACAAGCGTGTATAAAGCAACTTGCTTATTTTTATGGCGATGAAGTATACGCGGCAACGGGGTATTTTATTAAAGACTGGGCAGCTGACCCCTATGTAGCAAATGAAAATGATAAAACAGGGCCTTCACAACACCCAGAGTTTAACTACTCGGGGCTAAGCTCACAGTTAGCTAACTTAAATATTCATTTTGTTGGCAGTGAATTTGCGCAGCAAGAGGCTGGATATTTAGAAGGTGCAATAAACGCAGCAGATACGGCTATTAATGCTTTAAAAGTTTAATAGCCGTAAAGTTATGCTTATAGCAAAGTAATATACTACTTTGCTATAAATTAGTTTTCAGTAAGCTCTTCGCCTGTACCTAGTAATGTTGCCACCCAGCGGCCTTCGTCACTTGCCTCAAGCCCTATTTTAACTATCATAGTTAAAGGTACCGACAGCAACATACCTACAGAGCCTAATAACCAGCCCCAAAATATCAAAGACAAAAACACCACTAAGGTAGAAAGCCCCAGCCCTTTACCTAAAAATTTAGGCTCTACTATATTACCCATCACAGTATTAATAACTAAATATCCGGCTCCCACTAAACCAGCAACTAAAGGGCCTTGCGTTATAAGTGCCAATAATACCGCAGGTACAGCAGCAATAATTGAACCGATATTTGGAATGTAATTAAACATAAAGGCTAATACACCCCACAATACAAAATAATCGACATCTAAAAACCACAGTAAAGAAGCAGCTAATATACCCGTTCCTAAGCTTACTAAGGTTTTAATGGCTAAATAAGAGTTAATTGAGTCTAAAAAGCGATTAATTTGTTTCATTTTTTTATCAGGATCGTTAAGCGCCGAATGTATTTTATGATTAAGTGACGGCCCTTCAAATAGCATAAAAACCACGGTTAAAATAATTAAAAACATATTCGCCATTACTCCACCTAAGCCGGTGAGCATATTGGTGGCGACATCAACCATTTTACCAGGATCAAACATAGATAATATTTGGTCTTTATTAATTAAAATATTGTACTGCGACGCTATATCAACCAGCCAAACAAACTCTTCTTTTAATTTAACTTTAAACTGCGGAAGTTGCTGCGAAAAATCGTTAACTGACTGCCCTACCAAGCCGCCAAGGCTGACTCCTAGCCCTACAATAATAAGCACCACAAAAATAACAGCAATGCCTTTAGGAATACGATAGCGAGCAAAAAATTTAATTAGCGGGCTGCAAATAATTGCAATAAATGCCGCTAAAATAAAGGGAATAATAATAGCGCTGGCCGACTTGATCCCTGCGAGCACAATAACTAGTGCAGCAAAAATAATTAAGCTTTTATTTACCCCTGTTAAACTTGCCAATATTATGATCCTTATTATTTTTTATTAGGCTTTAGTGTAAGGCAAAAGCTAATAAAATGAAATATTTACTAAGTGATCATAAAACTGCATTACACGTATAAATTTGCAAAACCAAGCACTAGCGAGTATAAATTTTAAACACTTGCTAGCAATTAAAAAATAAGGCTGTGTTATGCATATTTTTATTACTGGAGCTACTGGCTTAATTGGCCAACACCTTTGTCCTTTTTTAACCCATCATCATAGTGTTACTGTGCTAAGCCGTAACCCCACAAAAGCAAACGTACTTTTAGGGCATAAAATAAATGCAGTTACTAACATAGAAGCGGTTGATTTTAATAATATTGATGTAGTAATTAACCTCGCAGGTGAGCCCATTGTAAATAAACGCTGGAGTGATAAGCAAAAATCGATTATTCGCGATAGCCGCATTGAGCTAACAAAACAAATATCTGCAGCAATCGCTGCATCCAATACCCCACCGCATACGTTTATATCAGGCAGCGCTGTTGGTTTTTATGGTCGCCAAGGCATTACCCCAATTGATGAAGAAAATAATAAACCCCACGATGAGTTTAGCCACCAGCTTTGTAAAGACTGGGAAAACGCAGCATTAGCAGCTCAATCAACTAGTACCCGGGTGTGTTTACTGCGCACAGGTATAGTATTAGCAAAAAAAGGCGGTGCTTTGAGCAAAATGCTACCGGCGTTTAAGCTCTGTTTAGGCGGCCCTATTGCCAATGGCGAGCAAGGTATGTCGTGGATCCATATTGACGATATGACGCAGTTAATATTATTTATTATAAAACATAAAAATATGACTGGGCCTATTAATGCAACGGCACCAAACCCTGTAAGTAGTAAAGTATTTAGCAAAAGTTTAGGTAAGGCGTTATCTCGACCAGCTCTAATTCCTATGCCAGCGCTTGTGTTAAAGCTGTTAATGGGCGAAATGGCTGATCTGCTCATTACCGGACAATATGTTTTCCCCCAAAAAGCATTAGAGCATAACTACCGATTTCATTTTTCTGATATTGATTCGGCATTAGAGAGTTTAGTATAAGCACAGTCATTCAGCATTTATAAATACTTATTTAGTTATAAATACAATGCTTTACAACGATTTTTTAAATTTTATAACAGTATATAATACACGGACGCAGCGAATTGCTCTGCCACTTTATATTTAAGAGTACTTACAACATGCTGCACTTACCAACTATAACTAGCCTATCTTTTATTTTCAACTTACTGATAGGTATACTGTTTACTTCTTTTTACCTGCACAAAAAAACAACTAGCTTTTTGTTATTTGGTGGTGCTTGTATCTCGTTTGCCACTGCTATTTTACTTGTGAGCTTTAAAGAAGAGCTAAACCTCCCATGCCTAACTCACTACCTTGCAAACCTATTTATTATACTGAGCCCACTATTACTTGTAATCGGCTTAAATAAGTTTAACAACAAAGCTGTAATAAACTTAACGCCTTTGGCTTACCTTTATGGCTTGTGCGCTTTATTACTCGTGTTTGTATACAATCATGTTTTAAGCCAAATATTAACAAGCTTTATTGTTGCCATTTTATTTTTATACGGCGCTTTTATTTTATTAAAAACACACTGCGTTGCTAAATTACAGCAACGATTACTTATAATAGGCTTAGTAACACATAGCTTAGTGATGTTAGGACAAGTTATTTTATTGTTGCTCCCCTTTATAACCTCAAATAATGATGACTTTAAGCCCCAGTTACACATACTATTAATAGCGCACCTTTTTATTACCACACTCTGCGCTTTAATTTTGCCTTTTATTATTTTTGCAAATTCAGAATCTAAGCTGATTAACTTGGCAAACAATGATTCGTTAACGCAATTATTAAATCGCCGCGGATTTTTCTCTACCTGTAAAAACATTAAAGCCAATACAGCCGATAAAAATCATACCCTTGCTTTAATTATGTTAGATATAGATTTTTTTAAACGTGTAAACGATAAATATGGCCATGATGTAGGCGACCAAGCATTAAAATGGATAGCGCAACATATCAGCCAATTATTTATGAATATTGGCATAACAGCGCGAATTGGGGGAGAAGAGTTTGCAGTATTGCTTAATGGTTATACGCTTGAGCAAGCAAATACCTTGGCAGAGCAATTAAGCTTTAATATTCGTCAGCAACCATTTTATTGTAATGATCAATCCATTCCTCTGTCTGTTAGTGCCGGTGTTAGTAGTACCACTATTAACCAGCTAAATTTAAAAGAGCTACTATTACACGCCGACAAACACCTATACCTTGCAAAAGAAACAGGCCGCGACAAAGTAGTTAGCCAATACGATCACACCTCTTCTCGCAAGCCAACACGTCCGCAATATAATACTTAACCAGAGTTAAGGTTACTAAATAACCTCAACTGCGGATAATAAACCTATCTCAAGCAGCTATTTTCAGCGCTAACTGCGTTGAATTCACTGAAAATCTCTGGCTAGAGAAAATAAAGCTAAATATAACTATGATTCAATACGTTAGTAAATCTCTTAACCAGAGTTAAGGTTACTAAATAAAAAAGCGGCAAAAGCCGCTTTAAATAATTTTTTATAAAATTATATTTATTTAGTTATCCAAGGTGTTACTTTTATAACATCTGCTATATCAGCTAATTCTTTGGTATCGTCTTGCCAATTGTCTGCAACAGCGAAATAGCACACTGATTTTTTACACTCAATGCTTTCATCATCAAAATGCATTGGCTTTTTAAAGGTAACAACTACGCCTTTTTGTTCTGGTAATAAAAACCACATTAATTTGCTAACAAAAAATCCCGATAAATCAGCCAACAGTTCGTCAAGTTCAGTGTGTATAGTAAATAACGACTGTTTAGTAAAGCTTAAACCTTCAAGTTCATTCGCTTCTATTTGTAATTTTAACTGACAGTCATGTACCGGATTTTGCGGTTGCACCACAATAACCGCTTTATCTGTATCAAGTTGCTTATCAAAAGGCAGTAATAATTGCGCTTGTTCGGTGTAATTGAGCGGGTATTCGTTATTTTCGGTTAAAATTGTGCCACTTTTAATTGCACAGGCTTCGTTAGTGCCAATATCGCTAATATAAAAATTAACTCGCGCATATTGAAAATCACCTTTATTAACCACTTTTAAGCGATCGTAAAAGCCATCGTACGACATTACAAACTCTCTAGCAGAGGCATTTAATGCGGTAACACTCAGTAGTGTTAACGACAGTGCTGTCATTATATTTAATACACTTTTATTCATCAAAGTAGGCTCTATTTTGGTTAATCATAGTGTTTAGCTCTTCTATATACGCTTCACCACGCTCTGAATACGACATTAAACCCTGAGTTAATAATGTTGCTGCTATGGGTTGTTGTTCTAAGCGTAGGTTTTCGCGAATAGATCGCAGCTCTTTATAAGCATTATGGGTGTTTATATTTTTAAAGTAAGAACTAACCGCAGCACGCACTGACTTAAACGCAGCCACTTCATGTGCAGCACCGGTATCGCGTCTACCAGGGACCATACCGCAGCCTTTTGAATAACACCACTGGCCAAAAAAGTTCAGGCCAATACGTGCAAATCGCGATGTTCCCCACGCAGACTCATTAGCAGCTTGCATTAGGGCTAGTTCTTTAGGGATCACGTCTACACGGCGAAGTGCTTGTTTAAGCGTAAAGCTATCTATTGTTGTGGGTAGGTCGTACGACTTTAATATTTTAACAATATCATTGCTTTGTTTTTCATCTAACGGTAAGTCGTTTTCAAGCATCATTCGAGCAATTTCTAAATTAGCGCGTTGTTGTAAAATCTTTTTATTTTCGGCTTCTACATGCGGTTTAATAAAGTTAAAAAATGCCCGCTTTTTATCTTTTACATCCGCAAACTCAGAAAACTTTGGTAGCGTTACACTGTGCAGCGGTTTTTCTTTTTTCTTTTGCTTTTTAGATTGCTCTGAACTTGTTTGTTCATCTGAACCACTCTCGTCACTTTGTAAAAAAGGAAACGCCAGTGCCCAAATAAAAAGTGCGGCTAATATAAACTTTATAATGTTTTTTAACATGTACTCTCTCAATAAAACTTTAAATTATGTATGGGTAATGCACATACATACGAAGCGTTATTATACCTAAGCCACTTTATAAAGGCGAACTTTCACTAACTGCGCAAATACCGTACAACGTGTGCACTCGCAATTTATAGTTCATGGGTATATTCTAACGTTATTAACTAATTACGAGTCAGTAGTATGGACAAACAGTGGCAAAGCCGAATTATAGAACAATATAAACACCGCCCTAATGATAATCGCTCACCGTGGCAGGTTGATCGCTCACGTATTATTCATGCTGCTGCGTTTAGGCGTCTGCAAGCTAAAACCCAAATTATGGGTATTGGCTTAAACGACTTTTACCGTACTCGCCTTACTCACTCATTAGAAGTGTCGCAAATTGGCACCGGCATACTGCGCCATTTAAAAGTACAACACAGCGACTTTAGCCATTTTCCGTCAACCGGATTACTAGAAACCCTATGCTTAGCCCACGACATTGGCCACCCGCCGTTTGGTCATGGCGGCGAAATTGCACTTAATTATATGATGCGCGATCACGGTGGTTTTGAAGGCAACGCGCAAACGCTGCGTATTGTTGCCAAGCTTGAACCATACAGCGACGGCCATGGTATGAACCTTACCCGCCGCACCTTATTGGGCTTTATAAAATACCCTGCATTTATAAATAAGCTTTGGCACACTATCCCTAAAGCAAACCCTGAGCGTGCATTTATTAAAGCAGACGATTGGCGACCAGCTAAAGGCTTATATAACGACGATGCGGCTATATTCAATTGGATAGTAGAGCCCTTGAGTCAAAACGATAAAAGCTTGTTAAGTAACCACACGGCAATAGATAAGTACCGCGCTAAAACCAGCTATAAGTCGCTCGATAGCGCCATAATGGAGCACGCCGACGATATAGCCTATGCGGTACACGACCTAGAAGATGCCATAGCCACCAAAGTACTTACTCTTGATGATTGGCAAACCCATGCTTTACCACAACTGCAGGCGCTTAACTTTAGCTGGTTAAACGATATGCTTGAATCACTCACTTTACGACTGTTTTCAAAGCATGATTTTGAGCGCAAAGATGCCATAGGCGAGCTGGTTAATACCTTTATCATTCATATTCATTTAGATGTGCAAAACGAAGCGTTCGAATGCCCTATTTTAAAATACACAGCCAAGCTAGAAACTCAGTACGAAAGTGTACTGCAAATACTTAAACACTTTGTGTTTCAGCGCTTAATTCGCAACCCTAAAATGCAACAAATTGAGTTTAAAGGGCAAAATCTACTGATTGAATTATTTACCGCTTTTGCAAGCGATCCGCTGCGGTTATTACCCGAAACCACGCAAGCCCAGTACATAGAGGCGCAAAAACAAAACCAAGGTATGCGTATTATTTGCGATTACCTCAGTGGTATGAGTGATGAATACGCCTATAAAACCTATCAACGGCTGTTTTCACCTGTTCAATAATGAGTGGCTTATAAACGATTAATAAAAAACCGAGTAAGTTTATTTACTCGGTTTTTTTGTGGTTACTTCACTTTGAAAAAGTCGTAATTAAAGAGACTTAACTCCCATGTTATAAAGCGTAAAGCCATACATATCGGCGTACAAATCAATAATTTTACTCGTTGGTGTGCCTGCACCATGTCCGGCGTTTGTTTCAATACGAATAAGCGTAGGGTTTGTACCCGCTTGTTTAGCTTGTAACTGCGCAGCAAATTTAAATGAGTGCGAAGGCACTACTCTATCGTCATGATCCCCTGTTGTTATCATAGTTGCAGGGTATTCTATGCCCGCTTTTACATTATGCAGCGGTGAGTAGTTTTTTATGTAAGTAAACATTTCTTTGCTTTGCTCACTGGTTCCATAATCGTACGCCCAGCCTGCGCCTGCAGTAAATGTATGGTAACGCAGCATATCGAGTACGCCTACAGCCGGCAGCGCCACTTGAAATAAATCAGGTCGCTGGGTCATAACTGCGCCTACCAATAAGCCACCATTTGAGCCGCCACGCAGAGCTAAGCGCTGTTTAGATGTGTACTTTTTGCTTTGTAAATACTCAGCTGCGGCAATAAAGTCATCAAATACATTTTGTTTTTGTAATTTAGTGCCCGCATTGTGCCACTCTTTCCCGTACTCACCACCACCGCGAATATTGGCGACCGCATACACACCGCCTTGTTCAAGCCAAGCGGCAGTGGTTGGGCTAAAGCTTGGCGTTAAGCTAATATTAAAACCACCATAACCATATAAAATAGTTGGGTTTGAACCATCTAACTTTATACCGTTTTTGTAGGTAATTATCATAGGTACTTTAGTGCCGTCTTTTGAGTTATAAAACACTTGCTCAGAGGTGTAATCGTCACTATTAAAATCAACCCCAGATTTACGATAAACACCCGACTCTCCCGTAGTTACATCAAACGTATAAGTCGTTCCTGGGGTTTTATAATTGGTAAAAGAGTAATACAGCGTTGTTTGCTCTTTTTTGCCACTAAAGCCACCCGCAGTGCCCACACCCGGTAAGGTAATATCGCGAATTAGCTCACCCTTTTTGTTGTACTGTTTCACTTTTGAAATAGCATCAACCATGTAATTTGCAAAAAAGGTATCACCGCCTTTAGTAAGCTTTAATACATTTTCGGTTTCGGGAATAAAGTCTTGCCAGTTTTGCGGGCCAGGATCAGCTGCATCTACCGTCACTACTTTTTGATTTGGGGCATTTAAGTTAGTCACTAAAAACAGCTTGCTACCTTCGTTATCAATAACCGATGTATCTGAGTCAGTGTTTCCTACAATAGTCACAAACTCGCTGTCTTTTTGAGTTAAGTCTTTAATAAATAGCTTATTACCCGAAGTAGAAGTACTGGCAGAAATAAGTAAATAACGGCCATCATGCGTTACATCTGCTCCTACATAACGATGCTTTTGCTCATCGGTTGCGCCAAATACCAGCTTATCGGTTGCTTGATCAGATCCTAAGGTGTGATAGTACACTTTATGTTGATCGGTTTTAGCCGACAACTCACTGCCTTCAGGTTTATCGTAGCTAGAATAATAAAAACCCTCGTTGCCTAACCAGTCTATGCCACTAAATTTCACATCAACTAAAGCCTGCTCCACTTGCTCTTTAGTTTGCGTGTCTATAATAATAATTTTGCGCCAATCACTGCCACCTTGAGATATTTGATACGCGAGTAATGAGCCATCTTTTGAAAACGACAACCCCGACATAGACGTAGTGCCATCGTCGCTAAACGTGTTTGGATCTAAAAACACCTCAACGTCACCACCCTCTTTACTGCGATATAAAACATACTGGTTTTGCAGGCCATCGTTTTTATAAAAGTAGGTGTAATCGCCCTCGGTAAAGGGAGCGCCTATTTTTTCGTAGTTCATTAACTTTTCAAGACGCTGCTTTAACTTATCGCGATAAGGAATTTGCTCTAAATACGAAAAGGTTACCTTGTTTTGTGCTTTAACCCAGCTGGCAGTCTCTGCGCTCATATCATCTTCTAACCAGCGATATGGGTCGGCCAGTGTTTCGCCAAAGTAGTTATCTACTACATTACCCTTTTTAGTTACAGGGTAGTTTACTGAATTTGCTTGGCTCATGGGTGCTTTAGCTTCTTTATTAGTTGCGGTATTAGCTGGCTCTGAACAGCCACTAAGTGCTACAAGAACAGCACATGCTAGGGTTTGTTTAAACATTTATCGTTCCATTATTATTGATTTTTAATAGTAGGCCTAAGTTATTAACTTTAAGCAAGTTTGTCTACCTAGATACGTTCAATACCACTTGTCGCTGTAAACAAGTGTAAATTTAGGCTTTAATAAGATTACGCAGCATAAATAAATAAGAGCAATACATGCCCAGCCCTAAATTTAATAGCTTTAAAGCATTTTACCCCTACTACTTAACAGAGCACCGCAACATTACGTGCCGACGCTTGCACTTTATTGGCAGCACTTTAGTGCTTTTTGTTATTGGCGTAGCGGTGCTTAAATCGCAATACCCTTTATTGTGGTTGTTACCAGTAATTGGCTATGGTTTTGCCTGGGTTGGGCATTTCTTTTTTGAAAAAAACAGACCCGCTACCTTCAAGCACCCTTTTTACAGTTTGTGGGGCGACTGGGTTATGTTTAAAGATATGCTCATTGGAAAAATAAAGTGGTGAGTTATATCTAGTAAACAATGTAGTGAGTTATAGCTAATAAAATAAATTTCTATCATTAACCCCCTCACTTTCAAGTAAACATTATGTTTATTGAATGTTATTCAATTGACTGCCTTTGCTGCTTGGGTATATGTTAAAAGCTGTAATTTTAATTAGCTCAATTGTTACTGCAATTTAACTGAACTAATTTACTGCGTTTTTGAATGAGGGAATCAACATGAATAATAAATTATTATTAAAACTGCAAAAATCAACGCCACTCACTGTGTGCGCGCTAAGCGTATCGGCGGCATTACTGGGCTCTATGTACGCATCTGCTGCTGAGCAAGACACCCAAGCCGAGGCAAATATTGAAAAAATTAGTGTTATTGGCTCGCGCCGACTAGGCCGAACTCTAGAGGACAGCCCAGTTCCAATTGATATTATTGGTGCCGATTCGCTTAAAAACTCAGGCCAAACCGAAACCAACGCCCTGCTTAGTAGCTTACTGCCTAGCTTTAACTTTCCGCAAGCATCACTTACCGATGGTAGTGACCATGTACGCCCAGCTCAACTGCGTGGTTTAGCACCCGATCATACCTTAGTCCTTGTTAATGGTAAGCGCCGTCATAGTAATGCGCTACTTAATTTAAATGGCTCAACGGGTCGAGGCTCATCATCGGTTGATTTAAATGCTATTCCGGCCAATGCTATTGCCCGAATTGAGGTACTGCGTGATGGCGCTGCTGCACAATATGGATCCGACGCAATAGCCGGTGTTATTAATATTGTACTTAAAAGTGCCAGTAGTGGCGGTTCTGTATCGGCTATATATGGCGCAAACATGACCGAAATGGATGGCGTGCCTGAACTTAAATCGGTATCAGAAGATGCCAATGGTAATTTAGCCTTTAACGAAGGGAGCGACCGTTCATTAACCGATGGTCAAACGTTAACACTGCAAGGCAATATGGGATTTGAGCTAGGCGATAACGGTTTTTTAAATATATCTACCGAATATCGCGATCGTCATTCAACCAATCGCTCTGACTACGACCAACGTGAAAACTACGCTCGTTTAGATGATGGCTCCGTAAATGGCGCACTCGATCCACGCGAGTTAACCTGGGATCGCTACAATCATAATTTTGGTAATGGTAATGTAGAAGACTTTTCTGTTTTTTATAACGCAGGATATGAGCTAACAAATAACGCTGAACTGTATTCTTTTGGCTCTTATAGTAAACGTGAAGGCGAAGGTGGAGGTTTTTACCGCCGCGCGCAAGATGATCGTAACGTCACCGAAATTTACCCCGACGGCTTTTTACCGGTTATCACCTCTGATATAAATGACTTTTCTCTCGCATTGGGCGTTAAAGGCTTTGTGAGTGAGTGGAATTACGATGTATCTGCCGTATACGGGCTAGATGACTTTGAATTTGGTGTAATAGATAGCGTAAATACCTCGTATGGGCCAAGCAGCCAAACACGTTTTGATGCCGGTACACTTACCTACGACCAACTTACGCTTAATGTTGATTTTAGCCGCGAGGTTGATGTCGACTTTTTAGCCAGCGGCTTAAACATTGCTGTAGGTGCTGAGTACCGCCGCGAAGGCTACGAAATTCAAGCAGGCGAAGAAGCCTCTTATGCCCAAGGTACATTTGGCCCTGGTGGTGCAGTAACCGATCCAGTGAACGGCCCATTTGGTTCAGCAGGCTCGCAAGTGTTCCCTGGCTTTACCCCTGAATCGGCAAGCGATAACAGCCGCCATAATGTAAGCTTATACGTAGATTTAGAAGCCTACATTACCGACAACTGGAACTTAACCGTTGCAGCGCGTTACGAAGATTACTCTGACTTTGGTGATACCTTAAACGGTAAAATTGCCACACGTTATACACTAACCGAAGATTTAGCGCTGCGCGCCTCAGTATCAACCGGTTTTAGAGCGCCTTCGCTACAGCAACAACATTTTACTTCAGTTGCTACTGTATTTGTTGATGGTGAACCCACACAAACCGGTACTTTTGCACCCAGCAGTAACGTTGCAAAAGCACTCGGATCACCTGGCCTAGATGCCGAAGAAGCCACCAACTATGGAATAGGCTTTACTTGGTCAACCGACTTTAATTTCAGCTTATCGGTAGATTACTATCAAATACTTATTGATGACCGTATTGTACTGTCGAATAACTTATCTGGCGCTGCTATTGCCGATTTACTCGAAGGTACAGGGGCTAATCAAGGACGATTTTTCTTAAACGCTATTGATAGTAAAACTCGCGGTGTTGATGTGGTTGCTTCATATAACCTAATTACAGATAACTACGGCGATGTAGCATTTAATTTAGGCTTTAACTATGGCAAAAACCAAGTAACAGACATTATTGCCCCACCTGCAGAGCTGCAAGGCGCTGGGTTTGATCAAGACAACTTATTTTCTGGTAACGAACTACGTCGCTTTGAAGTAAGTACCCCGCGTAATAAATATAACTTAAGCGCGGTTTGGACTATGGATGATTGGCGTGCCACCCTACGAAACACTCGCTACGGCGAAACCCAAGATCCATCGGATATTGCACAGCGTAACGAGGTTTTAAAACCTAAATGGATCACCGATTTAGATGTAGCCTACGCAGTAACTGACAATGTATCGGTAAGCTTAGGTGCTAATAATATTTTTGATGTATACCCAGATCCAACCCGCGACCTAGTTGATGACGTAACTACATTCTCACGCTTATTTTCGTACTCAAGCTTTTCGCCATTTGGTTTTAATGGCCGCTACGTTTACGGCAAAATAGAAATGAGATTTTAATCCGCTAAGGTGTAAAGCTATTTAACCTAAGCGCTAATTAAATAGCAAAAATACAAAAGCCACCTAATTAAAGTTAATTAGGTGGCTTTTTAGTGGGTTAAATTAAAAACTAAATTTTAGTTAACCAACCGTGTGTATCTGCAGTTTTACCCCATTGAATATCGTTCAATGCTTGGCGCAGGCGTGCCGTAGTTGGGCCAGCTTCGCCGTTACCAACTTGGTATTCTTTATCATTATGAATAAACGTGCCCACTGGTGTTAATACTGCCGCAGTACCCGAAAGTGCTGCTTCAGTGCCCGGTTTAGCTGCGCGCTCTAAAAGCTCAGTAACGCTAAAGTCACGCTCGCTTACCGTCATACCTAAGTCTTTAGCTATGGTTAAAATACTATTACGGGTAACGCCATGTAAAAACGTGCTATCGAGCGCTTTAGTAATAATTTCGTTGCCATCAATTAAAATAAAGTTAGCTGCACCGGTTTCTTGTACGTCGCCACCTGGACAAAATAAAATTTGATCTGCCTGATGCTTAGTACGTGCTGCTGAAATTGGTCCTAGTGCACTGGCGTAGTTGCCACCACTTTTTATCATGCCCATGTGCGGCGCACAGCGCATACCATCTTCTTCAAGTAATACGCGCAGTGCCGTTGCACCGCCACTAAAGTAATCTCCTACTGGCGATAACAAGGTATATAGCAATGAGCTCATTGAAGGCGCAGCGGCTTTACCAATTGCGGCCTCAGTACCAATATGCGTTGGGCGAATATACATAGAGCCCGGTGGTAAAGGCGTTTCATCTGCATATTGGCGCACAATATCAATAATCATGGTTTTTAGCATCTCGCCATCAACACTTGGTAAACTAAGCAATTCAGAACTCTGCTGCATGCGCGCAATGTTTGCATCCATTCTAAAAATATAGACTGAGCCATCTTCATGGCGAAAGGCTTTTAAGCCTTCAAAACATGTGCTTGAATAATGTAAAACGTGAGCGCCAGGATGCAGTTCAAGCTTATCAGAAGGGACAATTGAGCTTTCGCTCCATTTATTATCAGAAAAACGAGCTTGAATCATCTGCGGCATAAACACAGTACCAAATGCGGCCATTTTAATCTCTCTTGTGTGGTCTATTTTTCTCCATTGTATGACAACCAACTACTACTTAACCATAGCAAAACAGCCTGTTTTTTAATTAATTAGAAGAATTTTTTGCATGTAGTGATGGTTATTTAATCAAAAAAGCCATTTTCAACACTTTAATGCAATAATCAGCTAACGCCTTTACGCTAACCGATTATTTAATGCAGGCATTACCGTTACAGCTACTTTATTAATCATTATTTAAAAGAATACCGAAATATACGCTTTAACACCGAGGCATATTGACTAAAAAACCCACCAGTATTGTAGGCAATGCCTTGTTTTTGCAATACTGCTTGTACTTGCGGTGCCACTTCTTGATAACGCGACGAAGGCATATCTGGAAACAAGTGATGCTCAATTTGAAAACTCAAATGCCCGGTTAATACATGAAACCAACGCGGCCCTTTAATATTTGACGAGCCCAATACTTGGCGGTAATACCACTGCCCTTGGCTTTCGTTTACACAGTCTTGTTCTTTAAAAGTATGGGTTTGCTCAGTAAAGTGACCACAAAATATTATGGTCGACGTCCATAAGTTACGAATTAAATTTGCTACTAAGTTACCCGCTAATACCCACAAAAATAATGGCCCAGCAAGTAACGGAAATATCACATAATCTTTAATTAATTGGCGCGCGCCTTTACTAAAAAAGCGCTGTTTTAAGGTGCTATGCAATACGGCACCATCGCGGTGTGGCTTCTTTTTACCTATAAACACGCGCTCGCCTGCCAGTTCGTGATACGACACTCCCCATTGAAACAACACACTTAAATTTAAATAGGTTATAAATTGCCACGTGTTTTTTAAACGCCATTTAAAATCGTCACTTAACCTTAATAAGCCATAACCAAAATCGCGGTCTTTACCTATAATATTGGTGTATGTGTGGTGCTCAAAGTTATGCACTCGGTGCCAACTTTGTCCATCGCAGGCTATGTCCCATTCATAGTTTTGTGAATTAAGTTGCTTGTCGTTCATCCAATCGTACTGGCCATGCATTACATTGTGGCCAATTTCCATATTATCTAAAATTTTAGCAAGGGCGAGTAACAGCACACCCACAACCCACAGTAATGGCACAATAAAACCAAGCATAAGTAAAATACGCCCGCTCCATTCGCATACTCGCTGTTTACGTACAACAGCGCGAATATAATCAGCATCTTGCTGGCCTACTTTGCCAAGGGTATCCATTTTTATGGCATTTAATTCTTTTTCTAATTGCTCAAAGTTAATGGTTTTCATAATTGTAGCTCCAAATCACTTACCGCTTGGCTTACGCAAAGTTGAATTAACTGCTCGCCGCTATCACTTAATTCACCGGTTTTTAAATTGCGTACCACGCCTGACTTTTTAATACATTGGCACTGATGGCAAATACCAATGCCGCAACCGCGTTTAACGGGTAGCTTTTTTTCTTCAAACTGAGTCAGCAAAACATCGTTGCCCAACACCACATGCGCGCCACTGTTAATTTTTACATTAAATTGGCTGTCGTCTTTTAAGCGCGGCAACGCTAAACCAAATGCCTCTTGGTAGTAATTTAAATCATGCTTTATAGCAAAGTCACTCACCGTTTGCATAAAGGCTGCAGGGCCACAGCAATAAATATCGGGGTTTTCCCATGGTTTAATATTGCAGGTTATATCGCTTGATTGCTCGCGCGTTAATAATAAAAACGAAAAATGCGCAAACCGTGCAGCCAGTTCACCCAACTCATCAACACATTGATGCTCAGTTACTTTTGCGTAATACACTAACAACACCTTTTGCGTTGTTTGGCTTAGGTAATCATCAAGCATAGCCAGCATGGGAGTAATGCCCGACCCACCAGCAATAAAAGTGGCCGGTGTATGTGTGCTTTTAAATACAAAGTCGCCGTTTGGCGCAGAAATACTGCACCACAAACCCGCTTTTAAGGTGTTATTTAGTAAGCCTGTAAAGCGCCCTTGTGCATTCGTTTTGATTAGTAAACGCACTAAGCCTGTGTTTTTAAATTGCTGAGCGCTTGAAGCAACAGTAAAAACACGCGTTAATAATCGCCCGTTAATTTCAAGGGTTAAACTTATATGCTGCCCAGCAGTATGCTTAGGCCATTGTTTACTTGGCTTAAGTTGCACACTTAAAAAACTCCCATTAAGGCTAACTGCGTCAACTACTTGCGCTCTATATTGCCCAGCGCGCCATGCGGGTTTAAACACCTGCATAATTGGCTCTATATAACTGGCAAAACTTTGATGGTGTAAAAACCATTTTGAAAATTGATCTAATATTTGCGTGATCATAAGCACTTAATTCTCTATTGCGATTCAAAACACTTTAGGCTTACACGTGTGCGCCCAAACTTTCAGCGCACAAGTGTACGCTCAATATTTGTGATTTCAACCCTGTTAGAGTAATTATTCAATATTTAGCTGCAGGACTAATTTATACTTTAATAATCGATTTTCCACGCGGCATCGTATGTATACTCAATCAAGCAAATACATTAAAAGTAATTAAGAGAGTAAGCATGTTTTCGATATTTAAATCAGATCCAAGCAAAAAACTACGCAAAGAGTACGACGCAAAATTAGAGCAAGGCATGCAGGCACAGCGTAAAGGCGATATTAAAAGCTACGCTATGTTAAGCGCCGAGGCCGAAAAAATTTGGAGTGAAATAGAAACTCTTGAGGCTAAAAAAGCTAAGTAAATGCATATAGTTAAACGCGGCTCTTTGCATTAAAAACACCGGGCAGCGTTTAGTAAAATAACTCATAAATTTAAACTTTCTTTTTATACCGCTGTGGTATTTTCTGATTACTTTCAAGTAAAAGCAGCAAATAAGTATTAATCAGCCTCCCCACCCCAAAAAAACCACTTAAAAACTTAACTACTAAATAAATCCCACTCAATAAAACCAAATAAATTATTAAGCGACAACTACTGCGCATTAAAACCGTATTTATATTTTGCCCTATAACCTTATTAAAAGTTGTTTTAGGCATAACAGTAAAACTTATTTTATACCCCGCATAAACAATTGTTTACATAGACGTTTTTAAGTGAAATTATTGAACAATATAATACACGCTATTTTGGGGTGTGATAACTCAAAAAGTGGGACTCATTATCCATATAAGTAATTAAAGCAGGGAGATTTGCAGTGATTTCATATCAAGCAACAGTCGATCTTTATGCATCGGTAGATATTACATATAAAAATATGCGTTCATACTATGAATATTATTCGGTTTGCTGGGAACAATCTAATATACAAGAGCAAATTGTAGACTTAGAAAATTGGGATATTCTTTATAATACTTCGCTCGTTGGCGCAATTCGTTTAGCCTTTGATAATGAAGGATGTTATATCCGAGATATACAGGTTAGTGAGAAATTTCAAAATAAGGGAATTGGGGCAGCTGCTCTAGCAGAGTGCGAACGATTAGCGATTAAAGCTGGTGTTAATTTACTTAGACTACGAGTTTTTAAAATTAGCCCTGCGTATCATCTGTATACGAGAAATGGCTTCGTAATAGACAAAGAAGAAGACCGGTTTTTCTATATGTCACGAAAGATCTATTAACAAGCGCTATAAAGCCTAAGCATAATAACTCATCCATAATCTTTAACGCTTTTTAGCTGCTTGTCGTGTACTTTAGAAAGCACTAATAGCGAGCAAATAGCACCTAATAGTGCTAATCCCATATCTGATTGGGTATCCCAAATATAACCCTGAGTGCCTAAAAATGCTTCGGCATTTTCGCCGCTCAACAATGCCACCCACCACTCTAGTAGCTCATAAAAAGCACTAAAGGCTAAGCATATCGAAATAATAAACGTAATGAGCCACCCTTAGCCATTAACTACATTTTTACGCAGTAAAATTTCGCGTGCTAGTAATGCAGGTACAAAGCCCTGAAAAAAGTGCCCTACTTTGTCGTAGTTATTGCGCTCACTGCCAAATAAATTATCGAATAGCGGTACTTCAGCATAGGTGTAATGGCCGCCTACCATCAACACAATACAATGCGCTAGAATAAACCAATATAAAATAGGGGTTAACTTAAATTGTTTATAGGTACCAAGCATAATTACCACACCAATAATGGCTGGTAGCACTTCTAAAAACCAAGTAAATTGATCTTTTGGGTTTATGCCCGACCAGATCAGCACGCTAAAAAATAATCCGAGCCATATATACTTTATTATCATTTTTATACTCAACTATAGCTTTCTTGAATTTTGGTATTATTTAAAGTTAACTTTAGCTGTTAAACGGTTAAATAAACGCGGAAAAAAGCGTTTAATGGTAGGAGCCCAACCACTTAAGCCTTGGCCAACAATCACTTCATCTTTTTTGCTATTAATAGCGTTAATCATTTTTGATGCGGCTACTTTAACATCCATGCCATTTTCTATAGCTTGCTCAGATTTATTTTGTGCAACACCTTGCGGGTTTAATGAGTTGTGCGCAATCGCGGTTTTTATAAAACCTGGGCAAATTGTTAAACAATGAATGTTATGCTCTTTTACTTCTGCGCGCAGGCAATCCATAAACCCCACCACAGCAAATTTAGTGCCTGAGTAACCGGTTCTTAGTTTAGAGCCTACCTTTCCTGCCACACTACTTATAGCCACAACCGAGCCACTTTTTCTTGCAACCATAGAGGGCAGTACCGCTTTAGTTAATGCCACTAAACCAAAATAGTTAACCTCCATTAATTGGCGGTACACTTTAAAGTCGTTTTCTAAAAATAAGCTACGCTGCGATATGCCACCGTTATTAATTAAAATATCGATTGCGGGCAACTCATTTATTGCCGCGGTAACTTTACTTAATACTTCTTCGGGCTTTGCTAAATCGAGTGGCAATATTAAATGCCCTTCTCCTTTTAGTTCAGCCTTAAGCGCTGTCAGTTTTTCAACATTACGCGCCGATAAAATAACGCTAGCACCTAGCTCTGCAAACTGTATTGCCAGCTCCTTACCTATGCCCGATGACGCACCGGTGATCCACACTGTTTTATTATTATAATTCATACTTTGTTACCGTATTTTTATGCTTTAGTTACAGCACGTTAGTTATTGTGTTTATGGCTTGGTCGGGCCAGCAATGTCGGTTACTTGCTGCTCTAGCTTTTTATAACAGCCCAACATAAATAATAGCTCTGCAGTTACATACAAAGGGCCAATAATAAGCCCCGATATATCATCTATAAACGCGGGTTTTTTACCTTCAAAATAGTGGCCAGCAAACTGTAAAATCCAACCAAATACAAACAGTCCTATACTAATCGTTAACCAAGGAGTAAATGCCATAGCTGCAATAGGTTGCGCGCCCACAAGTAATATAGTTAATAGCACAGCCATAATAAGACCCAACGACACACTCAACATTAAATAATACACAACTGATACAAATACAATAAGTTGTCCGCCATCTATAACAAGGCCTCCCAACGGGATCTGAATGCGCGCCAATAAACACAATACGGCAAATACAATGAGCGGAATACCTAACAGGTGGGTGAGTACATTGCGTTTTGAGCGGTGATAAAGCCCGTAGTTACCTAGTTGCTGCTGCAGGGTTTTCATTAGTAATCCTTGTTTATTTTTGTTATAAGTTTTTACCTTAGCAAAAGTAAGCACAATAACAATGCAAACTATTCAATATTATGTAAATTAAACAAGTGCAGAAATTATTTTACCCGGCTCATGCTGAGGTTTCATATCCATTCGATCGCGCCCTTGTTGGTATTCTTGCTCAAGCATTTTTTCAAGTTCGTTAATTTTATCTGCAATTACATCAAGATCAGCGCCTTGCGCTTGTAACTCTTTAGTCAGCTCCTCTATTGCCGCTTTTAGCTCGTCTATTTTGTCTTTATTTACACCTAAACGCTGATAAACAAGCGCTTCTTGAGCTTTTTCTAAAAATGATTGCTCTTTAGGGGCTGAGTTTATGCCTTTAACATCACCTGCTTTTTCATCAATGGGGGGATTGATTGCCGCAACTTCGCTTGGGCTTGCCGCTTTAGTTACACTAGAGGAGTTATAGTTACTGTATTGATTTTTAAACGTTATTGTTGTCATTAGCTCAAACCCATTGCTGCGTTACAAGCTATGCAGCAATTTTAGTTCCAACTAAGTAAAAAAGCCCTAACAAAATCTAAACTTAAACCTTACTTAGCTTTATTTAAAATAAAACCAAAATAATAAATAGTTAGAGCTAAGTATTATGGGTCTTTTTATAACCATGTATTGATAGCAATATAACTATTATAAGTAGTTATATTGCAACATAACGACTGCTTATTTAATTTAAGTTTTAGGTTCTAAATGTAATCTATGGAGTTCATTACGCACCCATTTTGTATCGAGGTAATGCTCTAAATTAGCTTGGGCAAACTTTAAAAAGCTGCGCGCTGCGTGCGAAATGTGTCTGTCGGTACGCATTACAAAGTACCATTGGCTGGCTATATCGGTGTCGATCACATGCAGTTTTGTATAGCTATTATCACCTTTTGGTAAAACATGATGCGACAGCAAGCTAATTCCCATACCCGACGACACTGCAACCCGTATGGCTTCGTTACTCGCCATTTTAACGCCGTCGCTAAGTACTAAGCCCCTACTTTGTAGCTCACTTTCAAATAGCATACGTGTGGCAGAACCATTTTCACGCAGTAAAAATCGATATGGCATTAAGTCCGCCAACGTTACGTTTTTTTTATTCAATAGAGGATGATTATTAGGCACTATAAATTCTAATGGATTATGTAAAAACCGAGCTGCTTGGGCTTGCTCTAACGATGGTGGGTGGCTAAAAACGTAAATATCGTCTTCTCCACGCTCAAAGCGAGCTAATACCTCTTCGCGATTGCCTATTTCCAGCGGTAACTCTACATGCGGATGCAAATTACTATATGGGCCGAGTAATTTAGGCAAAATATATTGCGCCGTATTTACCATGGCAATTTTACACCGCCCTCGCTCGCCTCCACGTAATTCGGCTAAAAAATCTTGGTAATCTTCAAAATGAGCAAACACCTGCTTGCAGGTTCTAAATAGCTCAAGGCCAGCCTCGGTTACCTGTAACTTTTGCTGTTGCATAGTTATTAGTGGCTCTCCTATTTCTTCTTGTAAGCGCTTTATTTGAAGTGAAACAGTAGGTTGCGTTAAATAAAGCTGCCTTGCTGTTTCACTTAACGAGCGGGTTTTTACTACACTCATAAACACTTCTAGTAATCTAAACGATATATGCCTTAAATCCATACCCACCTCATAGATAGTTATCTATACATAACCACTGTTCATTTTATTATTTACTATACAAAGTTTTCTCTACAATAGCGCCACTTAATTTTATAGCTAGGAAACACCGTGCCCGATATTGTTGTTATGTTTTTTATATTAGGTTTAATCGCCGGACTTATACACTCTGATCTTGCTATACCCAAAGCCACTTACGAAACCCTAAGCTTACTGCTAATGCTTACTATTGGTTTAAAAGGCGGTATGGTTTTACACGGTAATTTAAATTGGCAGCTACTCCCTGAAATGGGGGCCATTATGCTGCTTGGGGGGCTTATTCCTTTAATGCTGTACCCTATTTTAAAGTACGTTATTACACTTTCTCATGCTAATAGTGCCAGTATTGCGGCGCATTATGGCTCTGTTAGTGCGGGTACATTTGCTGTTGCGCTTGCCTACGCAGAGTCGTCTAGTTTGGTTGTAGGCGCTGAAGTAACTTTGTATTTAGTGATGCTAGAGCTGCCGGCCATTATTGTTGGCCTGCTAATATATAGAAAATTTAATAAAGAAAGTGCGCCAGCTAAAAAGCTGTCTTTAAAAGCGGTTTGGCACGAAGCGCTAACCAATAAAAGCGTTATTTTACTCGTTGGCGGTGTAATTATTGGCATAATGTATGGCACGCAACAAGGTAGCCAAGTTACCAGCTTATTAACTAACGGCTTTAAGGTTGTACTGGCATTATTTTTACTTGAAATGGGTTTAACCGCAGCGCAAACTTTGCGCCCTGTGCCTTGGCATCATTGGAAGTTAGCTTTATTTGCTATTATTACCCCTTTATTTTTGGGCACGCTTGGCGTAGCAGTCGGTACACTTTTACACCTGGAAATGGGTTCAATTGTAGTTTTAGGGAGCCTAGTTGCCAGTGCCTCATACATTGCAGCGCCTGCAGCCATAAAAGCCGCTATTCCAGAAGCGAATATTGGCCTTGCTATGCTGTGCTCTTTAGGTATTACCTTTCCGTTTAATGTTTTAATAGGTATTGGTTTGTATCATCAATTAGCGCTGCTAATGCAGTAATCAAACGTTTAGTTTTAACTCAGCTGCATAAATTAAAACCGCTCGTTTACAACACATAAAAGTAATCGTTTTAAAGGCTGTTACTTTTATTTGTTGTGCCGCAACTGTTTATAACTTAAAAACATTTACTAATGGTTTGCTCAATAGCTTAAATTTATTGCTCTTATCGCATTAAACCAAGCAAATAAAATAACAAAAACCATACAATTTTAATACGTTTAAAACACAAACACGTCGCAATTGTGCGCTTATTTTACGTAATTGTGCAGTTAAAAATTTATTTTCATTGATTAATAAAAAATCACTTTACTTCCTTTCAAAAGAGTCCTACATTCGCCGCAAAATCAACCAACATTAAATAATCGCCCTAAAACATAGTCGGTAAACAGCGTTTATTTATGACCTTAAAATCGGATAATTCTAATGATAGAATTCGTTGCTACTAGCAAGTCAAATAACCCGTTAGCACCTGTTATCGGTTTGTCTTTTTTTGCTATAGCTTCTGGCTTTTTAATGAGCCTGATCCCGCTATCGCTATCGGCATTTAAACTCGATGTAGATCTTGCCCCATGGCTAGCGAGTGTATTTTATTTTGGCTTACTTATTGGCGCTACATGCATTGAACGCATAGTGGTAAAAATAGGCCACAGGTTTGCTTTTATTTTATTTCTTAGTTTATTAATTTTAAGTGTTCTTGCTCAGCTAGTTATGCCTAAAGCTGGGGTTTGGTTAATGGCGCGTTTTGTTGCCGGTATGGCCGTTGCAGGTGTATTTGTGGTGGTTGAATCGTGGTTATTAATGACCAACACGCCTAAAGCTCGTGCTAAACGTTTAGGCCTTTACATGACCTCGCTTTATGGCGGCAGCGCAGTAGGCCAACTTGCTATAGCACCGCTAGGCACGGTAGGTGCTGTGCCCTACTTATTTGTAGTTGGTTTATTATTGCTAGCAATTTTAGCACCGTTATTAATTACATCAGGCCAACCAGATAGCCAAGAACTACAAAAACTGCCATTAAAAGAAATTAAAACCCTTAGCCGCCCAGCAATATTAGGTTGCTTAGCGTCGGGGCTATTACTGGGGCCAATTTACGGATTAATGCCTGTATATATCGCAGCACAAAGCGAGCAAGCTCAATATACAGGTTTGTTAATGGCAATTATTATTCTTGGCGGCATGTTAGTACAGCCACTTGTAAGTTACTTATCTACTCGTATGGGTAAAAACTTACTCATGGCAATGTTTTGCTTTTTAGGTGCAGCAAGCGTGTTAGGTATATTGCAAACAACCAGCTTTAGCGGCTTAGTTGTTAGCTATTTAGTGTTAGGGGCAGCAAGTTTTGCACTTTACCCTATTGCCATTACGCTCGCCTGCGACTCTTTGCCTATGGCTAAAATTGTATCAGCAACCGAAATCATGCTTTTAAGCTACAGCCTAGGCTCTGTGCTAGGCCCAATGCTTGCAGCTAACTTCTCTGATGCAAGCGATGGTATTTTACTTTATTTAGGCGGCTGCTTAGCCACCACCTGTATTTACATGCTAATTAAAAGCATGAAAGACATTCCAACAGGCAGTACACCCGTTGCAGGCTAAGCTAGCAACCACATAAATTAGTGATACAAAAATGCCGCTCAGTAAAATGAGCGGCATTTTTTGTTATTCACAATTAATAAGAATACTTTAGAAAGGCATCGCCCTTTTTAATCTTTGCTATTTAATGCTTCTTATAAAGATAGCTCTTGTTTAGCGCGCGTTAAATTATGAGATACAAGTGCGTTTTTATTAAGCTGCACTGCCTCGTATAAATCAGCGATTGCAGCAGTCTCGTTATTTGCTTTTAAACGTGCAACACCACGGTTACTTAACGCGTACGATGTAAGCTGGCGTAGTTTAAATTTAGAGCCTTGTGCATTATTTAATAGTGCAATTGCTTGTGTACACACGGCTTCAGCTTCAGCGTAATTTTTTGACTTAACGTTAAGCGCACAGCTGTTAAACGATTGCTCCAACTGCTGTGGTGCAGTTGCGGTTTCAATAACCATTAATTTGTAATCACTTTGCTCAGCCATTGCAGCAGCTGAACATGTAAGTAGTGAGCTAAGAGCGATAGTTTTGATAAGTGTTAATTTCATGGTCATAGTCCTATTAGTTAAGTCGTGCTTGTTGCCGACAACTGAACTTTAGAGAATTAACACAAAATCGACAAACGATTAAAATAAATTCGATAGGTGAATTAAACTAACCTATAGACTTTAGTCTAGTGATGATTCATTAATTTACTCTCATATAATTTATCTAGTTGTCGTAGCCCCTCTACTTACTTTTTGCTTCACTTATGCTTAAAAAGCAAGCACATCATTTTTCACCCAAAACTATAAACTCCCCCGCCCATATGCCATAATCTAAATAATTCATAATTTTAGTAACTTGGCGCTATTTTTGGCGCTTTAAAGTTAACTACTCAAGGTTTTACGCATGGCATATCAAGAGCAAAATCAACCTACAATATACTGGCACGATTATGATAATTCCCATGTAAAACCTTGTTTTTAAAAACCTATTACTTTACCTTCAACTAATTTATACACACTTTTATACACACTGCTTTCGTTTTCTAAAATAAAAAAGGGCATTAAGCCCTTTTTCAATTCAACAACTCCTGATTTATAGACTCGCTATTATTTAAAAGCCTTTGCAGTGCTGAGTCCAATAGTTGGTGCTTCAGTTCTGTGTAATTTTCGTCTCTGATTAATAGGGTTAATACAGCCAACATTTCTGTGTTTAGTTTTGCGATTCGATCTAGCTTTTCCATTATATTTAAAATACCTATTTTGTGACTTACATCTAAGCTAACCTGCTTTTCAGATCGCGCAATAGGGTTTTTTCGAAAAAATTACACTTTTTTTAATTTCAGTTTTGCTTTCACTTAAACTACTGTTTTGTAATGCTTTTTAATAATCCGTGAAAACTCCTTTGATCTTTAAAACGTCACGTAAACGAGCTAAGTTATTGTTTAGCAATTCTATTTTGTTTTATTTCTTATAAATTACAGGGGCTTAAACTGTAAAACAGTGAAATTAATCACGATCTTTTCAGATCCTTGATCCGCTAAGAACCTTATACAGGGCGCTGGCTGGCGTTTGAAATGAAGTACTTTAAAACTGTAAAAAAATAACGATAAAGAGCGCGCAGGAGGGTGAGGAAGAGTGCGGATTCCGTCACTTACATTCTGTGTGGAGCTGGTTTATGTGGCTTAAACTTACCTTGCTTGTATTGGCGTTGTTATCTTAGCTGCAGTGAGTGGCAGGCAATAAAAAACCCAGCGCTTGGCTGGGTTTGATTGTGGGGCTTGTGTGTTACTTTGTTATTGGGTCGAGCCTAGATTTTTGGGCGCTTGCTTCATCTGCTTTACTTGTAAACACTGCAGCTGTTGTTGGTGGTGCCATTGTTGGGCTGTGTTTATGTGTTGCGCATTCTGTTGCTATATCTTTTACTGTGGCCATTAACTCTGATAGTAGTTTGAGTACGTTTTCGCTGTCGCTGCCTATCCATGTTTTAGGGCTTTTATGCTCTTGCTCTTTGGTTGCTATTACTTTGCGGCTTTCACATTGTAGGTCGGCTAATTTACCGATGATGTCTTTTAATGACTCGTCGGTTTTGTTTTCAAAGTTGCCGTGCTCATCTATGTGTTGGTATACACCTTCGCGTACTTGAGTGCGGGTTTCACCTTCTTTGATTGCGGGTAGGTCCCAACCAAAGGGTAGAACTGTTCTAATGAATGGTTTATCGGCTCGGCCATAGGCAAAGCCAATTTCTACAATTGAATTAATAGCCGGCGGTTCTAGTCGGCCTGCTTTATCGCCCGCGCCTGGCAATGGTAACGGCACGGCTTGAAGTGGTTTTGATTTGGTGTCTGTGCCGTTTTCGTCAATGAGTTGAACGTTTGCGGCATAGCGTGGGTAAAATGCATCGCTACCGCGTTCGCCATCCTCTAAAGGTAGTTCGGGCAATGCAACCACTCTGCCCCAGCGCGGTAAATGTAATTGGCCCGTTAGTTCTGGAAACAACCGGCGCACAATTCTTAATATTGCTTTTTCCATCGTTACCAACTTATCTTCATGTTTGTGCCTTGAAACTCAACAGCGGTTATACGCTCGCCGTTGGCTATAACGTTTGGGCGTATCATTGGGGCTGCTGCCATTTTTGCGGTTTTACCTGCTTGATGATCGGTCATGAGTTCGTTAGCTATTGATACGGGTTTATCGGACCAAAACGAATCGACATAGCTGCCCACATAAACTTTACCGTTGCCTTGTTGATACCATACAAAATCGGCAATGCGAAATGCACGGCCGATGTTGTTTAGCATGGCATAGCCTGAGCTATCAGAGTAAAAGCAAGGTATTGATGTATTGGCGTAAGTTTTATCGGGTATTACAAATTCAACGCCCGTTTGTGCTGTGATTTCGTCAAGCACTTGGCGCATGGTTGGATGGCGCAGCATTACTGTTAAATTATAAGCGAGTGATGCCGACCACTCACGGCAAAATAGCGTATACCAGCCGTTTACGGCTGGCATTACACGTTCAACATAGCCGTTAAATACGCGGTCGACCATATTGCCCCAACCAAGATCAACCGCAACCGGTGCTAACTTAGCAACGTTTTGGTTAACTGTTATTTGGCAGTTACCTGGCGTTGATGCTTGCAGCACTATCCAGTGGTCTTTCATATCAACTTTTGAATCGTTGATATAAGCGCGGGCAATAAAACGAGCGTTTGCGGTAGCCATTACACGGTTCTCAACGATTCAAAGTTTTTTTGTAGATGATCACCAATATTTGCATATTGCACATTGCTTTTACCGCCCTGCTGGTTTGCTTCGGCTGGGGGTGTTCGCTCTTCCACTTTTTCAGGCACAGAACGGCATTCGCTAAGGGTAAAACTAACAGACCATTGGCGGGTAGTTTGCTGCTCTACAGCTTCAATTTTGCTGCTAAAGCGTACTTGTTTAACCCCCAGTGCACTGGCCGTATGATTACTTATGCGAAAAATAACCCGTGCACCACTTTCGGTGGCTTCGGCCATATCAAATAATTGTGCTAAGTGCTCAGCTTGAGTGAATGTTAAAAAACCACTCACAGCCAATGTTTTAGCTTTAATGCCCGTTTCGGCTTGGTCGGTGCTAGACGACTGGCCGCTAGCGTCTTCACTGGCAAGCTCTTGGCTTGCCGTAATACGAAGTGACTTAAGGGTAATTGATAATGAGTTAAGTGTTAGCATGACTAACTCTTCAAACAAAGTATTGACGCGTTTACAAAAAAACCATTCCCTAACCCTGTTTTATATTTCCATGAAAATGATTTTCTTTCCATTATAGTCAAGCCATTGATTGATTCATTTGTACTTCTAACTACATGTATATTAACAAATAAAATTCTACCAAAACCACTCGGGGCATTTATTTCTACCTCACCATTACTATCTATTTCAATTTCACCTAAATCTATTAAATTTATACCATTGTTTACATTAAAATTAGTTTCGTTACCATCGGGATATAAGAAACCATTTTCAAACCTAGCACCTGTAGATGATACATTTTCCCATATTGAATTATTTGATTTCATTTTAAAATATTCCCCACTTTCAATATACCCACCATCTAAGCTTATTCTCGTCTCTTTATTTGGCTTATGGAATACAGGAGTTTCATTTGTTGATTGTCTTACCGTAGAGCCGCTAAATTGCGTGTTCTTGAATGCCAAAACACCGGGTGGTATAGTTGAGAAATATGCTTGATCTAAAAATGGTACGTTTGAAACTCTGCTGGCATCTATTTCAAAGTGATTTTCCTTGCTGTTTCCTAACTCGATGCGCAACTTCATATCTATATACGAAGGCACAATTGAATTATATCTATACATTGCCTCTACTGCCTCTATGCCATACTCAAATGACACAGATCCTAACCCTTCATCTCTAAAAATAATTGCTATTTCATCACTTTCATAATGCTCATACTGCATTCTTATAGCTTGGCAATACCCTTTGAATTTAGAGTAAACAACATTTTCAATGTCAAAAGGGTGTATTGTGAAATCAAAATTTGTATTAAAATCTAAGCTTGTACATGCACTACCTGCGGACCCTATAGAAAGAGGCTTTAAAGCCCATCCTTTATGGCACCACTCTATGTTTACTTTACCACTACCATTAAAAATACTTTTCCCATATATTGCATTTTCGCCATATGATAAAATAACATCAATTTCAAAATCATACATATTCCCTAAGTACAAACAAGTTGTATTTCTTCCTCTTCTATTCGGCAGCTTGCCGTCGCTGCCAACTAAAGAGCTAAATCGAACTGGTAAACCTCCCTCTAACCTTACTCCTTTAACAAAGGTTTTTTGCTCTCCAACTGAAAGCACTTTCTGACCCTCTATTTCATCTTTAACAATGCCTGTTCTTAGGAACCCCCCACCTCCTGCTGTTTTAATTCTTAATGGTTTTAAATCTAACGATCGGACAAACTTAAACTCTCTTCTAATTGCTATATCTTCTGAGCTATCAATTACAAACTTTATGTTCTTTTCTATGAGTATATCTCTTACACTATCTAGAATGTCTATATTGAACAGATCATAAGCTACATCCCCTGCAACTATCCCTAAATTTTTTTCAGTAACTTCCTTATCCATCATGAGTTTACCTATAAAATCATTCTCGTATAACTGTATTGCTAATGTGTTATCTACAACCTCTTCATTTTTTTTTCTAACTTTATAAACTGCATTCCTTTCATTTACTTTAAATTCTTGATCTAACTTTAATAACCTGTCTTTTTTTGCATCGTCTAATTTTTCAAAAGCTCTTACTGAGCTATCCTGTCTTAAATTAAATTTTATACGCTTCTCTTCAACCTCATTATAACCATGAATAATAGCCAGCTTGGCCAAGAAGTGCTTTCTGCCTTGCTCATCAATAAAGTCGTCTATTTCAACATCCGATGTATAACATTGGACACGTGGCGCCCATGTTGATGCTGCATCGCCTTCAAAATAAGCATCCCCATAAACGTATTTTGGGTATTCACTAACATTTAAATAAGTAACTTCTTTAAGCTCAGCTCGTAATCCATTTATGTAACCAACGCCTGGCTTTATTTCAAATGAGTTAAGTGCACTACGCGGTGTTACTTTAAAGCCATCATCAATAAATGAGTCTACACCGTTTAAATCTTTGGCTAATTGCTGGGTTAGCTCGTCCATGCCGCTTAGGCGCGCGGTAAAGTCTAGTTGCCATGTTTCTGGCGCTACGTTAATACCCGTTAAATCCGCTATACCTGAATATTCAATACCAAAGTTACGGTTTAGGGTGTTACCCGCCGCGCCTGGTTCGGTAATTGTTTTGGCGGTGCTTGGTATGTGGTTAATAGCTACTAATGTTTGGTTTACTGAAGAAAACAACCCCACCCAATTAAATTCGAACGGGCCTGTTACGCTGTCTAGCACGGTTGAGTAAACCACTACGTTTTCGTTAATGCGGCCTACTTGCTGCACTATTTGTTGATGCACTATATGATCGCTTGGTAAAAGCTCATCGCGGTTAATTGGTGCTGCTGGGTCTTGAGCGGGTACGTTTGCAAAAATAAACGTGTCTATGTCTAGTTGCTCATTAGCTTGCGCTTTTTCAGCAAAAAGCTTTTCACCTGCAATTGTAATTACTGAAGCCATGTTAATTCCTCTTTTGTTTTAGCTAATAAGCTGTTTATTTGTTGCAATAATAAAATGTGATTCGTTATCCATTAACGCCAATCCAAGCTTTGGGCTCATGTCGTCATTGAGCTTTGCAAAGCCGGTTAGGCTGTCTAATGCAAAGTCGTTTGGCGGTGCAATAAGTGGCATGCTGGCAATTGTGTCGTATTGGTAGCGCCGTGTTGTTCGGCCGTACTGTCTGCAGATGTTATCTATAAGCTGGTTTCGCTCGGCTAAATCTGAGTCTAAAAGCTGTAAACTCACTACATCCCAATCGGTTTCGCTTACTCGTTCGTCAATGGTGATCCACGGCGTACCGAGTTTTTCAAACATAAAATACCACCCCTCTTTACTGCCTGCTCCTTTGGCAAATTGCAGGGCGTATTTAACGCGGGTGCGGTACATTAGCTCGGTTTCGTTGGGTATTTGGCTAATGTCGCGCTCCCATGCGAGTAGGTTTACTAGCTCTAGTTCGGCGGTCATTGGGTCTAGCTGCCTTGCAGGCCATGCCAGTATGTCGGCTACGCGTTGCCAATAAATAACGGCTGCTTGGCGTAGTTTGTCTAGCTCGCTTTTGGGGCGGGCTAGCCAATACGGCATTTTGGTAAGCGCTTGCCAGTTTATGTTCATAGCGCATTACCGTTTTCTATGGTTAGCGCGGTTAAGCGCGGCACGTTGTTTTGGCTGGTTATATCGGTTTGGTGCCAGTTTAATGAGTCGATACCGTCAAACTCTTTGTGTAACTCTTGGCTTAGGCGGCTAAAGCTAAAGCGGCTAGCGGGCTGCGTTTTAGTTACTGTGTAGTCGGTGTTTTCTCTAAACGCGCTGCGTATAAAGTTTTCAACATTGGCGAGCAATGCCGTTACTTGGGTTTCGAGCAAGTAGGCGTGTGGGTAAATGGTTACGCCTACGCTTACATTAATGCCTGGCATGGCCATTACTTGTAAGTCGTCGCCATGGCCATGAAAGCCTTTTGCCATAACATAGTCGTTTAAATCATCAATTAGGCTTTGGCTGGGTGTGCCTGTGTCTAATAAAATATAGGCGTTTGCAGTGCCCGGGCCACGCGGGGCGTCGTGCTCAAAAAATATGTTGTCGGTATCAAGGCCTGATCGCTGCGTTAAAATAGCGCGGTAAACGGCGTCAATGTGCCACGGCGCTGCGGCGGTAAATGCGTTGCGGGTACGTAGTTTTAAATCTTGGTTTGTTTCTGCGTCGGCACCGAGTGCATCAAGCCAGTGTTCGTCGTTTATAGCGCTGCTAATGCCTGTTACCGCTTCGGGTAAAATATGGTAATAACCTGCGCCTAGGTTGTAAGCTGCGCCTGCGTTTTCGGCAATTACTGGCACTAATACGCTGGTTTGGTTTTCAGGCAATATTACGTCGTTAATGGTTAGCACACGGTAAACCGTGCCGTTTATGGCATCGGTTTGTATTACTGTACCGGCGCTAATTAATAAGCTGGGGCCTGTATTGGCGGCGCGGTTAAAACGCACTTTGCCTTGTGTGCGCTCTTCGCTTTTTCGGGTTAGGTCGTGCTCCCACGCTTTGGCTTCAATAAATTGGCTGTCGGTGGCTGTTTGTAAAAACAGGTTTGGCAGTATTTTTTCAATTAATACTTTGTTTACTAACCATGTTGCAGGTTTTGCCACAATGGCGCTAATAAGTCGCCAAAATGGTGAATATGGCGACTCGTTTGCAATAATACTGCCGCTTGCGTCTACGTCTTGTTTAAATAGCGTTTTCCAACCTTCCTCAGTAGTGGGAATGCCTGCGTTTTCTACAATGCGTTTAAAGTCGATTATTGGGGTTAGGTCAGCCATTATTGTGCCTCGATGATCAATGATGAAATAGCGCCAAACTCGATGGTTTTAGCAGTTACCCACCACTGGCCTTTGTTAACTTGGTTTTGCTCAACTTGCACGGTGCCAGGCATAATGCGTAAGTCGTCTTCAACCAGTAGCTTTATTTGCGTTTGGGTGTCTTGGGTTACGCCTGTTCCTCGGTCGCTTACTAATAAGTTTGCAAGGCCGGTGTCTAAAATTGCGTGCACTATGTCTTGGGCTATTACGTCGCGGTTGCTTAAATACGTTGGGTTGTTGCCTGCGTCTAACACCACATCGCCGTTTTTAATATGTAGGTCGCTATAAATACTCATGACTGCATTTCCACAAAGTTCATAAAGTTAGTTTCGCCTTTGGCTGGGTACACGTTAACAGTGCCAACGCTGGTTGATTTTTGTTGGTTTGCGTTACTTATTTGCTGAGTAATACCGCCTTTTTCGGCTTTACTTCTAATTGGCTCTATTGCGTCGATGCTTGATGTGCTGGCATTAGAGCCTGAGCTTATTAGTTCTATGTCTACGCCGGGCAGCATGTTTATTTTGTCTATCCACCAATTTAGGTAGCCAGTAAATAAATTTTTAATGGTTGACCAAACCGAGGTAAACACGCCTACAATTGCTTTTATCCACCCCCATTCGCCCATAGTTGCTTTTAGGTCGTCCCAGTAATAAATCAATGCACCCACGGCGGCAATAGCGGCAACTATTCCTGCAACAATTAATAAAATTGGATTGGCGTACATAACAATGTTAAGTGCCAGCATTGCGCCTTTTAAAAATGTTAGCCCTGTGGTTAGTGCGGTGGTTATACCGCCCCACACCATTGCGCCTACTGTCCATGCAACTATGGCCATTTTTCCTGCGCCCATCATTAGCGTAAATAATCCGCCTGCAGCTACAAGGCCAAGCACGCCAACGGCGGCGTAACCTATCCATTTTGTTAAATTAGGGAATGCTTCGGTAAACCACACAACGCTGGTGCCCATGTCGGCAATCATGCCTACAAAGTCGTTAAATACGGGCAGTATTGCGCTGCCCCATGCAGCGCGAATTACATACCAGCTTTGGCTTAGTCGCTCGCTTTGGTCGGTCATACTCATTGCCATTTTTTCGGCTTGTTGCATGCCGGTTACATCACCTAGGTCGTTTATTGATTTACCTAGGCCATCAATGTCGTTCATTAATAAGTTTATGGTGGCTACGGCTTCGGCTGAGCCAAATGCTTTTTTAAGTGCGTCGCCTTCTGCTACGTCTATGGTTTCGCCGTACTTGCCTTTTATTTGGTTTAGTATGTCGACCATTGGCAGCATTGCGCCTTGGCTGTCGGTAAAGGTTAGGTTGAGTGCGTCTTGCGCTTTGCCTACTCCAGCTAAAAACGATTTGTATTTTGTGCCTGCTTCACTGCCCGACATGGTTGCTTGCAATGTGCCTAGTATGGCCATTTGTTCGTTCATGCTTATACCGGCACTGGTTGCTTGTGCACCAATGGCGGTAAATGCGCCCGACATTTCTGTACCTGTGGTTTTAAACGCTTGTACTGCGGTTGCGGTCATGCCGGTTAGTTGTTCTACCCATTCGCCTTTGCCCATTTCGTTGGCTTGGTTTTTAAAAATACCGTACATGGTGCCCATGTAATTGGTAATAGTGCCTGCGTCTGACTTAGTGGCCGCAGCTAATACGTTGCTCGATAGCGTAAATGCCGATAAGTCGGCATCGTTTAGCCCGGCAATGGCACTTTGTATGTCGTAACTCGATTTAACAAATTCGGTAGACGATTTGCCGTACTTAAGCGCAAATTGGTACGAGGTGTCGGTAAGTTGTTTTAATGCAGACTCGCGCACACCAAGCGAGCTTACTTCGCCTAGTGCGCGGTCCATTTCTATGGCTGGCATGAGTGCGTTTTGTAGTGCATAACCACTGGCCGCAATACCCGCAACGCCCGACGCCATTTTCATGGTGCCAGCTTGGTAGTCGTTGGTTAACCCATTAAGGCTACTGCTTATTTTTGCAATAGGCTTAGTAATTTGGTCAATCATACCAACGGTAAACATTAGCTGTTGCGGTAAACTCATTTACTTGCCTCCAAAGGCTTTGCACACTGCATTGGCAACGAGTGTTTCTAGGTCTTCACGCTGGCGTTTTAAAAGCCATGCAGCACGAGCAATGTTTAGTTCGCTGTCGTCTTCGTGCGGGAGTATTTTCCGCCGATACGTTAGCAATTGCTCGATCTGGTTGTTGTCTATGGCTTCAACCAGCGCATTTATTTTTTTACGCTAATTTCAATTGCTGGGGCAAACTCCTGCTGTAGCAAGCCACAAATTTGCATTGCTGCACCTGGCGAATCGTCGAGTACTTTACGTAGCTTTTCTTTGTCTTCGTCTACTACTGATCGCATTACAAAGTTATGCGCTGGAGCCACTTTGTTGTTTGGCATAATGTCGTTTAGGTAACCGTTATAAGTTTCGGTGGTTACTTCAAAGTTGATGTCGTTTGCGCCAAGTGTTAGTACAACGTGCTTTTTCATGGTTATTCCTTAGATTTGGTGAATAGTTTTTCGAGTGTTTCAAATCCGTCTTTAATGCGGCTTTCCATACGATCAGTTAATTTTTCAAAATCGGGTTTGGTGGCGTACGTTTCGGCCACATGGGTTTTGTGGTCGCTTAGCTCTTTGGCCGTTGCTTTGTGGGCGTTAAATAGGCTCACTAACAGCGGCACTAATACGGTTAGCACTAGGCTAATAAAGGCAATGGCTACCATTATCCAGTCGGCTACTTCTTTCACTTGGCTACTCCTTTAATTTTTTCTACTGTCCTTAAACTTGCTAGGCCAAGTAATGCGAGGGTTAATTCCATCATTACATCTGTTGGCAGTTCTGGCGTTCCGGCTTCAGGCATAATCCATTGCAAAATAGGGTTTATTAAAAAAGTAAACAAAAAGCCAAAACCACACACCCAGAGTAAAAAAGGGCGTGCACCCGCTACAAAAGTTGAGCGGTGTTGTGCTGCATGGGTATTTGCTAGCGCTTGCATTAGCAGCGGTTTTTGCTGAATCTCTGCTAAATCGTTGCTTAGCTGCTGGCGTTCTTCGTCTGATGTGAATAATGCATCGCCCGCTTTGCCAATGGCTTCTATTGGGTTGCCATTAAATACTTTTGAAAACCAGCCCATGATCAGCACTCCGCTTGTTGTAAATAAGTAGCTTCACGCCAGCGGCGCGTTGTGTATCGGTCGCCAAAGTTAACCAGTTCGTCAATCATGGCTTGCGTGTTTTGGGTTATGGCCGTGCGCCAAAAGTTAGGGCAACGCTTGGCTAAATTGCCATATTGAAATGCCACCGACGCAATAACGGTTTGCATAGGTTCTGGCAGTTGCTCAAACTTAATGGCTGAATGCTTGTTGTAAGTAGCAACTAGGTAATCGGTTGATTGCTGCTTAACGCATAAATCAATAATGGTTGCTTCATTTTCGTTAATGTTAAGCGGGTTTTGCTTACATGCTTTTAATGCTTGGTTGCCTTTTAATAAGCAAAAACGCTTTAATTTATTAGCAATAAATTCGGGCAATAAGTATTTCAATGCAGCTTCGTCGCATTGCCCAATATCAAAGCCAGTGGCAATGGTTACTCCAGATTTAGAATTGGCTGCATCGGGCACATAGCCGTTTAGTTGCGCGCCGCCTTCTAGCTCTGAAATAAAATTGTAATTCACTTTAATATTGTTCATTTTGCTACTCGCTTAACGATTGGCACGGTACGCAGCGCTGCACACCTTTTATGGCTTTTTGTCGCGCTTTTGGTATTGGGTCGCCGCAATCAATGCAGTCCGTTGCACTAATAACGCGGCTGTTTTTAAGTCCGTTTAGGCGCTGATCAACAAAACGTTTTTCAGCGCGTTCCTGTGCAATTACTAGGTGGTCTAGATCATCCATTTACTAACTGCCTTTTTATTGCACTATGTTTTCAATTTCTTCGCTGCGCAGGTACGGCACACCGTTGATATTTACAAAGTCGGGGCTGGTTACATCAAACGGTATTTTAAACAAGCTGGCGCTGCCGCCTTTTTTGTCTATGTCTAAAATGTCGCTGAGTTTAATGCGGCAACCAAAGGCTTCTACTTTCATTTCGTCTTTGCTGGTTTTGGCATAAAACAAAATGTCGAACGTTTGCATGCCGCGCCAGGAACCGGCGCTTTTTGCAGCATCTGATATGAGTGCAAAGTTACTGGCGTTAACCGATAGTTCGCCGCTGGCTGCTACATCGCCATCTACAAAGCCGTCTGGTACGCCGCCTGTTTGGCTTACAGCACTGTTGTCGGTAATAGCTAATGATGCGGTGTCAACTTGCACCATAATGTCGCCCAAATTCACGTTAAAATTCATTCCTGATAAACGCATGATCAGTTCTCCTAGTTGCTGCTTAAATCAAGCATGATGTTGACGGTAATTTCTTTAGGGCTGTTGTATGGGCGTAGCACCATGTAAATAACCACGGTTTTATTGGTGGTCCATACAATTGAAATATCGCCTTCAATTGGCGGCTGTATTTCACCGGGGAACTGGGTACCTAAAATAGTGGTGCTTTTGCTCATGGCGCGTAGCGGTTTCATAAAATACGCTTTGTTTAGCTCAATGCTGTTTGGCGTTGAGTTAAGCGCGCGGTTTGCTACACGGCGAATGGCTAATACGCGCACTTCGCGGCTGGCTTTATGCACTGGGCGTAGGTGCTCTAGGTATTGGTAGTCGCCGCCTTCTGCGTCTAGCGTTTGGGCATCGCTCCAGTAGGTGCCTTCAAAATCGCTGTACCATTGCGGCACGCTCATGCGGGCATTGGCTAGGGTTTCTAGTGTTGCTAGCGATAGTGGTTCGCTTTCGCTGTCAACCGGTGCTGCGCCTAGGCCAAGTACGCTGCCAGTGGCTACGCGCATTGGGCTGTCGGCAATGCTTACGCTACGATCACATAATCGCCCCGCTAATACGCCTACGTTATTGCCGTGTAATTGCGGTACAGGTACTACTAAGTGCGCGGCAACACCTGCTTGCAGTGCCACGGTTGCGGCTTCATAAGCGGGCCATGTTTGCGTGGCAACATCTATGCCTGGCACTGCAATTAATGCAGATACAAAACGGCCTAATGTGGCTTTTAACGATTCTAGGTGATCATGAATAGTGGTAATTTCGGCGCTGGTTTTTTGCTCGTTACATACAATAACCATTTCAAAGCTTTGTACTTCGTTGGCGCGGTCAATTGCGTCAATAATGTTCTCGGCTTCGGCTAGTGGGTAAACCGCTGCCGTCCAGTTTTGGCCTGCGTTTTTTTGCGCTGCAATAAGCTGATCGCGCAGTGGGCTATCGGCAAATGTTTTGCTTAAGTCGGTTTGCGCGCCAATGCTAAACAATTGGCTTTCTTCGGCTGCATCACCTGCGCGGCCTACAAATAAAAAGTGGCGTTCGATGGCACTAATGTCACCCTGCCCCAAATTTAAATTATTAACTTGCACTTTACCTAGTGACATTAGTTTATCCTCGTTTATTAAGGTTGTTTAAAATTTGTGCTAATTGCGCTTGCACGTTTTGCGGTGTGTCGCCTAAAAACGGGCGGGCTTTAACGGGTATGCTCCAGCTATTACGTGATTTTTCGCCGCGTAATTTGCTTAAAATTAAGGTCGCTTTGCCGTGATTAAGGCTTGCCATAATTTCTTTTATGGTTGCGCGTCGGTAGCCTTTACCTTTGGTTTTACGTACTTTGTACCCTTCGGCCGATAACGCTTTAGCTTGGCTGCGGGTGCATGGTGCTTTGTAATCTGGCTTGCCATGAATACGGGCCATACGGGCGGCGGTCATTTTTTCGCTGCCGCCTTGTTGTTGCAGCGCGGCTACTCGTCCGGTTAGGGCGTTTTTATGTTTTAGCTCTAAGCGATTAGTGGCTTTTACGTAGGGTTCTAATGTTTTACCCATGCGTTTAAGCATTTTTCCTTTTTTGCCATTTGCACGCGGGGCAAACTTAGTGCCGGTTAGCGTGGTTTGCGCGCGTATGCGTTGGCGCGCTAATTTGCGCTCGTATCGGCCAAGGGTTTTAAGTAAGCGAATGCGTTTAGTACTAGGCAATGCCAATAGCTGCAATTGCTGTTTTGCACTGAGTGCTTGTTTACTATTTGGGGTGATCACTAAGCTCATGATTGGCCCTTAATATTTACGTCTACGTCTTCGGCTATGCTAATTGGGGCTAGCGATACGTAATAACGTGCATCGTTAAATAATACGGGGCCGTTGTCGGCGGGTATTAGCTCGATGTCGTCAATTAGTTGCACGTCGATTAGCACTGTTGCGTTGTCTTTGCTTACTACGTCAATGTCTATTTCGGGGTCATCAAGGCCGTATTCGTCACGTGGCCAGTCGCTATCTATTAAAAAGGCACTCACCATTGCTAGTAAGTTGTATGGGTTTACTTTGCGGTGCGGAAAATCTTCGATTGCTATAACCGCTGTGTGTTTCCACTTTGCTACTGCGTAACCGTCTTGGCCTTTGTCTTCGCCGCTTATTATTAGTGTGCCGCGCTCTTGCCATGCGTCTAAATTATTGGTGTGTATTGCGCCTTTTAGGCTTTGCAATAAAAAGCTGGTTAGTTGCTGCAATTGGGTAATTGTTTGGCTCATAGCAATTGCACTCCTGCGCGGCCAAGGCCAAGCAATAAACGAATGCTACGGTTAGATTGCGCCAGTATTGCGTTTTGTTGTTCAACATCGTCGGCTTTGTTATTTCCTGCGGCTTTTTGGTCTACCGATGAAAAATACCCCATTAAATCTGAGTGCGAACGTGCATACACGGCACCACGGTAAACGCTTTGCTGGCTGGGGCTAAAGTTAGGCACGCCGTTTGTTTGGGTGAAAGCAACGTCCGTGTTTTCTTTCGCAATGTATTTAAGCAGTTGTTGTTGTACTTCGAGCACGCTGCGGTTGAGCGAGTCTGCTAGTACGGTTTCTTCAAAAAACTCAGGTATGCGGCGATGATCGCGAAATTCACCGGTACTTAATGCTGGCCAGCCGCTGGTTGCATCTATTGCAATGCTGTTTTGTGCTGTTGCTTCAAATCCAAATGACATACCGCATACCTTAATAATTTGGGTTCAGTGCAGTTAGCGTCTTAGTGGTTTTTTAACGGTCGCCCGTTAAAACACTCGGCTAATGCACTGGAGGGTTGGGAGTAATGGCTATTACTGGGCGTTTAGCTCGGCAATGGCTCTTAATCTCATGGCTATTTTGTTTCGTACTGTTTTTACTTGTGCGTGCTTATGTAGCTCTGCTGCTTTAGCTAAGTAGCCGTCGGCCTGCTGTAGCCTTTGCACGTCGCCAACGGTTGACGGGCTAATGTCGCCATTTTTGCTGCGCAGTAACGCAAGGCCCGCAAACTTGTAGTACTTAGCCGTAACTTGCTCTGGTAATTTCCAATGGTTCGCAACGTTGCTGAACACTTGGCCAAAATACGGCTCAATGCTGTGGCCTTTTTCTGCTTGGGTTTGCGCCCAATCAAAAACAGTGTCGGCAATAAAACCAGGCCACTTGCGGCGAATGCTGCTAGCCATGGGCTGGTTAAACTCAATGGCTCTGAAACCAAACTCAAGCCCACGAGCGAAGTTGCCAACATCAAACATCCAAATCGTGCAATACGCGAAAATCGGGTTGTCTTCATTTTGCTTTCCTTTTTTTGCTAAGTAGTCTTCAACAATGGGTAACCACTTTGGCAATAACACCTCACGTTTGTGGGTGATTTTGTCGGCGCGGGTTACATAGCTTTTTAAGCGTTTTAGGTCGTCTTCTAATTCAATAAGCTGTAAGTGCAGGCTTGGGGCGTACTGCCCTTTGCCTGTTAGGCTTACTTTTTCGAGCTGTTTTTTTGCTTGGTTTTGCTCTTTGAATTGGAGGATTCTTGCGCCGCCGACGGCTTTTTTAGCTCTTCAACCGTGTCTTTTAAGTCGCTATTTGCGGCGTTAATATCGTCGGCTTGGTAGGCCAAATCGCTGGCGGCGTCGCTGGCTTTATCTGCGGCGCTTTCAATGTCGCCTGCCGCATTGCTTGCACTGTTAATGCTTTCGTTTAGCTCGTCGGTTGCATGTTCAACGTTTGAAACATCAATGTTTTCAATGCTGCCGCTTTCATCAAGTGTGACGTCTGCAACAGCGGTTTTATCTTCGCCTGGCGCTGCAGGATCAAAGCTCATGTTCACATTAAAAAAATGAATGTTTTGGTCAATGTATTGTTGCGCGGTTTCAATGGCTTTTGATTCGTCGCAGCCTAACAATGTTGCAAGTAACGCAAGCGCCGTTGTTGGCTTTACTTGCTGTTCACCTTGTTTGGCTTTTTCAGCTAGGCGGCGTTTTTTAAAATTTGCAATGGCACTCATGGCACTTACCTTTTATAAATGGGTTAATTGCTAGGCGGTTAACCTAGCAATGCATTTACCTGTCGCGCTTAAGCTGCTGGTGCGGCGCCAATTTTCATGTTGGCTTCGTCGATTGCTGCATACGCTTCAAACTCTTCAATTGCGTAGCCTTCGTTACGCCAGTACTTGTCTTCATACTGCTTGCGGTCTTCAACGTTTTCAGACTTACGGTGTGATGTGCCGCGCTGCGTATAAATATGCAAGTTGCTTAGCATAGTTACTACAATGCGTTTGCCCGGGAAGAACGGCGGCGTATATGCTCGCATGCCGCCAATGTTTTTATCCATTTGCTGAGCGGCCACACGTTCGCTTGGCTTGTCAGCCTGGTTCATTAGCTTTGTTTGCGCCGTGGCCGTTAAGTCGCTACCAACTAGCACTACTAGGCGCGGGTCGTTTCGCAGTGATGGGTGAATAAGCGTATTTTTAAGCTCGGTAACAATGGCATCTAACGTTTTGTATTCACCATCTTTAAGCGCTTCGGTTGCGTCTGGATTAAAGTAAATAGGGTCAGTTACTATTTGGTCGGCCGCTTCTTCTTTAACGATTTGATGCCAGCCTTTGTTTACATCTTCGCCCAATGGGTTTGCAACTGGGTCTGATGTAGCGGCGATTGATGTACCATTAAAACCAACGCGCAGCATGTCGAGTGCAAAGCGGTGCGTTGCGTTGTCGTTCATTTTTTTCATGAACTCATTTTGGTTGCCGGCATTACCCCATGCAGACAAAAGCGCCCATGGAAGCGCTGAACATGAATCGGTTTCTGTAAGCTGATATTTAAAGCCGCCAACGTCTTGACCCGATGTAAAACGCCCACCGGCTTTGCGACCTGTCGCGATACCGTAGTTACCTACTTTTACTACTTGGCCACTTAGCTGATCGACTGGCATAGTGCTGATCATGCGCAGGAACTCGACCGACTCTAAAAGCGCGGAACGTAGTTTGGTTTCCATTGGTGCTGTTACTGCAAACTGTTTAGTTACGTCTTCAACACCGAATGTTTTTGCTAGTTGCGTTGAGTATGTTTTTAAAAACCCAGCGGCTATTTGATTTAATTGCATGCGTTATCTCGCTCTGTTATGCATTAATAAAGGTAAACGTGGTTAAGCGTTTGGTTAAACCAGGTCTACGGTTTCGCCGCCTACTGGGTCGGGCTCTTGGCCGTTTTGCTCTTGGCTAAGGGCGTTAAATTTGGTTTGCATGCCGTCTACTTTTTTGCCAAAGCCGTCCATTTTTTCCATTAGCTGGCTAAATTGCTCAGCGGTTACGCCTGTTGCTGGCTTATCACCTTCTGGCTCTTCGGTTTTTGGCTCTTTGGCTGGCGTTTTTTCTTCGCCTTCTGGTTTGCTGAATTTAGTTTCAAGGTCAGTCACCTTGGCATCTAATCCTTCAACCTTGCCCATTAGGGCATCAAACTGTTCTTTGTTCATGGGTTCTTCCTCGGTGGTTGGCTCTTGATCTGCTTGCTGCTGATCGGTAGAAAATAAACTAAATAGTTGAGCAAATAGCCCTAGCGCTTTAGTTTGCTTGTCGGCTGGAATATCTTTAGCTGGTTCGCTATTGGTGGTAATAAAGTCACTGTGTGTTAGCGCTTCAAGTTGGCTATATTCGTGATCGGCTTCATTGTCACCAATAGAGAATTTTAGGCGGCTGGTGCCTGAACTGGCTGGCGAGTCGGTAACGGCAAGACCTTGTAGGTAGCAACGGCCTTCGCTTTTGTAGTCGGGGTTTGGCTCAATAGACATAAACAGCTTTTGGCCGTCTTTGTTGGCAGCTAGTAGGTAGTCGTTAGCGGTGATTTTTACAAGCAGGCGTAATTTACCGTCTTTTTTAGCGGCTTTTACTTCGTCAACTTGGCCCCAGTTTTTGCCCTCGGTTGGGCCCCAGCTTGAGCGGAAATGTTCTGGCCAAATAAGTGCTGTGTATTCGTCAACTGAATACGATGCGGCCATTTGATTAATCCATTCTTTTGAAATAATGCGACCGTCGACCGTTGCGCCTTCTGTTGCTGCAATTACCCAACCTGTTTGCTTTGCCATTAGTTTGCCGTGTGCGTTACTGAATATTTAAACGCAGCATAGCCATAAAAAAAGGCGTGTTCACCTAGTTAGCTTTTTGCAAATTCCTATATGGGGTTTTTAGGAAACGTGAGTATTTTTAAGCAGTTATAAGCTTGTTGTAAATGAATACACTGTACGCAGTTATCATTTTTATGAGCATATTGTAATACTAAATGGCCTACTCTTCTGAAATTCGCGAAGCCGCTAAGCGGCTTTATTTGCGCCACCACACGCCCGACGAAATACGCGCGGAACTGGCGTTACCAAACAACCGTGTAATTTACTATTGGGCCGATAAATACAATTGGCGCGATATGCTGCGCGAAGAAGACGTAGATGAAGCGATTGCACGGCGCATTTTAATACTTACCGATGTTAGCGATAAAACAGGCAACCAAATAAAAGAGCTCGACATGCTGATAGAAAAGCACGTTAAGCTTAAAAAACAACGCGTGCAGCAAGAAAAAGCAGCACAAGCCGAACAACCCCATGGCACCAACCAGCCAAGCAATAAAAATAATAAAAGCAGCGGTAGCGACAGTAAAAAAAGCAAAGGCCGTAAGCGTAAAAACGATGTTAGCCATTTAACTGAGGATGACTTTGGTACTTGGTTCGACTCGCTGTTTGAATACCAAAAAACGATGCACGACAACTTGCATCAACGCATTCGTAATATTTTAAAAAGCCGCCAAATTGGGGCAACTTACTATTTTGCGGGTGAAGCGTTTAAAGATGCGGTTTTAACGGGCGACCCACAAATATTTTTGTCGGCTAGCCGCTCACAAGCTGAGGTGTTTCGCAGTTATATAATTGCTATTGCGCATGAATTTTTTGAAATAGAGCTAACCGGTAACCCAATTACTTTGCACACTAAACATGGTGATGCTGAGCTGCGGTTTTTAAGTACAAATAGTAAAACGGCGCAAAGTTACCACGGCCATGTGTATGTAGATGAGTATTTTTGGATTGGTAAGTTTAACGAGCTAAACAAGCTTGCCAGTGCTATGGCCACGCACAAAAAGTGGCGTAAAACGTATTTTTCGACCCCTTCTACTAAAGCCCACCCTGCGTATACATTTTGGACTGGTGATCATTGGCGACAAGGCCGCGCTGAGCGCGAAGAAATTGAGTTCCCTACCTTTGTAGAATTACGCGATAACGGCAGGCTGTGCCCCGATAAACAATGGCGCTATGTAGTTACCATTGAAGATGCCTTGCGCGGTGGTTGTGAGCTGTTCGACATTGAAGAACTGCGCGACGAATACAACGCCGATGATTTTAATAACCTGTTTATGTGCATATTTGTGGACGATGCCGACAGTATATTTAAATTTAGCGACCTTGAAAAAGCCATGGTGGACGCCACCCGCTGGCAAGATCACAAACCCAATGCGGTACAGCCATTTGGTAACCGCGAGGTGTGGTTAGGTTACGACCCATCACGCACCCGCGATAACGCTGCATTAGTGGTGGTTGCCCCGCCCGAAAAAGCCGGTGAAAAATTTAGAATACTCGAAAAGCACTATTGGCGCGGTATGAACTTTTCGCACCACGTTAGCGAAATTCAAAAAATATATGCTAAATACCGCGTTACCTACATTGGTGTAGATACAACAGGCATTGGCGCGGGGGTGTTTGACTCTATAAGCACGTTATACCCGCGCGAAGCCACGGCTATACATTACAGCGTAAGCAGCAAAACCCGCTTAGTACTTAAAATGATTGACCTTATCGAGGGCGGCCGTTTGGAGTGGGACGCCCAACATAAAGACATTGCTATGAGCTGCCTTTCAATACGCCGCACCAGTACCGACTCGGGCGGTGCCATAACGTTTAAAGCGAGCCGCGATAACACCATAGGTCATGCAGACGTATTTTTTGCTATTAGCCACGCTGTTATTAACGAACCACTTAACCACGCACATAAGAGAAAATCACGATGGACAATGCAGAATTAAACCAAAACGCTGAGCAACTAACAGACCAGCCGCACGATCAGCAAGGTAAGCAAAATGCGCCCGTTGTGTTTGGCTTGCCCGAACAAGTTATGCCCGACATGTGGCTAACCGATTACGACTCACTTTTTTATAACGATATGGATAATTACTGGGAACCGCCAGTTGACCGGCATTTATTAGCTAACTTACCCCGCCGTAATGCGCAGCACGGTGGCATAGTGCACAGCCGTGCAAATATGGCTGCTGGGCGTTTTATGTCTGGCGGTATGAGTGCGCAGCAAGTACAGGCGGGGTTTTTAAATTTGGTGCAATTTGGCGATGTGGCAATTTTAAAAATACGCAATGGATTTGGGCAAGTTGTAAGGTTGTTTCCGCTGCCTAGTTACCGCACGCGTGTTGCTGGTGATGGCGGCGCGGTGGTGCTTGAGCGAAACAGCCAAGTTAAAAAATATAAAAAGCGCGACATTATTTGGGTTCGCCAGTACGACCCAGTGCAGCAAGTGTATGGTTTGGCCGATTACTTAGGCGGTTTGCAGGCTACTTTATTAAATGAAGACGCTACTTTGTTCCGCCGTAAATACTTTTTAAACGGTGCGCACATGGGTTTTATTATGTATGCGACCGACCCGAACTTAGACCCCGACGTTGAAGACGATATAAAAGAAAAAATACAAGACAGTAAGGGCGTGGGTAACTTTCGCTCGTTGTTTGTAAACATACCCAACGGTAAAGAAAAAGGCTTACAAATAATCCCCGTTGGTAATTTTGAAAGTAAAGACGAGTTTATGAACGTTAAAAACGTATCGGCGCAAGATATATTAAACGCCCACCGCTTTCCGCCGGGCTTGGCGGGGATTATTCCGGCTAACAATGCAGGCCTTGGCGACCCGACTAAATATGATGCCATGTATTTTAAAAACGAGACTAAACCGCTTATTAAATTAATGAGTGATGAAGTAGCAAGGGATCCTGAAATTGGCAGTAAGTTACAGCTAAATTTTGATTTAGAGCCCAGCGCGTAAAGCGTAAAACTTGCTATGCTGCGCATCGTGCGCTTTTATTTTTTCGACCTTCCCCGCTGTGGCCTCAAGACGCTTAAGTGCTCTTGTTAAGTTGGGGCTTTTTACGCCATTAAGTAACGCGGCATTTGTTTTACCAATGCCGCGAACTAAGTAATCGCTAAGCGCCGATTTTATATCTTCACTGGTACTTTTACCAAACGACAAAAGCATATCTAATCGCTCTTGGCTTTGTGACCCTTTAAACAAATATTGCATGCTAAAACCCTTAAATTACTTATCACTTAAGTGATAATTAATTTATTTTAGGTATATTGCTACTATTTGTAAATGCTTATTTGTTATGCATAAAAGCACTGTATATAATAACAGTGTACTTTATTAACGATTGGTGAATATTATGGCGCGGGTTACTTGTCCAAATTGCGAAGCTAAAGCTACGATTACATCGCGTGAAACGCAAAGCGCTCACGTAGTAAATTTATATTGTTCGTGTACTAATACTCGTGAATGCGGGGCGACGTTTCGTATTACCCAATCGTTCGATCACTTCTTAAACCCTCCGGTACAAAGCACGCAACAATTAGCAGCGGCGCTTATTAAAAGCCTACCTCGCGAACAGCAATTAGAGCTGGTTGGCCTTTAATTTTTACTTTATTGCACGCATTAAAAAGCCCGTATTAAACGGGCTTTTTCATTCAACTGATAATAGTGCGGCGAGTATTGTTTGCCGTTCGCCTGGCGGTAACGCTTCAAAGTTTTTTGCCCAACGCTCGGCTTTTCGCTTAATACGTTGCCTGTCTGTAAAGTTCTCACCTGCAAACGTGTGGTAATGCACATCGCCTGGCTTATAGTTCAGCCAAATAGTTTCGGTACGAACGCCGCCGCGTGTCATGGATTGAAAGTCTTTGCGCCACCAATCTTTTAGCATTTCGTTATATAGCGGATTGCTGTAACCGGATATTATAATTTTAACTTTATCAGGGTTATGCTTTTTTGCTGCTGTTAATAAGCGCTGGTGATCGGCCTCTGTCATTTCGTGTTCATAACGTGCATTACTGGTGCGGGTTTCTGGCATGTATGGCGGATCAAGATAAAGCTGGGTTTTGCAAAATGGTTTAAAACTCTCTAAATACTCGATTGCACACCCGCATATTTTATTTTCTGGTACCACATAGTTAAACTTGTCTAGCATGGTTTGTGATTTATCAATTACCACGTTGTATTTAGCCGGCGCTTTCTTTTTAAATATAACGCCAGTACCTAAAAACAATTCGCCGTAAAGTTCATGCGGGGCCATTACGTTAATAATTGCTTGGTAAACACCACTTCCACCTTTAGCGCCTAAGTAACTTTCGTGTTCAGATTGGTTTGTCATTTTTTATTCCTTAGCTGCTTGCATAGCTAAATTTATCTATTGTGGCCAACACAGTTAAATTTAACTATGCGACTAGGTGTTAACTTTAATTCTGGTACCACATAGTTATATTTGGCTGTACTCGATTGATAGTACTTCATAGCTAAAAACAACTGTGCTGCAGTTGTTTTTAGCTTTTTTATTTACTGGCGCTGTTGGCCGTATTGTTGTGGTGCCGGATTTTGGGGCGCGTATTGCTGCTGATCATACTGCGGCGCTGGCTGGCTTTGGTATTGCGGCGGCGCGTAACCTTGGCTTTGTTGGTTTTCGCTTTCCCAAAATATATATAGTTTTAACGGGCCTTGTTGATTAATTGGCATCGTGTCGAGTTCTATTTCAATACTGTCGCTGCCGCCTTGGTTGCTGCTCGGCCATTTAGTGGCTCGGCCTAAAGTGGCGTAACGGTTTTTGGTTTCATTGCCTTGCTGGTATTTTTCGGCAATACAAGCAACACGGCCTTTATCTAGTGGTTTGTTATTTTGTGGGTGCATAGTGCGTTTCCTTTTTGTTTAATGTTTTATTTAATGATTTGTGTTTTACAACTGAGTGGTACACCCAGTTGCGACGTTTAACGTTTGGTTTCATTGATCACCATAATTCGCTTAATTCTTTTTCTAACTGCATTTGCATTAAGCGCTCTTCTAGCAGCTCGCGTTTTGACTTGCTGCGCTGCTGGTATTGCGGGCGCGGTTCTTGGTTTTCGTGGTGCGGCATTTTAGCCGGTGCGCTTACTGCTTTTGGTGAAACAATTCTCGCTTTTTTAGTGCTTGGCTTTGCTGTTGTTTTTATTTGCCCTGTGCGAAATTTATATTCTTTTCGCTCGCAACCGCAGCCCTGGACATGACCTAAATTATCTTTGCGTACTACGCGAGTAGTGCCGCATACGCATTTACACATAAAATGCTGCACCCCTCGATTGCGGCGGTCTTCGTTTAATACTGTCCAATTATTGAAAACGTCACCCGCTGTTTTGGTTGTGGTCTGTTAGTTACTGTAAATACATTGGCGTTAGGTTCTTGCTGATAACCGGTGCAAATTTCGGTAGCAAATACGCTGTTATTATTTTTTCCGCATTGGCCGTATTGGGTTTTTGGCTTTGGCTTATCGAATTTTGTAACAAACGGGCTATGCTGATCACCTGCAAAACCCTTTGGGCAAAATGCCTGGCAACTAATGCATGCCTTTGGCATTAATACTTTTGAAATTTGAATAGTCATATTTTCTCCTACGCCATTAAGTCTAGTGCCCACCAATCATTACTGCTGATTGATGTGGCTTCGCCTGCTAGAACTAATCTAGCTAAATCTAAGTCGCCGATAATGTCGGCCGTGTGTTTATTAAATTGGGTATTTGATGGGGTGTTACGCCCGTCAAGCTCTGCATACATGTGCGCTAGGTCGTAAAGCTCGCGAGCGTATGCAAAATGTTTTTCGGTTGGGGTTGGTTTAATAGCCGATTTTGGCGCTTGCATGTTTAGTTGCTCAAAGCTGTGTAGCTCGCGCTCTTGCATGTAGTAAACACGGTTGCCGCTGATCACGTTGCCGCCTTGGTTTAGCTCTTTTATTTGCGCAGGGCTAAAGTCGCTAAGCTTGTTTTTACATTTAGCGGCGGTTTGCTCGTTAGTTGGGGCGTGTTTTTGCGCTTCGCTGTTGGCTATATAGTCAATAGCGTGTTGGCGATGCTCTTTTTGCTGCGCCGCTTCATCCAGTACCACTAAATGGCCGTCTTCAATTAAGTAAATATGGCCGTTATTTCTAACCCGCTTACCCGCTAACAGATCCTTTTTAACGTTAATGATCTCTTTTGAAGTAAAACCGATCATATTTAGCAATAATGCGTCTGTATGCCCTACTGAGTAAGGCGTACGATTATTCCCACTAGTCCAAGGTAGGTCAGCTGCGCTGACGTTGTTGGCATCCTGCCCACCAATAACGGCGGTGTTTTCTGCTGCTGCTGTGCCTATAGCTTGCTTAGACCAGGTATGAACGCGAGTAACAAGCGTGCAAAGGCCAAAGGTGTCTTCAACGCCCTTTAGAGTTTTAGTAAATTCTGCGTATTGATTGCCGTACTCGGTATGCTGATAAGCGGGCTTAAAGCGCGCATCGCGGCCAATGCCAAAGCCACCCATTAGCGCAACAAAGGTTTTAAAGTCGCCCTTGTCGGCCGCTTGGCGTATTTGCTCTAACTGCTCGTTACCTTGCACCTCTTCGCGCACTCGGCGCAGTTCGCGCCAAATGGTAATAGATGGCGACTTTTGAAACTGAAATTGCCTAATGCCCCATGTGCTAGCCCATGCTTTAACCGGGTTAACTGCTTGGGTTAGTTTTTCTCCTGTCTCTGCGTCGTACTCGTTTGCCAATGCAAAACCATCAATATTCTTACTTACGTACTTAGCAACATAAGCCGCTGCGCCGCCTGTTTTTTTACCATCTTTGCCAATTTGCGCAGGTAGCATTTTTATAGCGGTATAGCGTGGGCTGCTCGGAAAGTAGTTTTTAACCGGTGCACGGGTGTACACCTTTTTAGATTTATTTAAACCCCAAATACGGCGCGCCTTTGTGTAGCGTGCGCGTAATGCTTTGCGGTTTTTAAAGCGCTGAAAAAACACCTCGCGGTCTTCGCGGGTAAAATAACGGCGCAATAAATGATTAACTTGGTCGTAGTAACGCGCTGGCATCCACAAAAGCATGTGCCAGTGTGTGCAACCGTCGGCGTGCGGTTCTGCTACCCGTATACCAAAATACGGTATTTCAAGGCGGTCTAATTTAGCGCGCGCTTGCGAATACAGCTTATTTAAATACAGGCTAGCGTCTTTTGGGGTTGACCCATCCCACGTAGGCGAGTTTGCATGAAAACGGCTAGGCGCAGTAATGTTATAAAAACCGCCCGTATAACCCATTTCGTCGGCTAATTCTTCGGTTTCGCGAATGCGTAGCATTAACTCGTTACGCATGTTTTCGGGGTTGGCAACGCCTGCCTCAACCGCTTTCATTAGCGATATAACATCGCTTTGCTCGTTTACTAATTCTAAGCTTTCTAGGTAACGTTTGCCGCGCTCTTGGTTGGTGGTGTATTCGGCCACTGCTTGTTTTGAGCAATAGGCGCTAATACCGCGGCGCTCTGTTTTTTTATTACCTTTTTTATCTGTGCTATTAAATAAATCGCGGCCCACTTCGCCCGTTGCAATTTCTAGGTGCTCTAGGTAGCGGCTGCGAATAGTTTTAAGCTTGCGCGACCACCATTTGTGGCACTGCGCTTTTAAAAGGTCTACTTCGGCATCCGGCACGGTTAAGTAAACGCCCTTAACTGCATATTTAAGTTGGATACTAAATTGACCTGCAAACTCGTTTACTTTTTCGTGTATGTCGGTTGCATCCCATGTTGGCTGCTCTTTTTTTAGGTCAGATATCATTTCAGCCGTTTGCATAGCCAGCACATTGCCGTGCTTTTTGGTTTTATCGGCATTGGCTAAAATGTGCCATGGCAATGGCATATTGCTAACAATTTGCTCAAGTATTTTTAGGCGTGGTTGTAGTGTTGTAATTGTGCGGCGCAACCAGTCGTTTGCGGTAATTTGCTTGCGCACTTCGGCTACTGTAATTACTTGCTTTTTATTCGCTGTTTTTTTATCGCTAAAGTCGTAGTTTTTACGGCTCGCAATTATTAGCCTTTCGTTGTATTGCTCTTGCGTTTCGCCTTTGGCTTTGCCCGTATTTTTAATGTGGGTGTATTTATCAATATAACGCTTAGCAACACGCATTTGTAACGGCTTGGGCACGCCAGCTAGGCACTTATAAACATAAGCAACCTGCTCTGCATCATCAATAGCAGCAATAACCGACATGGCAGATTTAGTAACCTGATCGCCATCCGCTTGTTGTAAATTCTTTGCTGCTACAGGTTGGGGCTTTTTTACGTCGCGCTGCTTTTGTGCAAACTCCATGTTTTTTGCAGTTTGGCGCACAAAGCTAGCTTGTATGCTTGGCGCGCGCTTGCTTTCTACAATGTCTTTAACAATGTAATTATGAATGTTGTTGTTATGCACTTTTTTAAGCGCGGCTTTTGCAGGCACGCTTATTTTTAAGTTGGTTACGTCAATGCGGTGCTCTGCATTTTTAAGCACATTATAAAGCCAAATGTGGGCTTGCTCACTTGGGTTTATAGGCTCGTCTTTATACCAGGCGTTGCTAGGCGGGGTAATTTTGGCAAGGTATTGCTTAGCCATTTTATATTGGCTGTACGCAGTAAAACGGCCAAGGCCGCTTATTAAAAAATTTCTGTGTTCAATGTCGTCAACGGCTTTAACCATGGTTAAAACCGCTGTTACAACATCAAAGCTTACAATGGGCCACATGCTCATTGTTACAGCTCTATTTCCATTGGCTCACCGCCAATTTGTGCTGCACTTAACGCAATGCTCATTTGGCTGTAAACGCTTTCAAAATTAACGTCGTCGTCTGCAATCATTTTTACGATAGGCAGCAAGTCGGTTAACGTGTCTTCGCACTGCATTAGCATGCCAATAGTGCTGCGCTTGTTTAAATTGCGAATTGCAAAGTTAACTTGCTCAATAGCGTGTAAAACAATATTAAGTAGTAATTGCTTATTTTTAGATACAGCTTGGTCTTTGATAGCGTTCATTTTTTAGTGTCCTTGGGGGTGTTGTTATTGGCGTTAAATTACAAAAAGCTCAGGGGCTAGCTCGTAGCCTTTGCAAAATACAAAGTGAGCGTATTCGGTTGAATCGGTTTTACTTGGTTTTTGTGGGTCAAAGCCTGGGCGCTTGCTATGCACATACACCGCGGCTAACGGCAGTTTTTGCCACATTGGCTTACGCTTCTGGCTACCTAGCCAATTTAAGCGTTGCAGCATAATTACCAAACCGCCGTCTTCAACCATTTCAAGTGCGTGCTCGGCAAACGCTTGCGCTTGGAAGAATGGTGGGTTGGTGATGATCATGTCGTATTTGCGTGATTCATAACTAGGGACGTTTAAAAAGTTAACGCCTGTTAAGTTAGCGCGTGAGTCTTCACGTATATCCCAGCTTTCAACTCTAAAACCCTCTTGCTCTAATACCGTTGGGTAGCTCATTGGGTATTTTTCACAACCGCCGGCGCTTGGGTCGAGAACGCGTGGATAATTTTCAGGATCAAAGCGAAAGCAATTACTTTCACTAAACGCTGCTAAAAAATCTTCAATTAACCAATGCGGTGTTATGTAGTAGTCGTCGGCATTGCGTACCGTTCCGCGATTTAATGAACTCATTGTTACGCCTTAGTAATGGTTAAATGTGAATAGTTGATATTGGCTTCAACGCGCGGTGCATGTTGCACAAACTTAGCGGGGGCCATGGCGTTAGCGTCGGTAAATGCTTTTACTAATTGCTCCATTTGCAAAATAGCCTTGTGAATTTTTAGGCGAGTATCTGCATCAAAATTAGCAAAGCCGCTTTCTAAATGGTGTCGCTTTAGGCCCGCCGCAAAACATACTAATGTGCGCTCTTGCTCGCTTAGCACTTTGGTATACACGTATTCTGGCGTGTGGCGCTCACTGCCCATTAATGCTTTTATTTCGGCCAAGCCTTTTGGTACGTGGCGGCCTTCAACTGCTTTTAATGGTGCTGGGTTTGGGTAGTTAATAGCTGTGTTTGCCATGATTAATTAACTCCTTGCTGGCTACGGGTTGCTGCATTTAGGTAATTAGTTGCTTGTGTTTTTAACCAGTAAACGGCTTTTTGTATTGTTTGGTACTCGTCGCCATTGCAATAAACCGGCAAGTCAAAATCACCAACGCGCGCTTGAAATACTGGGTCAAAACCAAATATGGCTTTGCGGGTAGTAATTTTGCAGCTCAATAAATAGCGGCATTGCTCTGCTAATGTTTTAAAGCTGCTTAACGTTTCACGACTAAATACTTGGTATGTGCTCATTGCCCTGCTCCTAGTTATTCACGTTTTGTTGGTACTTGGTTCTAAATGCTATTAGCTCGTTTATGCGGTAGTAGTTGCTTTTGCCAAATTGCACCGGTTTTGGAAACCCAGCCATTTTATTGAGTTTCCAAAACTTGGCATGGGCACAGCCTAAAACTTCCATGGCTTCTGCGCTGTTTACTAAGCGGTCTTTTTGCTCTTCAAGCTCAGCGCGCAATTGGTTGTTTTCTTGCAGTAGTGCAAACAACATTGCTTTTGCGTCTGGGTGAATATCGAGCATAATTATTTGCTGTTCGTTGCTCATGCTGCGCTCTCCTTGTCGGTTTTAACGTGGTCGGCTAGTAACTCATCTACTGTTACTTGGCCGTTTGTTAGCTCTGAAATACGGGTAATGTATTTCGCTGGGGCTTGGCAATGGCGATTAAGCCAGTACCAGATAATGTTTTGTTTTGTGTTTAATAACTTGGCGGCTTTTGTCTGACCACCAATTATTTCTATCGCTCTTTCTACGGCGCTCATATTTCCTCCAAGCTCTATTTATCAAGTAAACCGATAATAGACATCAGTTAAACCGATGTCAATATCGATTTAACTGATTAGACAAAATAATATAAAAAGCAGATAATCAGCTTTTATCACTTTAAGCGATTTTACATTAGGAATTTACAAATGGATTTAGGTAAAAGAGTAGAAAAAAAACGTGTTCAGTTAGGGATGACGCAAGCGCAATTAGGTCTAATGGCGGGCTTAGCACAAAACTCTATTCACAATATTGAATCTGGAGAAACAAAACGCCCTCGTAAAATAGACGCCCTCGCGGAAGCTCTAAACTGCACTCCAGAATACTTACTGTTTGGTATTGGTGAAACTCAAGACGGTGAAAAGAGTATCAATAGCAATGTTTCATTAGGGCCTACGCTTAAAGCGGCTGTGCCATTAATAAGCTGGGTACAAGCGGGGGCATGGTCTGAAATAAGTGAAATAAAAGAATATGATGCAGACCGTTATTTATGCCCTGTAAAGTGCAGCGATCAAACATTTGCGCTAAAAGTTCATGGCGTGAGTATGGAGCCTAAGTTTTACGAAGGTGATTTAATATTTGTAGACCCAGAGGCTGAGTGCGTTCACGGTTCATACGTAGTAGCGCGTTTAGATGACAACAACGAAGCCACCTTCAAGCAGCTAATAATTGAAAGCGGCCAAAAGTTTTTAAAAGCCGCTAACCCTAACTGGCCTGAGCAACTAATACCGATAAACGGCAATTGCACGTTGGTGGGTAAAATAATATTTGCTGGTAAGTCGTTTTAGTTTGCTAAATTACAGGCACAAAAAAGCCCACTAAGTGCGGGCTGTTTGTTTAGCTGCCAATAAAAGCTGCAATTAGTATGAGGATTAAACCAAATATATTTGCTGATTTTTGGGTTAAGTTTGAGCTAATTGCGCCTTTTTCTTCTGCCATTTTTTTATTTTTAGCGTTTAATTTATTTAATATTGGCGGGATCACTAAAAATATTGCGAAAAAGCACATCATCCCAGCAAAAAACTCTTTGTTTTCAAAGTTTGAGCCTGCACCTCCAATTGCCGCTAAACCTAATAACCACCCAACAATGACGCTGCTTTTACTTGGCTTTTGCGGTGCTTGGTTGTTTGTTGGGCTTTGCTTTTGATTGTTGTTGAATAAACTGCTTTTTTCTTTATTTTGGGCGTTCGCTTTTTGAATAACCGACTTTGCTAATGGGTTTTCGTTGCTGTGATTATTTAATCCTTCTAACTGTTGTTTTATTAGTTGCTCTACGCTTATTAGCTCACCGGTTTCTACTATGGCTATGTCTTTTTCTATTCTATCGGCTCTGAATGTGCGCGTTGCGTTAGCAAGGTAGCAAAAACCATAAAAGTAAGTTAGTCCGTTTTCGAACATTATTGCGTCAAGCCTTAACTCTCTTCTTGTCGCTTCGTTTTCTTGGTTGGTATATTCAAAAGCAATTTTTATTGCTGGCTTTAGTGTGTGCTTTGTTTTGGCATCAATCCATGATTCTTGGTTGTTTATTGGCGCACCCAAGCTGTTGCTATTTTCAATATTTTTTATTTCTTGTGATACCAGTTTCCCTAAATGTGTTTTGTTGTTGTAAGGGTTTATATGCTCCCACACTGCCTTAATATACATTTTAGGGTAGTCAAATGATTTAAGTGCTTGCTGAATGTCATTAATGTAAGTATCTACAGCCCATTTAAGAGATTCTTTTAGCTCTGCCATTGGCTTAATTGAAACTTGTAAATGCACTATTTCTGTGTTGATTTTTTCCGACTGCTTAAGTGCTACCTTGGTTAACTCGTTTACTAGTGGCTCTTTTTTTTGGTCTGCATTAATTTCTAGCTCTTCGGCAAGCTGCCTAAGCGCATTTACTTTGTTTTTCTTTAGCATTACTTTCCACTGTGCAGCAGTAAAGCTTTTACTAAATTGAAATAAACCGGTGCTAATAAGCTCTTCTGCATCTATATCGCTTACTAAACTCCAATCATTTTTAAAAGTTACCCCTCCATCTTCTAGATCAATTACGTAATCTAGCAACTCTGCCCAGTAAGTGCTTAACCACTTTTTATCTCCTAGCCAGTTGCCTTTGTTTTTCTGTATTGCTTCTTCAAATGTTTCTAAGTCAACATCGTATATCGTTGAGTCATCATAGTAATAACCATAACCGGTAATGAATTCATCAATTGTTCTTGGCTTATGCTCTTTTATTTCATCTTGAAAGTCCGCTTGATCGCTTTCATCTTTAATGCTGATGAACTTACCTTTTGCAGTAGGTAATTTTTTAGCAGTAAAGTTGCCTTTTTCATTTTGAAAATATGTGTAATCCACAATAATTCCTTTTAATTTTATTTAGTAAACAGGTTAAGTTTTCGTTCAGACTTTAACAACCTGTGTATTTATACAGGCAATGCTTTGGCTAATTCTACTTTTATCGAGTTTTCGATTAGCTGGCAATATAACTCGTACCCTTCGGCCTGCTCTTTTATCCAATCGTGTTTATTATAAATTGCCATTACTCCGCGCATTGTGTGGCCTAGCATTTTTTCGGTTACGTGTGGTGCTATGCCGTTTTCACTGAGCAATGTTGATATTGAGCGGCGGGCGTCGTGTGGTAAAAACTTGGGTGTTTTGTACTTAGTAAATAGGTGATCCCACATTCTGCAGCAATAACGGTTTATGCTGTGGGTGGTTACTGGTTTGCGCGGGTTATTGCCTGGTATTAAATAGCCGCTTTTGCCGTAAACCATGGCGAGTGTATTTAATATGCTGTGCATTTTTTTAGATATTGGCCTGCGTATGGCTTGGTTTGTTTTTGAGTTTTCGGGCGGTACTGTCCAAATGTTGTTATCAAAGTCGAAATGCTCCCACTTGGCCAAGCGAACTTCTGATTGCCTAGCACCTGTTATATAAATTAATTGCAAACATGCTTTGGTTGCTGGTGTGGCTTTTGAGCTTTCTATTTGTATCCACAGTTTTGCTATTTCATCAAAGCGCATTACGCGCTGGCCTATTGTTGCTTGTTCGCCTACGTCGTTTACGTTTAAGGTTAGTACTGGATTAAATGGTTTTGCTTCACCGCGTTTTTCTGCCCAGCCTATTATTGATTTTATGCGCACTAATATTGTGCCGGCTGTTTTAGCGCTACCCTGTTCTTTTACTTTATCAAAATAGGTAAACCAGTCTTTTATGGTCATTAGGTCGAGTGGCATTGCTTCGTCATTTAAAAGCGGCACTATCCATTTGCCCACTTGGTTTGCGTATAAAGTTTGGGTTTTTTCTTTTAGGTCGGGTACTTTTTTATTTAACCAATCGGTTGCCACTTTTGCCATTGTTGGTAAACCTTTGGCTTGGTTGCGCATAAGCTTTAGTTCGATTCGTGGGTCTTTATCTTGGCTTAGCCAGTTTTGAAGTAGTGGTATGTAGTCTTGCGCTTCTTTTATGCTTAGCCCCGGATAACGGCCAAGCGATATTATTACTTGTTTGTTATCCACGCGACAACGATACTGCCAAGTGATTGTGCCTTTGGCTGATACTCTTACACTTAAACTGTCTCTATGCGATAATACGCACGGTGTTTGATTTTTATCTAGCAGCTTTCTTAATTTGGTGTCACTGATTGCCATTTAATATTTTATACACAGTTAGCAAAAAAATTATACACAATAATATACACACAATGCGCAGATTACAACACACACAAAGATACAACAACAAACTAAAGCGCACTAAAAACCCGCATTATAAAAGGGCTAAGAGACAGAATGAGCGAACCAACATACCACGAAATACAACCTACAATATACTGGCACGACTACGAGACTTGGGGGGCTAGTCCGCAAAAGGATAAGCCGAGCCAGTTTGCGGGTGTTCGTACCGATCTTGATTTGAATATTATTGGTGAGCCGCTTATTGAATACTGTAAACCGCAGGCGGATTACTTGCCGCATCCTGAGGCGTGTTTAATTACCGGCATTACGCCACAAGTGGCGATGAAAAAAGGCTTGGTTGAGGCTGAATTTATAGCAAAAATTCATGCACAATTTAGTGTGCCAAATACCTGTGTTGCCGGTTATAACAGTATTCGCTTTGATGACGAAGTAAGCCGTTATAGCTTTTATCGTAACTTTTACGATCCGTACGAGCGCGAATACAAAAACAACAACAGCCGTTGGGATATTATTGATTTAGTGCGTGCTTGTTATGCACTGCGCCCAGAGGGCATTGAATGGCCGTTAAAAGAAGACGGTAGCCCAAGCTTTAAGTTAGAGCATTTAACCGTTGCCAACGGTATTGAACACGCTGCGGCGCACGATGCACTAAGCGATGTAACCGCTACTATTGCACTGGCTAAACTAATAAAAGACAAGCAGCCGAAGCTGTATAACTTCTTTTTTAGTTTACGTGGTAAAAAAGCCTTAGCTGAGTTGGTTGATGTATTTAACATGACCCCGCTCGTACATACCAGCTCACGCATTCCAGCAACGCAAGGCTGTACTAGCTGGGTTGCACCTATGAGCTTTCATCCGGTAAATAAAAATGCCGTAATTTGTTTTGATTTAACTCAAAGCCCACAAGTACTTATTGATTTAAGTGTTGAGCAATTACGTAAACGTTTATATACCAAGCGTATTGATTTAGCTGAAGACGAATTACCCGTAGGCTTAAAACTAGTGCATTTAAACAAGTGCCCTATTTTAGCACCTGCTAAAACGTTATTACCTGAAAATGCAGCGCGTTTAGGCATTGACCGCGAGCAATGTTTAAAAAACTTGGCGGTGTTAAAAGCCAATAGCGAGTTGCGCGATAAAGTAACTGAGGTGTTTAACGAACAAGGCGATTACAGCGCAACAACTAACGTTGACTATTTACTTTACGATGGGTTTACTAGCCATGCAGATAAAGCTAAATTTGCGATTATTCGCGATGCAAAACCCGAAGACTTAGCCGATTTAAAACTCGATTTTGAAAATAAAAAGTTTAATACTTTATTGTTTAGATACCGCGCTCGTAACTGGCCGCAAACGCTTAACCAGCAAGAGCTGGATCAATGGCGTCAGTATTGTCAAAACAAGTTAATGCACGGGGAAGATCAACCCTCAATTAACGCTCAAGACTTTATGATCACACTTGAGAATTTAGCCCATGAGCACGACGACAGTGAAAAAAACCTAACCATTTTAAAAGCCTTATATAACTACGCACAAAGCATGTAGCTTGCTTTAAGTTTATTGGTACAACGCATACAAAAACGCGACGCTTTATAACTAAAGCGTCGCGTTTTTTGTTTTAAGTAAATGAGAAGACATAAAACCAACAATGATCTTTTTAGATCTATCACTTCCTCTAAAAGCGCAGCGCCTCTTAACCTCTTGGTGAATAAATCACTTTACGGGCTTTGCACATCACGCAAGCTTGGCGTCTACAACGATATACTCAAGGTAAACGTTATTTTTTATGCTGTGCTTCAATGCGTGCAAGTAAGCTTGATGTATCGTAGCGGCCACCGCCTAATGCTTGCACGTCGGCGTAGTACCCATCTACTGTGGCTGTCATTGCTAGCGTTGCGCCGTTATTTTTAGCCTCATTAAGCGCTATGCCTAAGTCTTTACGCATCCAATCAACTGCAAAACCAAAGTCGTATTCCCCTGCCCACATGGTTTTGTAACGGTTTTCCATTTGCCACGAACCGGCTGCGCCTTTAGAAATAGTTTCTATTACTTTTTCACCATCAAGCCCTGCTTGCTTTGCAAAATGTAAGCCTTCGGCTAAGCCCTGTACTGCACCCGCAATACAAATTTGATTAACCATTTTACATAATTGCCCTGAGCCTACGCCACCTAACAATTGGCTAAAACGACTAAATGCCGTCATAACAGGCTGCACTTTGGCAAATACAGCTTCGCTGCCACCAGCCATTACCGTAAGCACGCCATTTTCGGCGCCAGCTTGGCCTCCCGATACTGGCGCGTCAGTAAAGTCGACTTTTAATAACGCTGCTTTTGCTGCCACTTCGCGTGCCACTGTTGCTGAAGTAGTGGTATGATCGACCAAAATACTGCCCGCTTTAATACCGGCTAATACTCCATTTTCGCCATATACTACCGAGCGTAAATCGTCGTCGTTACCCACACACATAAATACAATGTCGGCATCGTTTACAGCTTCGCGTGGAGTAGCTGCAAAGCTGCCGCTAAATTCGTTAGCCCACTTTTGAGCTTTAGCTTGAGTACGGTTATAAACGCACACACTGTGCCCTGCTTTTGCTAAATGCCCCGCCATTGGGTAACCCATTACGCCTAAACCTATAAATGCTACTTTCATTGACATAAAAATGACCTATTAAACTGATAACTTAAAAACCATGCCTGATTATGTCAATCGGTTGATAAAAAAGCGAATGAAGTCTTTATAAAGTTTATTTAATAGGAATTTAAGTAGGTGATCTATGGATAGTATTTATCAATTTAATGCAGAATGCTGTAACAAGGCGCTTTTTTCTTTTAAGCAGTTAAAAGGCAAAACGCTACTTATTGTAAATATTGCCAGTGAATGTCATTTTTCGGCGCAGTTAACCGCTTTAGAAAAACTGTATCAGCAGTATAAAAACAGTGGATTTACCATTTTAGCGTTTCCGTGCAATCAATTTGGCCAAAAGGAGCCGCTTGATAATTTAGCCATTAACAGCTTTTATCAAGCGCAATTTAATACTACATTTGAAATATTTGCTAAAGTAATGGTAAACGGCCCAGAAGCTCACCCCTTGTTTAATTACTTAAAACTGCACACCAGAGGTATTTCGCAAGGACGAGTAATAAAGTGGAACTTCACTAAATTTTTAATTAATTCGCAAGGCCAACTTGTTTCTCGTTATGCGCCGCGCACCAAGCCAGAAACATTAAAGCAGGCAATTGAAAATCAGTTATTGCTAACAGCTAGATAACAAAGCAAAACGAGAGCAAAAGCTCCCGTTTTATTTATAACGTGCAGTAATGCTTAACTACTAAATGCCACATTGGCAAATACCAAGGTCATTAATATTGGGCAAACAAAACGTATGTACTGAGCAAACCAGTAATGCGCGCCGCTAGTTGCTTGGTGTAATTTGTTACCGCGCTGCCATAACCAGCCCACTGTAACAAAGTAAAACAGCCCCATTAACGGTAATTGGTACTGGGTAAATACCATAATAACCAAGCCAAATAACCAATCAAAATTAAGTATTATTAAGCTGGCAAACACTAGCACTACGCCACTAACCAGCCACGTAGCTTTAGTGCGATCAACGCCGTGGTTTTCGACTAAAAACGCCACCGGAATTTCGGTGGTTGATATAGTAGAAGTAACCGAGGCTATCGACATTAATACAAAAAACAATAAACCAACCAATAAGCCAATATCGCCCATGGTGCTGAATAACGCTGGTAAAATGGCAAAAATAAGCTGCCCTTCGCCAATTAATTTACCGTTACTAAATACTTCTACGCCGTTGTGCTGCGCCACATAAATAGCAGGCACAATAAGTAAACCAGCTAAAAAGGCCACACTGGTATCGAGTAGTGCTACGCTGGCAGTCAGTTTTGGTAAGTTAGCACCGGGTTTTAAATACGAGCCGTAAATCATCATACAGCCCACACCTAGCGATAAGGAGAAAAAGGCTTGCCCCATAGCTGCAATAATTAAGTTAGGGTCGAGTATTTGGCTAAAATCAGGTATTAAATACGCTGCAAAGCCATCACTTGCACCATCTAGCGTTGCAATATAAATAATTAAACCAATTAGCAATACTAGTAGCACCGGCATTAAACGCCGTGACCAGGTTTCAATACCCGATTTAACCCCTTTTAAAATAATACTCGCGGTTAAAATAAGCATAAGTGGGGTAAACACAAAATTACGCAGCGCAGAGTCGCTGTGTAAAAATTCGCTAGCGCCGCTAAAGCCTAAAAATGTAGTTACGGGTTCAATAGCATACGACAGCATCCACCCCGCCACTATTGAATAAAAGCTAAGCATTACAATAGCGCCGCCAAGGCCAATATAACCTGCAGCCGCGCCTACTTTAGGGGCTTTATTTTGCCATGCTTGCCTAAGTGCTTTTACCGGATTAGCTTGGGCGTAATACCCTAAATACAGCTCGGTATATAAAGCCGGCAAAGCAAGTAAAAATATAACAATAAAGTAAACCAGTAAAAAAGCACCGCCACCATGATTAGCAGCCTGCGTAGGAAAACCCCATATATTACCTAAACCTACCGCTGCGCCAGCGGCGGCCAATACAAAACCAAGTCGACTTTGAAAACCATCACGCACTTGTGTCATACACCTACAAATCTGTTATTATTTTAGCTGTTGTGAATTAAACCATATTTCATCGCGCCTTAGTAATAAAAATGTACCTAGCGCGCACAACAACTAACAACCGCTCACTATATGTTCAGCTTATGCATACAAGCAGGTAATCGGTATTAAATTTATTATTATTTTGAGCGTTTATGAGTTCACTTTACTTTAAAAACACCCTGCAAATTAATCAGCCTTTTAGTAACAATAAAAGCCCTATTTTATTGTTTGACGCTAAAACGCTCGATATAAGCCAATATAATTTGCCTGATTATTTAAGCCCTTTTGAGCTGCAAATAATAAACCGCCGTAAAAGTGTATCGGCCAAGCAAGAATATTTAGCCACGCGATTATTACTTAAGTATTTAGTTATAACCTCGCACCCTAATATGGCGGGCATTAAGCCGTGTAATATAAGTTCAGAGTTTAACCTACAAACAAGTAAATTAGCGCTACACATTAATAACAGCCACACCGTTATTAATACCTGTATATCGCATTCTAATGGTTTTGTTGGCGCTGCACTTAACCCTACAAAAGCCCAGTTTGGTTTCGATATTGAAAAAATAAGCACAAAGCGCCCATTTGAAAAGCTCGCAAAGCATTTTTATCATACCGATGAAATTGCGCTGATCACCAAGCCTGCCAATGCAGAGGATCAAGCTAAACACTTTTTTAGAATTTGGACCTTAAAAGAAGCGCTCGCTAAAGCCACTAGCCGCCCTATTGCCAAGTTGCTAAGCCCTAATGTGTTTACTGAGTTAACTTGCTCACAGCTTAATGCCAGCAGTGCTGTGGTGGGTAAGTTTGATATAAGTGTAGTGAGTGAAAAAAGCACTGACTGGCAGTGCTCTCTTATTAATTTAGCTGTATTAGGCCGCGCAATCGCTCTCTAATAGTCGGCTATGAATAGCTTGCACTACGTTGTCGGATTCGCCTTGCTCGACCAAAAAGCACAAGTTATGCTTACTTGCACCGTGGCAAATTAGCCGTATATTAAAGTCACTTAATACCTGCATTAAGTTCATTTCATGCTGGCGTAACTGTATTTCTGAGCCAATAAGCGCCACTAAAGTTAAGTTATTTTCTACCGATACATGGCAAAACTCAGCAAGTTTATCTAAACACCCCTGATCAAGCTCTGGGCGCGATGCATTAGGCGCGTTATCAAGCGTTATTGCTACGCTAATTTCAGAGGTGGTCACTAAATCTACCGAAATATTAAACTCACTTAAAATAGTAAACACTCGTGCTAAAAAGCCACTAGCTAATAGCATTTCTGGGCTTTTAAGAGTAAGTAATATTTGGTTTTTGCGTTGTGTTACTGCGCGGATTCCTGGCAGTTGCGACTTTTCACGCTCAATCCAAGTACCACCACGCTCAGGTTCACGGCTCGACCCTACAAACACATTAATATGGCTGCGGCTGGCGGGTAAAATAGTTGCCGGATGCAATACTTTTGCACCAAAGGTAGCCATTTCGGCGGCTTCGTCAAAGCTGAGGCGTGCAATTGGCGTGGCTTTTACACATAAACGCGGGTCGGTACTAAAAATACCCACTACATCAGTCCAAATATGTACACTTTTAGCATGAATAGCCTCGGCCAGTAATGCCGCGCTGTAGTCTGATCCACCGCGCCCTAAAGTGGTCGTTTGGCCGTGTTCGTCGCTGCCAATAAAGCCCTGTGTAACAATTACTTGATCGTCTAACAGCGGAACAAGTAATGCGCTTGCCGCTTGTGCAGTAGCTGCAACATTAGGGGTTGCTTTGCCAAATTGACTGTCGGTTTTAAGCACTTGACGCACGTCAAAGCGTATTGCATTTAAACCTTTTGAGCGCAGCACTTGGGTAAATAAATAAGTTGATAATCGCTCGCCAAAACTTAATAGCTCGTCATGTAGCGCTTTTGTTTGTAACGTTTGGCTGGCTAGTTTTTCAAATGCCGCTAACGTCTGGGCAAAGCCCTGCTCTAAATCGGTATCTAAACTCAATTCAGCTAAAATAGCCTGCTGAATCGCTAGCACACCGTTAATATGCGCTTGGCGCTCATCTTCGCTAAGGCTGCTATTGCACAGCTCAACTAAATGATTAGTGACTCCTGCGCTGGCGCTTAGTGCAACAATACGCACGCTTTTATCTGCTACTATTATTTTACTACTGTGATCCATAGCTGCAAAGTTAGCTACGCTGGTGCCGCCAAATTTAGCAACGGTATAATTTGATTTGTTGCCTAATACTACATGTGGCACTGATTGGGTTGTCATTTCGTCTCCTTTCACGGCATCCAAACCGTAATAAAACAAGAAGAACTTGGCAGCAAATATAAGGTAAGAAAATTCACTGCCAGAAGCTCTCCACCTATATTGGTGACAGTTTTGAGGATTCAGCCCCATAAACCGAAAAACAACGACGACGACGTGTTATTTTTCTCGGCGAGTACTTCCCTCTTTAATGCTCAACGGCGTTCGTCACCTCACATTAAATACCTAAGTATCGCACCTCTTCTGAATGTTGTATTAATGGCTATTTTCGCAATCACTAATAAAACAAAACCCCAGCAATATATTGAAAAGCTCAATACTTTACTGGGGCTTTGAAAGTTATCGTTTAGACATCTAGCTGTCAAGCACTTTAATAACTAATATTAAACAAAACCAGCCATTAAATATGAGCCGGTATAGCCTACGGTGTAACAAATTAATAAATAAAACGACAAACGTAAGTAGTTCATAAAGGTCAGTTCTTTAACTTTACTCATGGCAATAATACCCGCCGCTGAGCCTATAATTAACATAGAGCCCCCTACGCCTGTGGCATAAGTAAACGACAGCCAATGCTGTTGTGTCATTACTATATCTGCTTTTAATAACGCGGCTGTAAGTGGTACGTTATCAACGCCTGCCGACAATATACCCATTAAATAGTTTGCGTATTCAGGTGCCATTATTGTGTACAGGTCGCTAAAGTGGCTTAACATACCAACTTCTTTTAGCGCTCCTACCAGTAATAATACACCTACAAAAAACAACAAGGTGTCGTATTCTATTTCACGAATGAAATCTATCATGTCTTTGTTTATGTCTTTTTTGCGCATTAAAAATTGCGCTACTAAAAACATCATAGACAAACCAAACAAAAAGGTAAGCAATGGCGGTACACTGTATAAAACACTCAGTGTTAAGGTAGCAATAACCGTAGATAAGAAGATAACTGCAATTGTAATATCGGTTTTTTCAATGCGTTTTTGCTTCGTTTTAGTAAAGTCGAGCTGGCCATTTAAGCCAATTGACAACAGTGCGGCTAACAGCATCACACTTACAAATGCTGGCCCAATTAACAATAACAAATTGCTAATAGTTACTTTGCCATCTAAAAATATCATTAACGTGGTTACATCGCCGGTAATTAACGACACACCACCGGAGTTAACCGCAAAGATAATCAGCGTGGCGTATCTAATTAGCTTTTTGGCTTCAAGTTTTAATGATAAAACCACCGCTAAAGATATAAGCGTAGCGGTTACGTTATCGGAAATAGAAGAGAATATAAATGCAAAAACACCAACCAAAAACATTAACTTACGTTCGCTAATTCGTTTTGGCATAATCCGGTTAACAATATTTTCGATAAACCCTTTTGAGTTTAAATAGGCAACAAAGGTCATTGCCGCCATTAAAAACAACCATAAGGAGGCAATTTCTAAAATATTATGATTAAGGAGTGATTGAATCGTATCAGGGCTTTGCCCATTAATAGGGAAGATAAAAGAGATAATCCAGCAGAGCGTACCAAAAAAAAGTGTCGTTTTAGCTTTGTTTACGTGGATTATATCCTCAATAACGATCAGCAAAAATGCAATCGCTATTAAAGTCAGGATAATAGAGGAAACCATGATAATTGAACAACCTTTGGAATAATGTAAAAATTGAACCTATGAAGAAAATAGAGCCGCACATTTCGTGTGCCTATTTTCGGTGCGGATGTTATCACTATGACCTGGTAAAAACTATTATTAAATCGTTGTAAAAACGAATACCATATAGCTATCAGCGCTATTAAAATTACGAATAACTAGCTTATTTAGCTACTTATTTAACAACATACTAGGATGTATAAACGCCTTATGATCCCAGCTAAAAAGCTATTAAATACCCTTAGCGAACATTGGGGGGTGCTAGAGCTATTATTTAAACGTTTTAAAATGGCAGACTTTAGTATTAAAGATTTGCAAAATGCCATTAAACAAAAACAACCTACATGGCATAACGAGCGTATTTATAAAGAAACTAATCGCTTGTTAAATCAAGATATTATAATTCCTTTAGCGAAATCTTCGCAGCTTGAAATAAACCGTGCCATTGCCGACTTTGCTACATTTTTACTGCAAGAAGAACATTTAGGTTTAGCACAAGAAATTAGCGTATTAGTAGAGGATTTAGCCCGCCTTGGCGATCGCTTAGCTAACGCGGGCGAAGTGGAAGACTTTGACGACTTACGCCGTTTTAGCCGTATTATGGATGATCGGGTGCGCAAAATAATGAAACTGTACGCACACAACGAAAACGCCATTTTAAATATTGTTGAGCAAGCTAAATCTAATAACGCGGTGCAATCGCTGCAAAAGCGTTATAAAGCGGTAATAGAAGCGTTTGACGAATACATAGAGCCAATGCTAGAAATGGTTGATATTCGAGGCGATTTTCATGCCTGCTTTAATCTTATAGAGCAGCAAATTAGTACGCAAATAGAGCGTATTGAGCAATCGGGTAAAGCATATACCGACAAACGCATGCTAGAGCAATTACGTACCCGTATTCTCGAAATGCATTTAATCGGCCGCGAAAGCCTGCGTAAAAGTGCCGACATGCTTATGCCACTGCGTGAAGAACTACGCCGTAATAACTTAATTACCCGCCAAGCTGCAAGAGTGCTTGGGTTAGTGCGTAAAAATGGCGTAGACAACATGCTAACTGCGGTGCAACCGCATTTTGTGAGCGACGCACAGCGTTACTCGCTGGGGCAACAACGCCATATAGTTGCCTATATGGCAAGTTTGGTTGAGTTTGAGCATCAAGAATATCAATTGCCTGATCAGCAAGATGTACCGCCTTTTCAAACGCCTAATATTCCCGATTACAACGATGTTAAAAGCAGCTTTGCAAAACGCTTCAATACAAAACGTAAAAAGCCGCAACCATTGCTGCAATTTTTAGACGAAAGTTACCCCGATTTAGATGCCGAAGAAATGCTGTTTTTGTATCAAAAATTAGTAAGTGACAACGAGCTTGAAAAAAGCCAAAGCGATGAAAAAGCGCGCTTTAAAATTGCCGGTCAGTATTTTTCTCTTTATCCCTATAATTCACAGCCGCAAACACCTAGTAAGGCAGATGAGTAATCACCATGACACAAATAAACTTAAACGAGCTTACCCACTTACAAGCAATTAATAAAAAATTAGTGGCGGGTTATCATATTTGCGAACAAGACAACCTAATGTGGCAAGAGCTGGATCAAAACATAGACGCGTACAGCGCGCTATTTAGCGCCCTAGGTAATGAGCTAAAACACGACAGCCGTGGCTTTTATTACTTTAGCAGCGACGAAAGTACACCCAATATGGGCAAAATATCCCGTGCTATTGCGCTCACTATTTATATTTTAATTGAGCACTACGCCAACACCGGCAAAGACCCAATGCGCGCCTTGTTCGACGAAGTAAACGATTTAGAGTTAATGCAAACCTTAGTGCAAATTAACAAACACTTGTTTGATCAACTAGAGATATTTTCGGGTTCAGATCTGCGCAAAGACGTGTACCTGCGCATGGTACGCTTAGGTTTGGCACGCGAAGTAGAAGCAGGCTTTATGCTACAAGCCCCTATCCATCGCTATATAGATGCCTTAATGGAAGTAAACGAAGAAACCTACCTAACAGAGGACGAGGAATGAAAAATTTATACGGACTAAGTAAACTCGCCCTACTCAATACCGCAGGTTACGCAAAGTGTGTGATCCCGCTGGATAAAAGCAGCTCTATTTGCGCGCCCAACAATACGGGTAAAAGCTCAGTAATAAATGCCCTGCAGTTTCCGCTTATTAACGATTTACGCCTAACCGAATGGGATGGCCACGATTTAGACGAAACCCGAAAGTTTTATTTTTCGTCAGATCAATCCTACATTTTGCTTGAAGCAAATTTGCCCCATGGCTCAGTAGTGATTGGTGTAGCGGGTTTGGGGAAAATTGCCGGTTATGCGCATCAATATTTTTGCTACCAAGGCAAGCTTGATTTAGAGCAGTACACCCAAGGTAAAACCATTATTAAATACACTAAGCTGTTCAGCCATTTAAAACAGCTTGGTTACAACCCCATAGAGCTAAAAGCGCAAGAACTAAACGCCCTACTCACCGGCGGCGCAACCCCGTTTGACGACGAGATCAACTTAAAAATGATCCCGCTTAATAACGTTCAAGATTCGACTATTTATAAAGAAATATTTCGCCGTATTCTTAACTTACATAAACTCGGTGCCGCCGATGTAAAACGCTTTATGCTACGTGTATTTGAGCGCCACATGTCTAACTCTAAGGTCGACTTTTATGAAGTGTGGCGTCGCTCGTTCGATAAAGTAAACCGCAGTAAACGTGAATTGCACGCCCTTGAATCGATGCAAGAGCCCATAGCGGCGCTTGAGTCGATGCTAGAGAACCAAACCGTTCTAAAAGGTAAATTAGCGGCTTATGCGCCAAAAATTGACCAAGCACTGATTGATTTTGACAACTACCAAGAGTCGCAACTAGAAGAGCTAGCAATAGCACTTGAAAACATAGAACACGAAAAACACGAGTTTGAACAAAAGCAAAGTTTGTACGTACAACAGTCGCGCGATATAGAGCGCAGGCAAACGCAAATAGAGCAATGGTTTTTAGATTTTAACGCACTTAAAAACGAATTTGAACTGGTTAACAAAGCCACGCTTAAAACGAGCCTTACCCAGTTAAAGCAAGACTACGAGTCGCTTTCACACTCTATTACCAGCGCACAAGGGCAAAGCCTGCATACACTTGACTACCGTATTAGCGAAACCCAAAAACAGATTAAGAGCTTAAAGCTACAACTTAAAAACTTGGAGTTTAATTTATTTACCCGCATGCGCGAAGAGCTGTCGTTAAAAGAAGTGGAAGAAATTTCGCGCATTTTAAACCCCGACATGCTCTCGTTTGCAACCACCAGCAATGGCGACATAAGCATTGATGACGAAAACGCATTTAGTGCGTTTTTATCGCACTTAAGCGAAAACGTAAAAGGCGGCGTGCTTAGCTTACCTGGCGCGAGTATTAAGCTTAAAAAGCTCTCCCCTGTACAAATGCAAAGCGGCGAAAATAAAGAGCAGCTAACCGCTCAATTAAGTGCCCTTGAGCATGCTTTAAAAGAGTTTAAGCAACAGCGCGATGTAGCTGCAAATGTGGCCGATAAGCAAAAAGAAAAAGACACCTTGTACAATGAACTAATGAGCGCAGAGGCCGCCCTTAAACGTTTAGAGCAGTTTGACACTATGCTGCAATCGGCTGAAGCACAAACCATGCTAAAAGAGCAGTTGTTAGCTGAGCGCGATCAGGTTGACGACTACCTACAAGACATTCAAAAAAATAGCGGCTCAATTAGCGACAGACGCTCAATTATTAAATCAAAACAGGCGCAAATTAATCGCCAATCAGATCGTCTGCGCCAAGTGAAAAGCGAACGAATTGATCACACGCTTGATTTATACAGCGGCAAAGTTACCCCTTACATGATAGAGGTAACAATAGACTTTGATAATTTAAGCGACCTAGTGCACCACTTTAATAAAGACTGCCAAGAGCTGCGTAACTTTGAGATAAACGTACGCAATACCTATTTGCATATTTATAATGCCGGTATTACCAAGTTTGATAACGAAAACGATGAGTTTAGTAAGTATCAAAAACTCATTAGTGCGTTTCATAACATTGATAACGAACGCGATGCCGTTGAGCGTCAAGGCCGTGTGGCCCTAACAGAAGTAGCCGCAACCATTAAAGGCCTACGCGAAGATTTAGACCGCCTGCGCCGCGAAATGAACAGCTTTAATAAAGGCATTAGCCAGCATCGTATTTCGAACCTGCAAGCATTTAAAATTAATGTAATACCGCGCAAAATGTTAGTTGATAGTATAGATACTATAATTAGTACCTCGCATCAGTTTGAGCAAGGGGACACGCTGGATTTACTCAGCCAAGAACCGTATAGCGAAAGCGCAGTAAACGAGGCGAAAGATCATTTAATTAAGCTCGCCTCCGACAAAGCTGGCCTTACCCTCACCGATTTATTTGATATTCGTTTTGAAGTAGTCAATCGCGCAGGCGATACCGAACACTTTGACAAAATAGACTCGGCGGGTTCAAACGGTACGCGCATAACTATTAAGTTATTATGTGGTATGTTGTTTATTCGCTATTTGTTAAGCTCACAAGAACAAAATTTATACCGTATACCTATATACATAGATGAAGCCGCCGACATTGATCCGCAAAATCAAAAGGCAATTATTGAAACCGCACTTAGCTTTGGCTTCGTCCCTATATTTGCCTCAGTTAAACCACAAACAAGCTGCGATTATATTGTGCCAATTCGCTCAGTTAAAGACGGTGCACAAAACTGGGTAGACGAAAAAGACTGGATAGAAGTTGAACATTAAGTAATTAATCAATGGTTCAGCTATAGCAGCTAAACTGTTGTTAAGCGCTTAAATATCACACTGCCTAACAATGTGTGTTATTTTATAAAAAAGATTAGGAGTAAACTGTATGAAAAATATTTTTATTGTAGCCGCACTTGCGTTTTTAACTGCTTGTACGCAAACCGCAGATTGGGATTACGACAAGTCAGCAAACTTTGCTAACTATAAAACGTTTGCGTGGGTAGAAAATGCAGATTTAACAAAAGACACCAATAATTATCAAATTAATGCGTTAATGGAAAAACGTGTACGCAGCGCAATAAGCAGTGAGCTTAATCAAAAAATGGGCATGAGCTTAGCCGATCCTGCTCAAGCAGACGTGCTGGTAAACTACCATGCATCGGTAGATAAAGAGCTAGACGTAAGTTCTTTTAATATTGGCTACGGCGCTCGTTGGAGCTCGTGGGGTTTAGGGTATCAAAACGATATATCTGCTCGTGAATACGAAGTAGGTACTTTAGTTATTGATATTATTGACCGTGAATCAAACCAGTTAGTATGGCGCGGCGCTGAAGATGGTCGATTAAAGAAAAACCAATCTCCTGAGCAACGTGAACTGTCGGTTAGAAAAACAGTCGCTAAAATTTTAAATAACTTCCCGCCACAAAAGTAGCGGCAGGTTTTAAAGCACATAAAAAGCTCACAATTTGTGAGCTTTTTTGTGGCTGAATGTTTTTTATTAAATCTTTTGTTGTAGCCACAGAGCTTACTGATGAGAGAAACAGTTGCTCTTAGCATAATTGATATAGCAGACTTTAACTTTATTTCGATTTATATTTATGTAATAACTCAGGTGGGATATGACAATAGTCATCGGGAAAATTAGTTAACCGGTCTTGGTGCTCTGCATCGCTGGGAACATAATTGGTTAGCAACTGAACTTGTACCACTATTTTATCTGCATCAGCGCGTTGATTTATATAGTCGTTTGCAATTGTTAAGTGACATTGCTGTTTACTATAAATAGCACTACGGTATTTTAAACCAACATCGTTACCCTGCTTATTAACGCTGTAAGGGTCAATAATCTCAAAAAAGTATTCAATCAGTTTATAGAGTGTCACGGCTGTTATATCAAAGGTTACTTTCACGCACTCGGCATAACCGTCGTATTCACCTTGTGTATTATTATTTGTGCCATTAGCTCGCCCAGCCTCAGTGGTAACAACGCCGGGTAAGTACTTAATAAACTCTTGTACCCCCCAAAGGCAGCCTCCGGCAAAGTAAATACTTTCTAGATGCGAATTTTCGTTTGTTTGTACTGTGCTCATAAAATCAATTACCCTACTTTACGAATGATTATCAAATGCAATTTTTTAAGATTAATATACAATACCAAGCCAAATTACAATTATTTGACTACTTTATCACGCCTTAACAGGCGTGTTTCGGATTTAATTGTTAGCACAATTACATATACAAAAATGAGAAAAACATGAATCGTGCCCCGCGCCTTATATTACCCGTATTATTACCTACATTGCTATGCAGTGTTACTAGCTTTGCCTACGCTGAAGTGGAAACTAAAAATGCCACTGCAATAGAGCAAATAACGGTTGAAGCCTCCCCTACGGCAAATAAAGAACCCGTGGGCACTTTCGACTCACCGGTTTCTAATTTAGAGTATGATCCGCGTGTTGATGTGCAATCGCGTAATATGGCCGAAGCACAAGCAGATGTAACCATTCGTGGTGGTATTTTCGAAAATACTGGTTTTAGGGTTGGCAGCGCCACTTTGTTCGATCCGCAGTCGGGACATTACTTTGCCGAAATTCCTATAGCGCCGCAAATGCTACGCGGCCCAGCTATATTCACCGCAGCAGATAATGCACTTTATGGCGTTAACAGTTCAGTTGGTACAGTATCGTTTGCTTGGAAGCCAATTAGTACAGGTGGTAGCGTATCACTTGGGGTTGGTAGCAATGATTTTAATTTACAAAGCCTGCATGCGGGCGTGAATATACCATTAGATGGTATTACCGATTGGCAGCTGGGTGTGGAAGGCGAGTTTTCTCACTCACAAAGTGATGGCTCTATTGATTATGGCGATCATGACTTTACCCGCGCCTCAAGCCGTGTTCAATTAGTGGGGCCAGACTCACAAACCGATCTGTTTTTTGGCTCTCAAGAAAAGTTTTTTGGTTGGCCAAATTTGTATACTCCTTTTGGGGTTAACGAAACTGAAGATCTTAAAACTCAGCTATTTATGCTCAACCATAAGCAAAACTATAGCGCCGAGAGCTCGTTTGAAGTATCTACATATTATCGTAAACACGAGGATCACTATGTGTATTCTCGTGAAAACCCAATGTCGTTCGAAGCGTTTCATCAAACCGACGTTAAATCACTAGCACTTTCAGGGCGCCATGCGTACAGCACGTCTTTTGCTCTCAATTATTCTGCGCAATTTATTAACGATTCGATTGAATCGACCACGCTTGAAAATAATTTTACCTCACGTAATTATTATAAAGTAAGTGTGCTGCCAGAGTACCAAATGGCACTTGAGAGCGATCAACACCTTACTATTCGCCTTGGTGCGGCTTTTGACGATACCAATCGTGACGATTCTGAAATTTCACTTATTGGTGATATAACTTTAAATACACAAAATAGCGACGGCACTGAGCGCACTGTTTATTTATCGTATGCACAGGCAAGCCAAGTAGCAGGCTATACCGCAATTGGCGGCAGTGACACTGGCGGTTTGTTTAGAAGTAACTATAACCTTGAGCGCGAAAGTACTAAAAACCTCGAGCTGGGCTTATTATTAGAACGACAAAGTTGGCGCTTTAACTCTGCTGTTTTTTATCGCCAAGATGATAACTTAACCGATTGGACTTATAGTTTTGATGCCACTTCTGCCCGCTTTGCCAATCCGGTAGATATTAATACCTCGGGGGTTGAGTTTCTTGCAACTAAGCATTTTGATAACGCAGAAATTATTGCCAGTTATAGCTTTTTAAAAAAATCAGAGAATTATGGCGCAGCCGATATAGATGCCAGCTTTTACGCATTAAACTACCCAGACCATAGGCTAACCCTTGCGGCTATTTGGAACCCAACAGATATTTTAGAGTTTCGTATAGATAACGAGTGGCGCAAACAACATGAAAATACGCTGCGCAGTGGCGATGATGATGCGTTATTTACTCATTTAACCTTAAAAATAATGCCGCCGCAGATTAAAAACTTATTTATTACATTGGCCGCAGATAACCTGTGGAATGAATCGTTTCAAGAGATCCCGGGCACTCCTGGACGTGGCGAGCAATATACGCTAAGCGCAACGTATAGCTGGTAGCCCACTTCATAAGCAAGCTTATTATTTACCAGGTGGTTGTAGATGATAGGCTTGCTCAGGTCAACTCCTCAAGCTCAGTAATAAGCGCTAAAGCCTGCGCATTAGTTGTACCGCATACATCTAATGTGGCGCTAAAATCGCTGCATACTTTTGGCCGACTGGCGTCGCCAAATAACTTACATAAATTACGCTCATCTAGCTGAATACAACGCTCTCCGGCCTTTTTACCGTTTGGCATTCCTGGAATGGGCGAGCTAATACTTGGCGCAATACAACATGCCCCACAGCCTAACCGACACGCCATAGGCTGTGTTTTCATAATAACCTCTGTTTAAATGCATTTGCTTATTAGTAATCTAGTTGATGCTACACACACGATATTAACGCTTAGCGTTTTGTAAAATTAAAGTCCAGCCTAGCTCACTAAAACATTGATTTTTTAACGGGCTAATATTTTAACACGAATTACGATAAATAATGGCGCTACTCATTTAATTAAAACTTTGCAGCAACCCGTTACATCAAACAATTAAGGCACATACTAATAACACAACACACTTAGTGACATAGCAGCGACTATGTTATTATATTGGCTAATTATCTTGTTAAAAACTTCATTATTATATTGCCCATGCCAAATATTGCTACTTGCTTTACGCCATTTTCAGCGCCTGTAAATCACATGGCGCTACCAGATAAATTTACTTTTCCTTTTTACTATGAGCCTAAAGCAATTGCTGTAGCAGCAACCGAGCAGTTGCAACAACAGCTCGAAACACAGTTAGAGTACTTGGCAAACCCAGCTAATAATGAAGAGTCGGGTAAAATGTTTGGCGTACTCGTGGTGCAAAATAATCAGCAACAGCTTGGTTATTTAGCCGCTTACTCGGGGCAACTTGAGGGCGTAAGCAGTAAAATTAACTTTGTACCTGCCGTGGCCGATATGCAGCTACACGATGCTGAGTATTTAGCACAAAGCAGCATTATTAATAATATTAACGCCCAAATTGAGCAGCTAGAAAATAGTGAGCAATTTAGCACTCTTAATAACGCATTTAACCAAGCCAATGCCACTTATCAGCAGCAGTTAGAAGCGCAGCAAGCGTTAATGCAAGTTAGCCGCCGAATGCGTAAACAACAACGCACTGATGCAAGCACTCAGTTATCCCCAACTGACTTTGAGCAGCTAAAAATTCAGTTAGCTGGGCAAAGTATTGTCGAAAAAAAGCAACTGCAAGCACTAAAGCAGCAATGGCAAAGTAAACTCGACACCCTGCAGCAAGCTCTAAATAATATTACTGATGAAATTGCACACTTAAAAAAACGTCGTAAAACACTTTCTAAAAGCTTACAAAAAAAGCTGTTTGCGCAATACCAATTTTTAAATGCTAATAAAGAAACTAAAGATCTAAACGCTATTTTTGCACCCTTGCCTGAGCATACGCCACCAGCAGGTGCAGGAGATTGCGCCGCGCCTAAGTTATTGCAATATGCGTATCAACATAATTTAAAACCTTTAGCTTTGGCAGAATTTTGGTGGGGCGCTGCGCCTAAATCAGCTATTAGGCATCATAAACATTACTACCCGTCTTGTTATAGTAAATGCCAACCCATTTTAGGGCATATGCTCAAAGGCTTACATGTAGAAGAAAATCCATTATTGATCAACCCTGCTATTGGTAAAGATTTAACTATTATTTACCAAGATCAGGACATATTAGTGATCAATAAACCAGCTGAATTTTTGTCCGTTCCTGGGGTTAATATTGAAGACTCGGTTTATTTGCGCATTAAAACACAATTTCCACATGCTACCGGCCCGCTCATTGTGCATCGCTTAGATATGTCAACATCAGGGTTATTAATTATTGCACTCAATAAAAGAGCGCATAAAGCCCTGCAAAAACAGTTTATAGAGCGTACCATAGAAAAACGTTACGTTGCTTTAGTTGCCGGAAATGTAGTTGAAAATAGTGGCACAATTGATTTACCTCTGCGCTTAGATTTTGATGACAAACCGCGCCAATTAGTGTGTTATCAACACGGTAAAGCATCCCTTACTACTTGGCAGGTGTTAGAGCGAAAAGAGAATATTACCCGCTTGCACCTTTACCCTAAAACGGGGCGTACGCACCAGCTAAGAGTACATTGCGCGCATAAGTTAGGCTTAAATATGCCCATAGTTGGTGATGATCACTACGGTGAAAAAGCCAATAGATTACATTTACATGCCGAGTACTTATCGTTTTGCCACCCGATTAATCATCAGCAGTTAGAGTTTGAAGTAGCGCCCGACTTTTAAAAATGGTCGAGCCTAGGCCCATTGACTTCTTATTGATTAAATTTGCTCTCAGGGTGTTTTGTTTAAACGCCTTGGGAGAATACCTGCAGCGTAATTTCTTTCACCACAGGTGCTACCGATAAAACCAGTAACGCCGACATAGTATAATTAAAGTAGCGTCTATAACGTTCAGACTTTAATACTTGCTTTAATAATGTACCAAAAAACAACCATACTCCTGCACACGGAAAAGCAACCAACAAAAACGTCAGCGCTAATGTAAAACTTTGCCCGTAATAACCTGCGCCAACGGTTGTAAACGCCGCAATAGCACCAGTGGCTACAACCCATGCTTTACCATTTACCCACTGAAATAGTGCTCCTTTTATAAAAGTAAGCGGCTTGGTTTGACTGTTTGTTGAGTTTACACTGCCAGATTTAGCAATAAGCCATGCTAAATACAGCAAGTACAGTGTTCCTAAGCACTTAATAATTAAATGCAAATTAGGGAACAACGCAAATAATTGCCCAAAGCCTAAGCCTATCAGTAGTATCATTAAGGCAAAACCAATACAGATCCCCGTAAGTAAAGGTAGGCTTTTTCGCACGCCAAAATTTACCCCTGAGGTCATAAGCATGATGTTATTTGGCCCAGGAGTGACCGAAGCTGATACAGCAAAAAATACGGTTGCAACTAAATAATCCATAAGCACACCTTATTAAAAGTCCTTTATTTAAATTTAACTGCCCGACTTAATATTTACCACCTTAAGCTAAAGCCTTATATTTATACCCTACACTTAAAATTATCAAGCGTAAATAAATGGCTAGTCCAATACACTTTTATCAATAATACCTTTGGCAATTAACTGTTTTAAAATTGTGCGGCATTTTTCACGGCACACATCGCGCAGTAAACGCACCGCGGGAGTAATCGACTGCCTGCTTGGGCAAATAAGCCATAACTCACCGCTAACATGTTGATAATTTGGCATCACCGTAACCACCCTATCGGCCAGTAAATCATCTGCTATATCGAGCGCTGACTTAACCGCCAGCCCCTTACCTGCAACGCACCAGCGCCTAACTAAATCGCCATCGTTAGAGGCACGCTTACCTTGCATTTTAACTTTAAACTTACTTTGCCCGTCGGTAAATTCCCAGCTGTTATTTATAATGTCTTGTAGTTGATAAAACATGCCCTGATGACGATTCAATTCGTCTGGGTGATTGGGGCTACCATGTGCTATTAAGTATTCTTTAGTGGCGCAAAGGAGCCGTGGTACATTACAAATTTTAAAACCATACATATTAGTATCGCTCGGAGATCCATAACGCAGCGCTATATCCACCGAATCACGATAAAAATCAACGTTACTGTCGCTTATATGCGTTCTTAAACTGAGTTTAGGATAATTATCCATAAGCTCATCAATCCAGGGGATCACTAAATTACGCCCAAAATCTGATGACAGTGCAACGCGCAGCTCTCCCTCAATTTCATCATGTTCGCCTTTGAGGTTTTGTTTTGCTTGCTCTAGCACTGCAAGTGCTTGCTCACACTGAGGAATGTAACGCTCACCCGCTGCCGAAAGGCGTAAGTGGCGTGTTGTTCTTATAAACAGCTCACTGCCAAGGGCTAACTCTACACGTTTAATGGCAGCACTCGCGGTTGCGGTGCGCATATCGCATTTTGCTGCGGCTAAAGTAATGCTTCTAAATTCTGCAACTTTTAAAATAAGTTTAAGATCGTCTATCTGCATATTATCTATTTTTATTTGATAATGTTTCAATTATTATGCTGTTTATTTTTCACAAAGCAAAGCGTATATTAGCTGCCATTCGCACTAAGCACTTATTACTCTAACCAATCGTTAATTTTTATCTGTTAAGTATGATTGTTTTAAAGTTAAATTTACCCGGAGAAAACCATGACTCACCCTATTATTAGCGATTTAGAAAAACGCCACACGGCCAAACATTATGATGCAGCTAAACGTATTAGCGATCACGACCTTAACGTAATTTATGAAGCTATGCGTTTATCGCCTTCATCAATTAACTCACAACCGTGGAAGTTTATTGTTATTGAGTCTGATCAAGCTAAGCAACGTTTTCATGACAGCTTTGCAAATATGTTTCAGTTTAATCAAAAGCACGCAAAAACAGCATCGCATATTGTGCTTTTTGCTCACAAAACTAACTATACCCGTGATGATTACGCACACGTTATAGACACAGATATTAAAAATGGTCGCACGCAAAGCGAAAACCGTGAACAAGCTTTTGGCGCGTTTGCGTTTGTAGATATGAATACCGATGAGCAAGGCAATAATGCAACTTGGACTAAAGCGCAAACTTACATTGCACTTGGTAATACCATGCACGCAGCTGCTCGTTTAGGCATTGACTCTACCCCAATGGAAGGCGTAGATGCGCAGTTACTTGGTGAAATTTTTGCGAAAGAATTAGATGGTTACGTATGTGATGTCGCATTAGCGCTGGGCTATCACGATAGCGCTGAGGACTATAATGCTAAGTTACCTAAATCGCGTTTAGACGCTGAGCAAGTAATTCAGGTTTTATAATCGCGTTTATCGCCCGTTTTTAATAATTTAAACCCCTGTTTAATTTAATTAAACAGGGGTTTTTTATTGCAGTTAACTTACTTTTTGTTGTGCAATTTGAATGTACTGCACTAAATCCTCTATCGATACCACTGGCATATTATGCTTATTTGCATAACCGCTCACCTCAGGTAAACGCGCCATTGAGCCATCGGGGTTAGTTAGCTCGCAAATAACGCCAAACGGCTTTAAACCCGCAAGTTGCATTAAATCTACAGATGCTTCGGTATGACCACGGCGTACCAGTACTCCACCCGTTTTAGCTTTTAAGCCAAATACATGCCCTGGGCGCGATAAATCCTCAGGTTTAGCATTGTCGGCTGTGGCGGCTTTAATCGTTGTAACTCTATCGGCTGCAGAAACGCCAGTAGTTACGCCCTCTTTGGCCTCAATGGTTATGGTGTAAGCGGTATTGTTTTGACTGGTGTTATGAGTAACCATTTGCGGTAGATCGAGCTGTTTTATGCGCTCCTCCCCCATGCATAAACACACAATGCCGCTGCCTTCGCGGATCATCTCAGCCATTTGGGCGGTGGTTAAATGCTCGGCTGAAAATACAAAGTCACCTTCGTTTTCACGGTTTTCGTCATCAACAACCAATACGCCTTGGCCTTGCTGTAGTGCGGTAATGGCATTTTCGACGCGCGTTAACGGCTCGCCAAATTGAGTAAGTAGAGACTGAATCATCATTATATTCCTGATTAAAAATAAATAGATTCAGGACACTGAAAGGATCGATAAAATAAACTCTAAAAGCATTAAAGTATAAGTACCAACAATAACTTAAATTAAAAAACATAAATAGCACACAGCCAAAAGCCACGCACTATTAACGCTATATTTAAGCCATATTCTCTTTCATCCGGACTGTAACCGTCGGCTCTGGCATCTCACCAGATCTGCTGACCTTTGATATTATATAAAACAACAAAGCGCTCGCGGGCTTATTTAAACACTACAAATGTAATTAAAATAGTAATTAAACATACCGCCGGTGGGGAATTTCGCCCCGCCCTGAGAATGTACTTAAATAACGAATTATAAAAGCCAGCTTATTATACCCCTGTATCGGCACGTTATTCAAAGCCAATTAAGAGAGCGACGTATTTAATGATGCTTTTATTACTCTGCCTTCGTTTATATCGGCAATTAATGTGCAAGTAGCACCGTTAATTAAATTTAAGTTAGGTGCAATATGGCCTATATCTGCATCTATAATAACCGGAAACATACAGCCCCCAAGCGCTACATTTAATGCGTGGCGATAGTCAAATTCGGGGTTTTTGCCTTGTGTAATTTCACTGCGGCCGATAATTATGCCGTTAATGTCGTCAAATATACCGGCTAGTTTTAACGACAGTAAAAATCGCGCTACAGTAGTGGGGGTTAACTCTGAATTTTCTAAGTATAAAATTAGCCCTTCGGGCGCGCTGTGCTTTTTAAATTCATGCAGGTCTAAAAATGGTGAATCGAGTAATAAACCCACGGTATCTAGGCAGCCTCCAAATAAACGCCCCGACATTTCGATAGTACGCTGATCAAAGTAATTTAAGCATTGCCACTGAGTCGTCTCGGTATAATTAAATAAGGCTTCTGGGTGCTGTGCATAATCGGGGGCTACTTTTTGATAATGTGTTGATGGTGCCTGTGTAAACTCACTATTTGCTGCATAACTTAGGGTTTCAAATATTTGTAAGCAATACGGGCTTTTTTCGTTTGGGTGCAATTGCATTAAATTGGCACAATGCAGCGTTGCCCATTGGCATTTAGCAGTGAGTGCACAGGCCACAGTACTCACATCTGAAAACCCCACAAGCCATTTGGGTTTAGCCTGTTTAATAGCATTAAAATCAAGTTGCGGCAGTATTTCCATCGCAAGTTCGCCACCAAAGGGAGGCATAATTGCATCAATACTATCGTCAACTAAAAAGCCCATTAACTGCTCTGCATGGGCTTTGGTAGCTAATTCTGCTGTTGCTTCGCTGCGCCGTAAAAACGCCCCCTCAATTACTTCATAGCCACGCTGTTTTAAACCGTTTATTACACTCTCTAAACGAGCATGATATTTAGCCGCGATCCCTTCTGAAAGCGAACACACCGCAATTTTAGAACCTACTTTTAAAGGTGCCGGGTAAAGTATATTAGCCATTATTTATCCTTATTTGAGAGGACGTTAAACCGTATTGCTCCATATCAGCATAGATCAAATTGATGGCAGATGAATAACCTAAAGAAATTTTAGTTAAAAGTAATTGGTAGAGGGGGAAATGTGCAAGAATAAATTCAAACTAAGTTTTGCGCTAATTACTGAGTGTTAAGTGATTAGCGCAAAACATATAAACCTAAAACTTTTGATTTAACCAATTTCTAAAAAATAGTTAACTACGGTAAAGTAAATCCACATCCCCGATATATCAACAATTGATGCCAATACAGGGCTCACTAATACCGCGGGGTCTAGCTTAAGTGCCCGCGCTAAAATAGGTAATAACCCCCCTAGCGTAGTAGAAATAGTTACCTGAATAAACAATGCCACTGCGATGGCCATCGCAATTATATTTAAATCGAACCCACCGGCAGATTTAACATCGCTAAAAAATAAGATGCGAATAACCATTACGCCCGCCACCGCTAACGCAAGACACACTGCAATTTGGCTTTCTTTAAGAAACACAGCAAACCATTGTCTTTTTTTCAGCTCGCCTGTTGCTAACGCCCGTATTACCAAAGTAGCCGCTTGTGAGCCTGTGTTACCGCCCGCAGCCGCAATAACCGGCATGTACACTGCCAACAATACTAACTGGCTTAATGTGTCTTCGTATTGAGTAATAATTAACCCAGACACTATACCTAATAACGCTAATACTATGATCCAGCCAATACGCTGCTGCACATGCCCCAGTGCCGAGGTATTTAAATAACTTTGCGCTGTTTCAACTTCTGAGTGAATAAAACCCAACTGATGCGCATAGTGTCGAGCGAGTTTGTCGTAACCGTCTTTTTCTAAACGACTTATTAAGTCTTGTACATAAGTAATTGAACAGTGCTGTAAAATAGCAACCGCTTCTTCAACATCCATTATTGTTAATAAGTGCACTTGTTTATTATAGCTGTGCGCTAAAAACACTTTTCTAGCCGCCCCTATTTCTGCTTGAGAAAAGTGTGGGTTATTTTCTACGTAGTTTTTGCTCATTACCGTCATGGCGAATCTCCCGATTGGCTAATGCTAGGCTAATTGTATTTTATTTAAATTAATAACATGGCGTTCAAACAGTTAAAACTACTGATTAGCTAATAGCCATTAATTAGGAGTAAAACACATTAGCATAAGGTAACGACCATCAAATAATGAAACTATATGACTGATTAAAATACCAGCGTACTAGTAACTATAATCAGCACTTTAATAAGGCTAATTTCATTATTTATATCTAGGTGTCTGAGAGAAGAAAAATAGGAAAGAATAAAATTACTCTACCGCTTAGGTAGATTTATAGAAGATAAATACCAATACGGGTTATTTTTCTGCCCTCAATCTAGAGGGATGGTCGGTATCGTTCATAAATATCTCCGAGTAAACTGCTTAATTTGCAGCCTGTATATGGTAACAAAGTAAAATTTTTAAGGCCAATTTATAAGGGCTGTTTTAACACTTTTAAACACTTTAAAACAAAAAAGCCAGTGTATTAATACACTGGCTTTTATTTACACGTAAAGTGAGTTATTAAATATACTCAACCTCGATGATTTCGTATTCAACGGTGCCTTTAGGGGTTTCAATGTTCACAGCATCATCTGCTTGCTTACCAATTAAACCTCGTGCGATCGGTGAATTAACCGAAATACGATTATCTTTAATACTTGCTTCGTCATCACCAACAATCTGGTATTTAACTTCAACATCAGTTTCAACGTTGACAATAGTAACTGTTGTACCAAAAATAACTTTGCCGGTATTAGGCATTTTAGTTACATCAATTATTTGTACATTTGAAAGCTTAGCTTCAATTTCTTGAATTCGGCCTTCACAAAAACCCTGTTGCTCACGCGCAGCGTGATACTCAGCATTCTCTTTTAAGTCACCATGCTCTCGTGCAACTGCAATATCGCTGACGATTTTAGGACGGGTAACTGTTTTTAATTCGGTAAGTTCTTTGCGCAGTAAATCTGCACCACGAACTGTCATCGGAATTGTTTGCATACTTTTTCTCACTTAATCCCAAGGCCGCAATTTAACGGCCTTGGCACATTTCCTTAGTTCAATCGCAGGTGTAGTTCTTGAACTGACGTCACCTTCCCACGGTCATCTGCTTGGTTTGCTGTACAGTTTGCAAACGCCGCATTTAAGGTCGTAGTATAGTTGGTTTTGTGCTGTAAAGCACCACGACGTAACACCTTCGAATCTTCAATCGCTTGGCGACCTTCTGTGGTATTAACAATATAGCTATACTCGCCACTTTTGATTCTATCAAGAATGTGCGGGCGCCCTTCAAATACTTTATTTACACGGCGAACCGCAATGTCAGCATTTTCAAGTGCAGCAGCTGTACCACCTGTTGCATCTATTTCAAAACCAAGGTCTGTCATGATTCTAGCTAGTTCAACAATACGTGGCTTATCGCTATCACGCACGGATAATAGCGCGCGACCACCGCGTGGTAAAGTATTGCTTGCACCTAATTGTGCTTTTGCGAACGCTTCGGCGAAAGTATCACCAACACCCATCACTTCACCGGTTGAACGCATCTCAGGGCCACGGATTGGATCCACACCTTGAAACTTAGCAAATGGTAAAACAACTTCTTTTACGCTGTAATATGGAGGAATAACTTCTTTAGTTATACCTTGGCTTGCCAAAGACTGACCCGCCATACAACGTGCAGCTACTTTTGCAAGTGCAACACCGGTTGCTTTTGATACAAACGGTACGGTACGTGCAGCACGTGGGTTAACTTCAATTAAATACACTAAGCCATCTTTTACAGCAAACTGAGTATTCATTAAACCAACAACACCAAGTTCAAGTGCCATATCAGTAACTTGCTTGCGCATTACATCTTGTACTTCTTGCGATAGCGTGTGAGCCGGTAATGAACATGCTGAGTCACCTGAGTGAACACCCGCTTGCTCTATGTGCTCCATAATACCGCCAATAATTACTTGCTCGCCGTCGCAAATTGCGTCAACGTCAACTTCAATCGCGTTATCTAAAAAGCGGTCTAGTAATACTGGTGCTTCGTTTGAGGCTTGTACTGCTTCGGTCATGTAGCGACGTAAGTCTTGCTCGTCGTATACAATTTCCATGGCGCGACCACCTAGTACATACGATGGACGTACTACTAATGGAAAGCCAATTTCAACTGATTTTAAAATTGCTTCTTCAGTTGATGTTACCGTAGCGTTTTCTGGTTGCAGTAGATTTAAACGCTCGACTAATTGTTGAAAACGTTCGCGGTCTTCTGCACGGTCTATTGCATCTGGCGATGTACCAATAACTGGCACGCCATTCGCTTCAAGTTCACGCGCTAATTTAAGCGGTGTTTGACCACCGTACTGCACAATTACACCCACTGGCTTTTCAACACGTACAATTTCTAGTACGTCTTCAAGGGTAATTGGTTCAAAGTATAAACGATCTGAGGTGTCGTAATCGGTAGATACCGTTTCAGGGTTACAGTTAACCATAATGGTTTCATAACCGTCTTCACGCAGTGCAAGCGAAGCGTGTACACAACAATAATCAAACTCAATGCCTTGACCAATGCGGTTAGGACCGCCACCAATCACCATGATTTTGTCACGGGTTGTTGGGTTGGCTTCACACTCTTCATCGTAAGTTGAGTACATGTAAGCTGTGTCTGAACTAAACTCTGCAGCACAGGTATCAACACGCTTGTATACTGGTAGAATGTTTAGTAAATGACGCTTTTTACGAATTTCAGCTTCTGATACGCCTGCAATTTCTGCAATACGTGGGTCAGCAAAACCTTTACGCTTTAACTTGCGTAGGAAGTCGGCATTTAAGCCTGCCATGCCTACGTCGCTAATTTTTGCTTCGTCTTTTAGAATGTCTTCTATTTGTACTAAGAACCAGCGGTTAACTTTTGTCAGCTCGTAAACATCCTCAACGCTCATACCATGGCGCATTGCATCGGCAATATACCAAATACGCTCTGCACCTGGCTCGCGTAGTTCACGAATGATAATTTCTTTTGCTTTAGGGTCGTCAAGCGCCACAATTGGGTTAAAACCAGTTGCACCCACTTCAAGGCCACGTAATGCTTTTTGTAATGACTCTTGTTGGTTACGACCAATCGCCATTACTTCGCCTACTGATTTCATTTGCGTGGTTAAACGGTCGTTCGCACCGGCAAATTTTTCAAAGTTAAAGCGAGGTATTTTTGTAACTACATAGTCAATTGCCGGCTCAAACGACGCGGGTGTTTTACCGCCAGTAATATCATTTTGTAGCTCGTCAAGTGTGTAGCCTACGGCTAATTTTGCAGCAATTTTAGCAATTGGGAAACCCGTTGCTTTTGACGCTAATGCTGATGAGCGTGATACGCGTGGGTTCATCTCAATGATAACCATACGGCCATCTTCAGGATTAATACCGAACTGTACGTTAGAACCGCCTGTTTCAACACCAATTTCACGTAATACCGCCATAGAGGCGTTACGCATAATTTGGTATTCTTTGTCGGTTAATGTTTGCGCTGGTGCAACTGTGATCGAATCACCCGTGTGCACACCCATAGGGTCAAAGTTTTCAATGGTACAAACAATAATACAGTTGTCGTTTTTATCACGTACAACTTCTGTTTCGTATTCTTTCCAACCAATCAGTGATTCATCAATTAGCAATTCGTTCGTTGGCGATAAGTCTAAGCCACGCTCACAAATTTCTTCAAACTCTTCTAAGTTATACGCTACACCACCACCGGTGCCGCCCATAGTAAAAGAAGGCCTGATAATACACGGTAAGCCAATGCGAGTAATGATGTCTCTAGCTTCATCCATTGAATGAGCAATTTCAGCACGTGGGCATTCTAAACCAATGTTTTTCATTGCTGTATCGAAACGTTCGCGGTTTTCTGCTTTGTCGATTGCATCTGCTGTTGCGCCAATTAACTCAACGCCGTGCTTAGCCAATACGCCGTGCTTGTCTAATTCAAGCGCACAGTTTAATGCTGTTTGCCCACCCATAGTCGGTAGGATTGCATCTGGCTTTTCTTTTTCGATAATTTTTTCTACAACTTCCCAGTGAATTGGTTCGATGTACGTCGCATCTGCCATATCAGGGTCAGTCATAATTGTTGCTGGGTTTGAGTTAACTAATATAACTCGATAGCCTTCTTCTCTCAGTGCTTTACACGCTTGTGCACCAGAGTAGTCAAATTCACAAGCCTGACCAATAACAATTGGGCCTGCGCCTAAGATAAGAATGCTTTTTATGTCGGTACGTTTTGGCATTATTACTCCGGTTAAATTAGTGTTTACGCGCTTGCATCAAATCGATGAAGTGATCAAATAATGGGGCGGCATCGTGCGGGCCTGGGCTTGCTTCAGGGTGACCTTGGAAGCTAAACGCTGGCTTATCTGTACGATGAATACCTTGCAAAGTACCGTCAAATAACGATGTGTGCGTAGCACGCAGGTTATCAGGTAGCGTAGTTTCATCGGCAGCAAAACCATGGTTTTGTGCGGTGATCATCACTACATCACGTTCTAAATCTTTAACTGGGTGGTTGGCACCATGATGGCCAAACTTCATTTTGACTGTTTTAGCACCTGAGGCAAGCGCTAATAATTGATGGCCTAAACAAATACCAAAAATAGGGATTTCGGTTTCTAAATGGGTTTTAATTGCATCAATGGCATAAGTACACGGTGCTGGATCGCCCGGGCCATTAGATAAAAAGATACCATCAGGGTTTAATGCTAGTACGTCAGCGGCAGAGGTTTGCGCTGGTACTACAGTCAATTTACAACCACGATCTACAAGCATACGTAAAATATTACGCTTAACACCGAAGTCGTAGGCAACAACATGAAACTTTTCATCAGCCGCGTTTAAGGTTTTAAAACCTTCGCCTAATGTCCAGCTTGATTCGCGCCACTCAAACATTTCCTTGGTTGAGACTACTTTTGCTAAATCCATACCTTTTAAGCCTGGGAAGGCTTGCGCGGCTTGAAGCGCTTTGTTTTCGTCTAATTCGTCACCGGCTATAATACACCCGTTTTGAGCGCCTTTATCACGCAAAATACGCGTTAGCTTTCTGGTGTCGATGTCCGCAATACCTAAAATATTACGTTGTTTTAAGTAATCATCTAACGATTGCTCGCTACGAAAATTACTTGCTAGCAGTGGCAAATCACGGATCACTAGGCCTTTGGCCCATATTTGATTCGCTTCTTCGTCTTCGCTATTAGTACCCGTATTACCTATATGTGGGTACGTCAAAGTTACGATTTGTTCCGCGTATGATGGGTCAGTCAAAATTTCTTGATAACCAGTCATAGACGTATTGAATACTACTTCACCTACTGACATGCCGTCAGCGCCGATTGCAGTACCGCGAAACACTGTGCCGTCTTCTAGGACTAACAGAGCGGATTTAGTCAAATTAACCTCCTAACAGTAAAAAACGAGGCTAAGCAAAATGCTTAACGCCCCGCCAATACCCAGGCGATTGTTAAAGCGAGTTTTTGTGGATAAAGTTATTTTATAAACAGTGTTAAATGACGCCGATAACGAGCTTTAAACCTTAATCATTTTTTCTTGCCTTAAAACGACTTTATTCCCACTGAACCCTGCTTTTTTCAAGCCACTTGGGTATAATTGGAAACACGCGATTATTAATTTTTGGCAAATTGGCTGCATTTTACATTAAGTTTTCTTTTAGATCTAACGCTATTTAGTAAATTATAATAAATAACTGCTTGTACCTTTATTCAGACCCAAACAGCTGAAAGAACAAGTTAACTACTTCAAATCTAGCACATCTTGCATATCATAAAGTCCTGCGGGTTTATTTATTAACCAGCCTGCAGCTCTTATAGCACCTAATGCAAAGGTCATTCTTGAGCTTGCTTTATGGGTTAATTCGAGTCTTTCGCCCATTGTTGCGAAGTATGCGGTGTGTTCACCTACTATGTCGCCGCCTCTGAGCACCGAGTAACCAATTTCATTTTGCGACTTAGCCTGCTCAACTTTGCTGCGGTCGTATACGGCAACTTTGTCGTGATCCCAGCCTTTTGCATCTGCAATGGCTTCGCCAATGGCCAGCGCAGTACCCGACGGCGCATCTATTTTATGGCGATGATGCGCTTCAAAAATTTCAATATCCATATCATCGCCAAACTTTGTAGCGGCTGTTTGCACTAAATTAAGTAATACATTTACCCCCACACTATAATTGCGCGCAAATACGATAGGAATATGGTTTGCAGCCTCGTGTAGCAATGTCATATCGGCTTCGTTTAGCCCGGTGGTACCAATTACCATAGGGACACCTTGCTTAACCGCTGTTTGTAAATGTGTGCGCATGCCGGCTGGCAAAGTAAAATCAATTAATACATCAACATTCGTAATATTAGCTTCATCGCTAAAGGTTACTGTTTTATCTGCAGCACTGTTGAGTTGATTAACATTAATGCCTAATAACGGTGAACTACTGCGTACATAAGCGGCTGCAAGTTCACTATGCTCTTTTGTACTTGCTGCTTCTAATAAGGCTGAGCCCATTCTGCCGTTGGCACCAAAAACACCGATTTTATTTTTTGTCATTACCTTACCTAATATTTTAATTTGCAGCACCTTGTGGCTCGCGCGAAGATACTATTGGTCAATTAACACTATTTACTAGGCTAGATATTACCTAAATAGCATGTAATAGTCAGGTCACACTTTTAATTTAAGTAATAATACCAGTTTACTTTAGCCGTCTATACATTTAAACTTCTTTTCAGCGTCGATTTGGTCTTTGGCTTGCGGGCGCAGTGGTCTCCTAGTTTAAGTACAGTGGAGGATTCGCTAAACACAGCTAAAAGAGGAGTTTTTGGCTGTGATCTTTTTTCAATAATACGAGGAATATGATGCAGCCATCATTTAACAAAAATAAAGCAATACTTTCTTTGCTTCCCCTACTTACCTTTGTAGCGATATTTTTAGGCTCAGGCTTATATTTACAATCACAAGGGGTTGATTACGCTTTTTATCAATTACCTGCACCTGTTGCTATTTTACCCGCCATTATTCTGGCTTTCATTTTAAATAAAACCTCAATAAACCAAAGCGTCGAAACCTTTATTAAAGGCGTAGGTAATAACAACATAATTACCATGTGTTTAATTTACTTATTAGCGGGTGCGTTTTCTGCTGTTGCCGGTGCCACAGGTGGCGTTGATGCGGTTGTTAACGCTGGTTTGTCAATTATTCCACCTTCTTTATTGCTCCCTGGATTATTTTTAATTGCCGCCGTAATTTCCACCGCCATGGGTACTTCAATGGGAACTATTGGTGCCATTGGCCCTATAGCGTATGCAATGTCGGTTAAAACCGGCATAGATCCAGCACTCATGGCCGGTACTATAGTATCGGGCGCGATGTTTGGTGATAACTTATCGATTATTTCAGATACCACTATTGCGGCCACCCGTACTCAGGGCTGTGAAATGAAAGATAAGTTTAAAGAAAACCTTAAAATAGCTATTCCGGCCGCCATTGTCACAATTGCGTTGTTGTTATATTTAACACCCGCTGCACAAGTTGTTGAAACCAAAGATTACGACATTTTATTAGTGTTGCCTTATGCCTTTATTTTAGTGCTTGCGGTAATGGGCTTTAACGTATTTGTAGTTTTGCTTAGCGGTATTGTTTTTGCTGCACTTATGGGCTTTACTGGTAGCTATGAAGGCGCCAGCTTTGTAAAAGATATTTATAAAGGCTTTACCGACATGCAAGAAATATTTTTGCTGTCGATGTTTATAGGTGGTCTTTCTGAGTTTATTCGCCTTAATGGTGGCCTGGATTACATAGCGCAAAAAATCCAAGCAATTACTAAAGTGATTGCTAAGTGGCATCGAAAAGTGGCTGACCAACTCGGTATAGCGGCGTTAGTAATGGCCAGCAATATGTGTATTGCTAATAATACCGTGTCTATTATTGTTACCGGCCCAATTGCTAAAAAACTTGCTGATGATGGTAATATTACTGGTAAACGCTCGGCTAGTTTGCTCGATATATTTGCCTGCGTAACGCAAGGGACACTGCCTTATGGCGCGCAAGCATTGCTACTTGGAGCTACATTTAAAATTAGCCCATGGGAAGTATCAACTTCTTCTTATTACTGTTTTATATTAGCTTTTAGTGCTATTGCGGTTATTTGTCTGCGCAGAAATAAAGCATAAATTAACGTTACTGTGTTGTAGCTTAGTGATTAAGCTACAACACAGTAATATAATAATTAACAAACCACTCCCCTTTGCTTATAATAGCGCTCCCGCGTGTTACACTAATTAGTATTATGAAACTAAAAAAATTACTTCCCGCTTTATGTTTAAGCACTTGCGCTTTATCTACCTCTGCTATTGCTGCTAACTGGAGCAGTACTGCTCTACACATTAATTATGGCGAGCAAACAAATCCATTCACAGAGCAAGAGTCAGATACCGCTGTGTATTCAATTCAGCACGCATCTGGTTATGATTACGGCGATAATTTTTTCTTTATTGATTACAGTAAAGACGACCTTGAAGACGGTTTTCAAGACCGTGATTTTTATGGCGAATGGTATTCAACCGTTAGCCTATCAGCTATTACCGGCCAACAGATTGGTTCAGGCGCGTTAATTGATGTTGGTTTAACCGCCGGTATTAACGTAGCAGGAGACGCCAAGGTAATGAAATATTTACCGGGTGTTAAATTAAGCTGGGATGTACCTGGTTTTAACTTTTTTCAGACATTGGTAACTGCCTACATTGATGACAGTGAAGGCGTAGCAAAAGGTGGTGCACCTATAGAAACTAATAGCTGGATGTTTGATGTTGCGTTTGATTACCCTTTTATGATCGGCACGCAAAAGTTTAATGTAAAGGGCCATGTTGAGTACATTGCTGAGCGTGAAAATGAATTTGGTCAAGATGTGCGTGCGTGGTTTTTAGCGCAGCCTATTATTACCTGGGATTTAGGCCATGCCCTTGAAATGAAAGAAAACACTCTGTTGCTAGGGATGGAGTGGCAATATTGGCATAACAAATTTGGCACTAATGTTACAGAATCGGTACCACAACTTCATGTTGAGTGGACTTTTTAAGCTTTAACTAGGGTCTTATATGGACTCCCTAATAGCTCTTTACTCAATAAATAAAGATTAGCACTGAATATAAAAACCCTGTAAGTAAATTACTTACAGGGTTTTTATTTGTAGTTAAACTAAATTACAGCTTACATTGTGGGTTTTTACCCTGTGCTCTTGCTGTTTTTTGCTCACCTAAAGCTTGGCTCATTTGTGCTTGCAAGTCTTTAATTCGGCTTGCTGGTGCTGGGTGAGTTGATAAAAACTCAGGTGTTGCGCCACCACCCGCTTTACTCATATTTTGCCATAAAGTAACTGACTCTTTTGGATCAAAACCAGCTTGCGCCATTAAATCCAAGCCGATTTCGTCAGCTTCTGATTCGTGCGAACGACTAAACGGTAATACAACACCGTATTGTGCACCCAAGCCCAAACCCTGCATAATTTCGTTACGATACCCAACATTACCCATTTCAAGAGCTGCACCGCCAATTTGCATGCCGGTTTGTAGCATTGAGCTTTGCGATACACGCTCGTTCGAATGCTCTGCAATTACATGCCCCACTTCATGGCCAAGCACTGTAGCCACTTGGTCTTGGTTAGTAGCCACTTTTAGCAGCCCCGTATGCACACCAATGTAACCGCCTGGCAATGCAAACGCATTCGCTGAGTCGTCTTCAAATACCACTACTTCCCATTTTTGCGAAGCGTACTGCTTAGGTAAAACAGCCACTACTTGCTCGGCAATACAATTTACATACGCGTTAGTTTGTGGGTTTTTATTGATTGGCTGATTTTTTTTCATCTCAGCAAAACTGGCTGTGCCCATTTCACTCATTTGTTGATCAGAATAAAGCGCAATTTGGGTGCGCCCTGTTGGTGATGTTTTACAGCCAGCCAGCACTGCAGTAGCTAATATAGCTATCACGAGTTTTTTCATTATATTCCCTCAAATCATATTTTTTGTTAGCGCTAGAATAGCAAATACCACCGCAGTTTAAAATAATTGCTTTTTAGCAAGTAACAATAAAATTTTGTTGTTTATTTAACCTGAACTCTGGTTAAGAGATTTACTAACGTATTGAATCATAGTTATATTTAATTTTATTTTCTCTAGCCAGAGATTTTCAGTGAAAATAAGGCAAATTTACGCGTCAATAGCTGGCCTATTGCAAGTAAATTCAACGCAGTTAGCGCTGAAAATAGCTGCTCGAGATAGGTTTATTATCCGGATCTCAGGTTATTTACCCATTACAATTAACTTAGCAGGCAAACTAAGTTTATCCAATCAGCATGCCCTGTTACACTATACATCCTGTTTAGTAATGATTGAGTTTATACATGCCTGCATCGGCTTCGTCTTTTAACACCCGTATTTTATTGCCTTTACTAGCTAGTATTGTGGCAATTACGCCTTTAGCTATTGATATGTATTTACCGGCAATGTTAGTTATTGCGGACGACTTACAAACCAGTATGCCTAACGTACAAATATCGTTAAGTATTTATTTAGCGGGCTATGCATTAGGGATGTTATTTTTTGGCCCTATTGCCGATCAAATTGGTCGCCGTAAATTGGCTAAAATTGGCTTAACTTTATTTGGTATAACGTCATTAGCACTTGCCTTTACTACCGATATATATGCATTTTGGGTCTTGCGTACCGTACAGGCATTTACCGGTGCAGCGGCAACCGTGGTAGTTCCTGGGATAATTAGGCATATTTACCAAAAAAACACCGCCAAAGGTATGTCTTATGTATCGATGATTATGATGGTAGCGCCATTACTTGCACCTTCAATTGGTTCGCTTATTTTAGGGTTTTCTGTTTGGTCTACCATCTTTTTAATTTTAGCGGCCTACAGCTTTATTATTTTAGCTTTTGTGCATGTGTATTTAATCGACATTCCTATTTTTAAAAATGACCTTAAAGGGCTGCCATTATTTTTTAATAGTTATAAAATAATACTGAGTAACAAAGATGCACGTGCCGACATTTTAAGCTCTATGTTTGTATCGTTTGGATTTTTTTGTTTTTTAACCTCAGTACCGTTTGTATATTTAGACTTATTTAAAGTATCAGAGCAGTTATTTGGCATTTTGTTTGCATTTAACGTTATAGCACTCATGTTTGGGAATTTTTTAAATACTCGTATTGTGCCGCGAATTGGCTCTCGTAAAATGCTCTACTACGGATTAATATTTGGCTTACTTTCGGGCGCTGCGTTACTTACTTTTAGTATTATGCAGCTGTCGCTTTACTTTATTGTTGGTGCTATTGCACCACTTATGATGAGCTTAGGCATAATAGCCAGTAATGCTGACTCACTTATTTTAATGAAGTTTGAAGCAAATACAGGCACAGCAACCGCAGTTATTGGTACGTTACGCTTTGGTAGCGGTGCTTTGGTCGGCCCCCTATTAGCTATACTACATGCTAAAAGTGCCGTGCCTTTTTCAAGCTTGATGTTTGGTGCTGTAATACTAACTGTTTTAGTGCAATTGGTTCACTATTTAAATAGCAAAAAAAATGCCTCAAATTGAGGCATTTTTTAAATCATTAATAACAACTTAAGCGTCAGCTGCTTTAGATACCATAACCATAGCTGGGCGCAATAAACGTCCGTTTAAGGTGTAGCCTTTTTGCATTACCGCTAATACTGTATTTGGCGATACATCGTTGCTTGGCTGAATTGACATAGCTTGATGAAACTCTGGATTAAACTGCTCACCCTGTGGGTTAACAATTTCAACGCCAAATTTTGCAACAGCATCGTTAAAGCTTTTTACCGTCATGCTAATACCTTCTAGCACAGGTTTTAGCGTTTCGTTTTCTTTATCAGAAAACTCAATTGCGCGCTCTAAGTTATCAATAACCGGGAGTAATTCGTTAGCAAACTTCTCTAGTGCAAATTTATGTGCTTTTTCTACATCTTGTGCTGCACGACGACGCATGTTTTCAACATCAGCAGCGGCGCGAACTACACCGTCTTTTTGATCTGCTATTGTTTGCTTTGCTACTTCAAGCTCTGCATATAACATTGCAATTTCGGCTTCAGGGCTTTGCTCTTGCTCTGCGTGTTCTTCTGCTGCTTGTACAGCGGCTTCAACATCAGCTTCCATTTTTGCTAGGTCTTCGTTTAGTTCTACTTCTTGTTCTGGGTTTTGTCTCTGCTCAGACATAAATATGTGCTCCAATTCTTTACAACTGCGGTAATTATGGGGATTGAATTAAAAGATTCAAGAGTTAGATGTCTCAATTAATTTAAATTCTTGGATTATTTTTTCGATTGGCGCTGATTTTGGACAAATTACACAAAAACGACTCTGATATTCTTGATTTTGAAAGTACGGCAAGCTAATCACAATCAATTCGTTACACTCTGAAAAAGGTAGGTTTTCAGTATTAAGTACCGACACCCCATTTTTAAATACTAGCTTGTCTTCGACAAAATTTAAAAAAGACACCCCAATGTTTAGGCTTTGCTCGCAATCTATTTGTTTATACAAATAGTTTTCACCAACCACAATACTATTATCAGAGCCAAGCTTTTGGCTTAGTTCACGCGTCCATTGGTTTAGTGAATCATGACAGTTACGCGGTGCAGTATTAGCCATTGCCTGCATACGGTACAAGCCTTCTATTAAGGTTTGTTGGCTAAATACCGTATTTAACCACGTGGCAAACTGATAACGCACAGTATCACTTGCATCATCGGGCTTATTAATACAAATGTTATGACTTTGCCCTGCTCTGTCTATTAATAAGATTAACCAATCCGTGGAATCAAAATCGAGCACTTCCACTCTAAATACTTGTTGCGAGCGTACCTGTGGCAAACCAACACAACAACACACCTGATAACGCTGACTTAAACCATGCGCTAATTCAACTAATTGTGTTTGCGCAGGTTGCCAGTAATTAGCTATGTCGGCGAGTGCAAAAAATTCCTCAAACCAATAATCAAATCCGTAGTCTGTTGGCACGCGCCCCGCTGATGTGTGGGGTGAGTAGAGCAAGCCCACTTTCTCTAAACGTGCCATGGCATTACGTACTGTAGCTGAGCAAACTGCCATACCTTTTAGCTTGGCAATTTTTGTTGATGGCACAGGTAAACCTTCACCATTACAATACGTGCTCATTACAGCCGCAAAAATTTGTTGATCTCGTGGGTTTAGTTTCATGGTTACTGCATCTTGTCTCATGTGCTTTATATCGGGGCAGAGCTTCTTAATTTCAAGTGATTAGCTACACGGCACGTAAATTAATGAGCTGCAAGATTAATTCATTGCAGTATTGCTAACGATCTGTATTTTCAAACACTTCTGTTTTAGGTTACTCTACAAATATTAAAACTTGCTGTGTATTTATTATGGATTCTCCTTTTCGCACTATCGGCCTTATTGGTAAACCAAATCATCCAGATGCGGCGGCAACCTTGCAGCGCCTGCATACATTTTTACTTGCGCTTGGTTTTACAGTTATTGTAGAAAAACGCACAGGAAGCCAACTTATTGATATACCAAAAAATAAGTTAGTTAAACTGGTCGACTTAGGTGAACAAGCTGATTTAGCCATTGTAGTAGGTGGCGATGGCAATATGCTTGGCGCAGCGCGTGTATTAGCACGCTTTAATATAGCCGTTATAGGTGTAAACCGAGGCAATCTTGGGTTTTTAACCGATTTAAACCCCGAAGGTTTCGAAGCCAGTTTAGAGCAGGTACTCAGCGGTGAGTATGTTGAAGAAAAGCGCTTCTTACTCGAAGTAGAAGTGTATCGTCATAACGAACTTAAAAGTGCAAACTCGGCTGTAAACGAAGCCGTTTTACATGCCGACAAAGTAGCGCATATGATTGAGTTTGAAGCCTTTATAAATAACGACTTTGTGTTTTCTCAGCGCTCTGATGGACTTATTGTATCTACCCCTACCGGCTCAACTGCTTATTCACTATCGGGGGGCGGCCCTATTCTTACTCCTGAGCTTAACGCAATAGCACTAGTGCCTATGTTTCCACATACTTTATCGAGCCGACCTCTGGTAGTTGATGCCGATAACGAAGTACGCTTAAAACTAAGCCTTGAGAACACCGATAGTTTGCAAGTTAGCTGCGACAGCCATGTGGTACTCGCCGTTTTACCTGGTGATGAGGTGGTCATTAAAAAAGCCGATAAAAAGCTGCGCCTTATTCATCCTAAAAATTACTCTTATTACAACGTATTACGCCAAAAGCTCAATTGGGGCAGTCGTTTATACTAATTTTATTGCTAAGTATCGTGCTTTAGAGCAAAATATATTTTTTATAAAATAGCTAACCAAATCAGGATTGTGCGGCAATGACTTATATTGTTTTTTTTGCTTTATTATTATTAATTACATTATTAGCTAGTTATTTAATTGTTGAAAATAACCGTAAAAAAGCAATCGAAGCGAAAAAAAAGCTTTTTAATGCTCGAGTATCACAAGTTAATACTCGCTTAAAGCTAAAGCTCAATGAGTTACTTGACGCTAAGCTTATCCGACCCAAATACCTGCCACGTATACAAGCCATTGTAAGCAATTTTTTTGTGGTGCAAGCTCACACGGATGAAAACCTAAACCAGTTAGAAAGTACTGCCGATTTACTTATTAATATACTGTCGAACGAGTTAATTAAAACTTATCAAAGCAATGTTTCTCAAAATTTAGTCGATAATATCCAGTACTTTGTAGCGGAACTTCCCTTGCAAGGTATTTTATATAACAAGACTTTTTATCAAACTATTTTACCCGCCCTTATTGTTAATATTAAAACAGAAGACATAGAACAACTCGCTGATAATATTAATAATGCTGACGAAACAAGCGAAACTAATAGCCATTCTAAAATTATTCAAGATGAAGAAATTGCGTAAGTCATAAAAATTTAATTTGCAAAAAACCAAAACACTGTATAAATTAACAGTCAATTGACTGGATGGATAAACAGTATGTTAATTGGTTTAGAAATTAAAAATTTCGCAATTGTAAGTAATTTAAGTACAGAGTGGCAAAACGGCATGACCGCAATTACCGGTGAAACGGGTGCGGGTAAGTCGATTGCTATTGATGCCCTTTCGCTATGTTTAGGCGAGCGCGCCGAAGCCTCAGCTGTGCGCCCAAACACAGATAAAGCGGAAGTATGCGCGCAATTTGATTTAAGTAATTTACCCCTCGCTCATGCTTTTTTAGAACAAAATATGTTGAGTAACACCGATAACGAATGTTTATTGCGCCGCGTGGTGTGTAAAAATGGCCGCAGCAAAAGCTACATTAATGGCAGCGCTGTAACAGCAGCGCAACTAAAAGAGCTTGGCCAGTATTTAATTTCGATTCATGGCCAACATGCCCACCAACACTTGTTAAAAGCCGAGCATCAACTGCAGCTACTAGATGCCTATGCCGGACATCATAATTTGGTCAGTGGCGTTAGCCAAAGCTATAAGCAATTTGCTAATTTACAAAAAGAATTTAAACACTTACAACAACAACAGCAGCAGCAAGCTGCGCAAAAACAACTATTAGAATACCAAGTAGCAGAACTTAACGAGTTTGCCCTACAAGAAGGTGAGTTTGAACAAATAGAAGCTGAGCATTACAAGTTAAGTAATAGCCAAACGATTTTAGAAACGTGTCAGCGTGAGTTACAGCATTTATACGAAAGTGATGAGCAAAATGCTTGTTCGTTATTGCAACACAGCGCGCAACAGTTTTCTGAGCTGGCACAATATGACGAAACATTAGCAAGTGTAGCTACATTGCTTGCAGAGGCCGCAGTACAAGTAGAAGAAGCTAGCCGAGAAGTGCGCAGTTACACTGAGCAGGCCGATTTAGATCCTGCTCGCTTGGTGGAGGTAGAAAACAGATTAAGCGGCGCTATGGATTTAGCGCGTAAACACCATATTAAACCACAGGCATTGGTTGAGTTTCATCAAGCTATTAGTCAAGAACTCGAGTCTATTAGCAATAACAGCTCTCGCTTAGAGCAGTTAGAATCTGAAATTGAAAACACACTTAGCCATTATCAACATGCTAGTGAACAGCTAAGCCAAAGCCGCCGTGAGTATGCTAATACACTAAACCGCTTAATTAGTAACAGCATGGCAAACCTGTCAATGGAAAACGGTATATTTGAAATTGCCCTAACTCAAGAAACAGAACGCGCACCAAATAGCTTAGGCTACGACAATGTATCGTTTTTAGTATCAACTAACCCAGGACAACCATTACAACCATTAGCAAAGGTTGCATCGGGTGGTGAGCTGTCGCGTATAAGTTTAGCTATTCAGGTAATTATTGCGCAAAAAGTCACAACACCTACCCTTATTTTTGATGAAGTTGATGTGGGGATCTCCGGCCCAACGGCCTCTGCTGTTGGTAAGTTATTGCGTCAATTAGGTAAGTCTACCCAAGTGATTTGTGTTACCCATTTACCGCAAGTAGCCAGCAGTGCGCATCAACAGTTTTTTGTTGCTAAAGAAATAGCAAATGGAGAAACTTTTACCCATATGCAGCCTTTAAACAAAGATGGCAGAGTTAACGAAATAGCACGCCTATTAGGGGGTGATAATATAAGTAAAACAGCAAAAGCAAATGCTAAAGAGCTAATAATGGCACACGCTTAATATTACTTTTATACGTTTATTTTAATATGTGGTTAGTAGGGTTAAGAGTTAAGGATTAAAATGCAAAATACAGTTGCCTACTTTTGTTTAACTTCGGGCTGGTTAGTGTTAATCGTTAGCCTTGTTTTTCTAATTTTGAGTACCTTTAAACATACTCACTTTAAGCAGATTTTATTGCGCTATTTAAATACAGCATTGGTATGGCAGTTATTGGTCACGCTGGTTTTTATAATGAATAATACAACAGCCACTTTAAACAATTTTATTATTAGTTGTGGGGTAATAATTACATTGCAATTGCTATGTAATTTAGCCTGTTATTTAGGTTTAAAACGCGCAAAAGCAAAAGGCAGACCCTCTTTAGATCATTTTTCTATGGACTAAGTGTTCCTGCATTTTATTCAAGCAATAAATAAAGAACTTACAGTGTAGTAAAGCGTTTTAATGTGCTGCTTTGATGTTGGCTTTTAGTAGGTATTTTATTGCTGAGCTACTCAACTTTTTAAGTCTAAAAGCTAATGTTGCAGCATTTACGCACGTCTAATTTGGTTTGGCTGGTAAGTTTTTAATGATTAATTTATCGATAAGAAACGATTAATAAAAAACAATAAAACCACTATAAAAGTGGTTTTATTGTTTTAGCAAAATTTTGTATCAATACACCTTAAAAAGCGTGCTTATCGAGATATTATTCTGCGTCAGCTTCTTTATATTTAGCTGCTGTTTCAGTAATTAATGGTTGTAATTCACCACGCTGAAACATTTCGATGATAATATCACAACCACCAACTAATTCGCCATCTACCCATAACTGTGGGAATGTAGGCCAATTTGCATAAGCAGGAAGCTCAGCACGAATGTCTGGATTAAGTAAAATATCAACATATGCAAATGGTTCACCACATGACATTAACGCTTGCGATGCTTGTGAAGAAAAACCACAGTTAGGCAACTTAGGTGATCCTTTCATGAAAAGGATTATTGGGTTTTCTGAAATTTGCTGTTTAATTTTATCAATGGTTTCCATCTACAACCTCAAAATGACGATAATTTAATATACCTAAGGCCTTGAAAATAACTCAGTGAGACCATAGATCTATAACTTAAAATGGGCAAATAAAGCCGCAATTGAAATAGTCTTTAGCAATAGCATTGCTGTTTGCTAAAACTTGAGTAGAATACTCAACAATTATAGTAACACTATATTCCCGTTTGGTATAGATAACTGGCCTGTTCCAACAGGCATTACGTATTACTAAATCGACTATTAACTAAAAGAAGATGGAGATAAAAAATGGCATTTGAACTACCGTCACTACCATATGCAATTGATGCACTTGAGCCGCATATTTCAAAAGAAACTCTTGAGTTTCATCATGGTAAACATCACAACACTTATGTTGTTAAACTTAATGGTTTGATCCCAGGCACTAAGTTTGAAAACAAATCTCTTGAAGAAATCGTATGTTCATCAGACGGTGGCGTGTTTAACAACGCTGCACAAATCTGGAACCATACGTTCTACTGGAACAGTTTATCGCCAAATGGCGGTGGTGCACCGACTGGCGCGGTTGCTGATGCAATCAATGCTAAATGGGGCTCTTTTGATGCATTTAAAGAAGCATTAAACGACAAAGCAGTTAATAACTTTGGTTCTAGCTGGACTTGGTTAGTTAAACTAGCTGATGGTTCACTAGACATAGTTAACACTTCTAACGCTGCTACACCATTAACTGATGATGGCGTTACTCCAATCCTAACTGTGGATTTATGGGAACACGCTTACTACATCGATTACCGTAACGTTCGTCCAGATTACCTTAAAGGTTTTTGGTCGCTAGTTAACTGGGAATTCGCGAACGCTAACTTCGCTTAATTAGCCCTTAAAAGCTAAATTTAAAAAGACGCTGCGGCGTCTTTTTTTATGCTTGGTAAATTACCATCTCCTTGTACAAGTACCTCTTATATTAAAAAGTCAAGATCATAATTTTTAATATAAATTTTTAATTTTATTGCACAAAAATTCAAAATCGTGACTAGACTTTAAGAAGTTAAGCTATTTTTAAAGTGGGTTTTGGAGGTCTTTATGACGATTTTTGATCATTACCAAGCACGATACGAAGCTGGACAAGAAGAAGAGTACAGTATTGCTGAGTTTTTAGATATTTGTAAAACCGACAAATCTGCCTACGCAAGTGCCCCTGAGCGCCTACTAATGGCAATTGGCGAGCCACAAATGATAGACACAGCAACAGACGCACGCTTAAGTCGATTATTTTCTAATCGTGTAGTAGCACGCTATCCTGCCTTTGCTGATTTTTATGGTATGGAAGATGCCATCGAACAAATTGTTTCTTATTTAAAACACGCCTCTCAAGGCCTAGAAGAATGTAAACAAATTCTTTATTTATTGGGTCCGGTTGGTGGTGGTAAATCATCTATTGCCGAAAAACTGAAATACTTGATGCAACAAGTACCCATTTATTCTATTAAAGGCTCCCCTGTAAACGACCACCCGCTGTCATTATTCGATCCGATTGAAGATGCTAAATTACTTGAACAAGAATACGGCATTAAACCACGCTATTTGAAAACTATTATGTCGCCTTGGGCCGGAAAACGCTTAAAAGAATTTAATGGCGACATTAGTCAATTTAAAGTGGTTAAGCGCTACCCTTCTATTTTAAATCAAATAGGGATTGCCAAAACTGAGCCTGGGGATGAAAACAACCAAGATATTTCGGCATTAGTAGGTAAAGTAGATATTCGCCAACTAGAACATTTTGCACAAAATGATCCCGATGCTTACGCCTACTCTGGATCTTTATGTTTAGCAAACCAGGGCTTAATGGAGTTTGTTGAGATGTTTAAAGCGCCTATTAAGGTACTGCATCCTCTGCTAACAGCCACCCAAGAGGGTAACTACAACGGTACTGAAGGTATTAGTGCTCTGCCCTTTAACGGCATGATACTAGCCCACTCTAACGAATCTGAGTGGCAAACTTTTAAAAACAATAAAAACAATGAGGCATTCCTAGACCGGGTATATATTGTTAAGGTTCCTTATTGCTTACGTGTTACCGAAGAAATTAAAATTTACGATAAGCTACTTCAACACAGTGAGTTGTACAACGCGCCATGCGCCCCGGGAACACTTAAAATTTTAGCGCAGTTTTCAACGCTATCACGATTAAAAGAGCCTGAAAACTCGAGCCTTTTTTCAAAAATGCGAGTGTATGACGGCGAAACCCTAAAAGACACCGACCCTAAAGCTAAATCGTATCAAGAGTATCGAGATTATGCTGGGGTTGATGAAGGTATGACAGGACTTTCTACCCGTTTTGCTTTTAAAATTTTATCGCGAGTATTTAATTTTGACACCCTAGAGGTTGCTGCGAATCCAGTACATTTATTTTATGTGTTAGAACAACAAATTGAGCGTGAGCAGTTTGCATCTGATACCGAAGAGCGTTATTTGAGCTTTTTAAAAGGCTATTTAATTCCGCAATATGTGGAGTTTATTGGTAAGGAGCTGCAAACCGCATACTTAGAGTCGTACTCTGAATACGGACAAAATATTTTTGACCGTTATGTTATTTACGCCGACTTTTGGATTCAAGATCAAGAATACCGCGACCCCGATACTGGCCAACTATTTGACCGTGATGCCCTTAATGCAGAACTTGAAAAAATAGAAAAGCCAGCGGGTATTTCTAATCCAAAAGATTTTCGTAACGAAATAGTAAACTTTGTGCTTAGGGCTCGAGCGCACCATAATGGTAAAAACCCACTGTGGACCAGCTACGAAAAATTGCGCACCGTGATCGAGAAAAAAATGTTCTCTAATACCGAAGATTTGCTACCCGTTATTTCGTTTAATACCAAAACCTCTGCCGAGGATCAGCAAAAACACGAAGACTTTGTTAATCGTATGGTCGAAAAAGGCTACACACAAAAACAAGTGCGGTTGTTATCTGAATGGTATTTACGGGTTAGAAAATCGCAATAACCTTCATATTGGTAGTTTAGGAGGTAATTAATGGCGCATTTTATAGATAGGCGATTAAACGCAAAGAATAAAAGCACGCTTAATCGCCAGCGCTTTATTAGGCGCTATAAAAAACAAATTAAAGAGGCGGTTTCTGATGCGATTAATAAACGCAGTGTCACCGACGCAAGTTCGGGAGAGAGTATTTCTATTCCGCAACGCGATATTAGCGAACCTACATTTCATCAAGGAAAAGGCGGCAATAGAGAACAAATACATCCAGGGAACGATCAGTTCTCTACTGGCGATAAAGTAGAGCGCCCTAAAGGTGGGCAAGGTGGTGGCGCAGGAGGCGGTGAAGCGAGCGACTCGGGAGAAGGCCAAGACGAATTTGTATTTTCGATTTCAAAGGATGAATATTTAGATTTATTGTTTGAGGATTTAGAGCTGCCAAACTTGCAAGAAAATCAGCTCGACAAACTAGTACAAATGAAAACTCATCGCGCTGGTTTTTGCAGCGATGGTATGCCAAGTAATATTGATATTGTACGCTCACTCAAAGGCTCGTTAGCACGGCGCGTGGCCATGAGCGCAGGTAAAAAGCGTTTATTAGCAGAGCTTGAAGCTCAGTTAGTTATTTTACTTGCACAAGCACATCCTGATAAAGCTGCTATTGTGCTGTTAAACAGTGAAATTGAACTAATTAAAAAGCAAATTAAGGCAGTGCCTTTTATTGATAATTACGACTTACGTTTTCGTAATTACGAAAAGCGCCCTCACCCTACCAGCAAAGCCGTGATGTTTTGTATTATGGATGTGTCTGGCTCTATGGATCAGGCCACAAAAGACATGGCTAAGCGCTTTTATATTTTGCTATATCAGTTTTTAACACGCAGCTATAAAGACATTGAAGTAGTATATATTCGCCATCACACGCAAGCTAAAGAAGTTGACGAACAAGAGTTTTTTTACTCCCAAGAGACCGGCGGCACGATTGTTTCGAGTGCCCTTAAACTCATGGACGAAATAATTAAAGAGCGCTACAACTCTGAACAATGGAATGTGTATGCCGCGCAAGCGTCTGATGGTGATAACTGGGCAGACGACACACCGCAATGTGGACAAATTTTGCGTAATAAATTATTAAACGCAGTGCGCTATTTTGCCTATATAGAAATAACCACACGGGCGCATCAAAGTTTATGGCGCGAGTATCAAGACATAACCCAAAGCCATGCTAATTTTGCCATACAACATATTCAAAGCGTTGAGGATATTTACCCTATTTTTAGAGAGCTATTTAAAAAAGGTCGTCAGCAGCAAGGGGCTGCATAGCCTAAGCGAGGTAGTAAATATGAAGGATAAACATATAAGTGATGGCCCAGATTGGACTTTTGAGTTATTGGCCCAGTACCGTGATGAAATAGCCCGTGTTGCACAGCACTATCGCTTAGACACGTACCCTAATCAAATTGAAGTGATCACCGCTGAGCAGATGATGGATGCCTATTCTAGCGTTGGTATGCCTATAGGCTATAGCCATTGGTCATACGGTAAAAAGTTTATTCAAACTGAGCAAAATTATAAACGCGGTCAAATGGGATTAGCCTACGAAATCGTCATTAACTCCGATCCATGTATTGCCTATTTAATGGAAGAAAACACCCTGCCCATGCAAGCACTGGTTATGGCGCATGCTTGTTATGGGCATAATTCTTTTTTTAAAGGGAATTACTTATTTAAAACCTGGACCGACGCCGGCTCAATTATCGATTACCTACTGTTTGCTAAAAAGTACATTAGCCGCTGCGAAGAAAAATACGGTATTACTGAGGTAGAAACCCTGCTCGACTCTTGTCATGCGCTAATGAATTACGGCGTAGACAGATACAAGCGCCCGCAACGTATTTCATTATTTGAAGAACAAAAGCGCCAGCAAGAACGAAAAGACTATCTACAATCACAAGTAAACGAGTTGTGGCGCACTATTCCAGCTCAACAACAAGAAGCTAAAAAGCATGAGCGTCATTTTCCACAAGAGCCACAAGAAAATATTTTATACTTTATTGAAAAAAATGCGCCATTGCTAGAGTCATGGCAGCGTGAAATCATTCGGATTGTACGTAAAATATCGCAATATTTTTATCCGCAAAAACAAACCCAGGTGATGAATGAAGGTTGGGCTACATTTTGGCATTATACTATTTTGAATCACTTATATGACGAAGGAAAATTGACTGATTCATTTATGATGGAGTTTTTACAAAGCCACACTAATGTGATTTATCAACCACCTTATAATAGCCAATATTACTCGGGTATAAACCCTTATGCTCTGGGCTTTAATATGATGGTAGACATTCGCCGTATTTGTGAGCAGCCAACAGAGGAAGATAAACGCTGGTTCCCGCAGTATGCTGGCAGTAATTGGCTCGACACGCTGCACTTTGCTATGCAAAACTTTAAAGATGAAAGTTTTATAAGCCAGTTTTTATCACCTAAACTGATCCGTGACTTTAAATTATTTACTATTGTTGATCATACAAATAACCCTCATTTAGAAATAGGTGCTATTCATGATGATAATGGCTATAAAGCAGTGAGAGAGGCGTTATCGGCGCAATATAATTTAAGTAATCACGAGCCTAATATTCAAATCTATAATGTTGATATTAGAGGCGACAGATCTCTTACATTACGTTATGTGCCGCACAATAATATTCCGCTCGCTAACTCACACGATGAAGTACTTAAACATCTTTACCGTTTATGGGGATTTAAAGTAAAGCTAGAACAAGAGTCGAGTAGCGGTGAGGTTTCTATTCTTAGTCAATGTCCAATAGATGATTATCGCCATACCACGGAGTAAATAATCTAGGTTATGGATAATAGATTTATTAAGCAACGCTGCATACTCGCGTTAACTAACCGATATAAAAAATGACGCTTAGGCGTCATTTTTTATATCATCAAACATAGTAATACTATTCCTACCATTGTGTTTTGAATTATAAAGTGCTTTATCGGCAGCCTCAATCCAGCGTTCATGGTTTTTAAATTCATTACTATAAGAGGCAATGCCAATACTAACCGTCATACTCACTAGCTGATCTTTGTAAGCCACCGGGGTTGCCGCAATTAGTTCACGTAAACGCTCGGCTATTATCATCGCACCTTGTTTATCAGTATCGAGTAAGGTGATAGCAAATTCTTCACCACCGTAGCGCCCTGCTATATCTGTTTCGCGCAATGTGCCTTTTAGTAATTTTGCAATATGACGCAATGCCTCGTCACCACAACTGTGGCCGTACTCATCGTTCACTTTTTTAAAGTGGTCAATATCAAACATTAATAAAGTACTGCAACCACCACTGCGTTTAGTACGCAAAAACTCTTGGCGTAACGTATGTTCCCAGTGCCCTCGGTTAGCTAGCTGCGTTAAGCTATCGGTTTGACTAACTTGCTCAAGCTTTTTATTTAACTGTTCGAGTTCTTTTTTATTAACGGCTACATCTGTTACATCGTAAATAATAATACATATATGCTCAACATCACCACGGGTATTTGTTAGTGGAATAAAGGTGGCATTTTGGTACATATAATCAGCTTTGCCGGTAATTGGCCGATAGTTTTTAAAACGAAAGATATAAGGTTGCTGTTCCCAAATTGTAAACGAGCGGTTTTTTAGTACAAACACGGATTCAGATTTACTTCTAAACCACTTTTCATCTATTGCGGGAAATAAATCAAATAAGTCTTTGTGTTTAACTGCGCTTGGCAGTAATCCAGAATGATTTTCCATAAAACCATTCCATACACACACTTTATATTCTCTGTCGAGCACCACTAGGCCCACATCAACAGTATTAAACATATCCATTAACCAATGGATTTCATTCATATTTAAATCAGCTGACATAATCGTTAATCTTCTAATAGGTAGGCAACTTTGTACTTCAAAGTTTTTAGTGAGTCTTCGGTAAATAACAACATCAAATCGCAATTTATATTGTGGTTTTCAATACCGTAACTTATCTCGATTGCTAAGGTACGTTGCCAACGTGGTTTGTTAGATTTAACCAGCTCTGATACATCTCTATGCTGACCCAGTACTATGGGATGCCCTTGGCTAAATGTCATATCAAGTTGTTTAGAGAGTCCAGTTAAAATAGCGCCAATAAGTATATTACTGATATCCATTAACAGCTCTAGCTCTACTTTTTCATTGAGCTCACCGTCGTAGTTCATTAGCGATGCTATTTCTTTAAAGCTCGAGTCATTTAAAAGTAGTAATGCTTCCCCTGATACACCGCCGCCTATAAAGCCTTGGCAGATACCCGAGGTTGAGGTGCTGTTATCAATTGAGCGCAGCGCCATATCAAGCTCATTTACTTCTAGAATATTAACATTAGGTATGGGCAGCTTAACAAATACATTAAGTAACCTTGCGAGTAGGTCGCCTGCTTGCCCCATGGCCACGTTAGTAAGCTCTTGGTATATATCTCGTACATCAGGGTCTACCTGCTCACCTAACGAGTGCGCAAGGCGCTCTCGCATTGCTTTATCTTTAATGCCATGATGTTCAATAATAGTGGCTAGCTTTTCTGCGGAGCAAGGTTTTTGAATAAAATCAATTGCACCTAGCTCTAATACGCGCTCATGTGCCGCCGGCTGAATATCGCCAGAAACCACCACAGTGAGCACATTAAGACCAAGCTCTCGTATCGCTATGAGTACTTCATAACCATCCATTTCCGGCATATTTAAATCAAGAAAAAGAATTTCTGGCTGTATTTTTTTTATTTGGTTTATACAATCTACACCGTCATGCGCAAATTCAATTTTAATATCCCAATCCACTGGTAAAGATCGAGCTAATTGGCGTCTAGCTAATTTTGAATCATCACATATTAGTACCGATGTTGACATATTCTCTCTCTATTTTGACCCTGTTATAGGTATCAAACTGCATTAATAAAGGTTTAATTATTGTTTTTTATATACATATTTTTTACATATGTATGTTATATCAAAGTATACCTTGTTTACAATTTTTGATTAATAAATAAAAGCATCTACTTCTTCTGCTTGGTGAGCACTTCGCAGTATAATACACTTAACGCTATTACAGCCTGAATCTAAAAGGAAATACCCTATGTTTCGCTCGTTAATTTTTGCATTAAGTGCATTTAGTTCTGTGGCCTTTGCTGCCGATTATACCGAAAACACGCTTGATGCTGGCAAAGTATCCGCACAAGGTAAACCTGTTACTTTATTAGGTAAGGGAGTTGCTGTAGGTGATAGCGCACCAGAGTTTAAAGTGGTCGACGCTAACTTTACCCCTGTTACATTGAGTGCGTATAAAGGCCAAGCCGTTTTGATTAGCGTAGTACCTAGTTTAGATACCGGTATTTGCAGCCTACAAACTAAACACTTTAACGAAAAAGTAGCACAACAATTTCCAAACATAACCATGTTGACCATTAGTAGCGATTTACCTTTTGCGCAAAAACGTTTTTGCAAAGCTGAGAACATAGATAAGGTAATTGTGCTTTCTGATTCGGTATGGCACGACTTTGGTCAGAAGTATGGATTTATAATTAAAGATATGGGGCTACTAACACGCGCTGTACTTATTTTAGATAAAAACCATAACGTGGTTTATAAGCAATTAGTGAGTAACCTTGCAACTGAACCAGAATACGCCAGCGTGATTGAAAAACTAAAGGCACTTTAAATTAACCTAAACTCTGCACAAAAAAACCGCTAAATTTTACATTAGCGGTTTTTATTTAATAGAGGACTGTAAATTAGCCTAATAGCTCACCTAACTGTTTGCTAATAGCATCAACAGCTTGTGTACCATCTAGCTTATGATACTGGGTGTTACCCGCAGCAGCTTCTGCTTGGTAGTAATCAACCAATGGCATAGTTTGCTCATGGTAAATACCTAAGCGTTTACGTACTGTTTCTTCAGTATCGTCTGCACGAATAATAAGCTCTTCACCTGTTTCGTTGTCTTTATCTGCCACTTTTGGTGGATTATAAACAACGTGATAAACACGACCAGAACCTGGATGAACACGACGTCCACCCATACGCTCAACAATCACTTCATCAGCAACATCAAATTCAATAACGTGATCAACCACTACGCCATTTTCTTTCATCGCATCAGCTTGTGGAATAGTGCGCGGGAAACCGTCTAATAAAAAACCATTTTCGCAATCAGCTTTAGTAATACGCTCTTTTACTAAACCAATGATAATATCGTCAGAAATTAACTGGCCTGCATCCATTACTTTTTTTGCTTCAAGACCCAGTGGAGTGCCTTCTTTAATTGCTGCACGTAACATATCACCAGTCGAAATTTGTGGAATACCGTATTTATCCATCAAGTACTGAGCTTGAGTGCCTTTACCTGCACCCGGCGCGCCCAAAAGAATAATGCGCATATCATTGTCCCTTAGTAATAGTTTGTTTTTTGAAGCCTGAATTCTTCCATAAGCGCCGCCGATACTCAAGCAACTTATACTAATTGATAAGTCATTAGCGGGCATATAGCGTATAAAAAAGGGAACTTAGGTTCCCTTTTAACTTAATCTTTAATTTTTTAAACTTATTTGCTTAATTCAAGCATAAGTTTATTTAAGCGAGTTACAAACCCTGTAGGGTCTTTAAGTGTGCCACGCTCTGCAAGTAACGCTTGGTCAAGTAATACATGCGACCACTGTGCAAACTTATCTTCGTCTTGCTCATCATTTAAATGCTTAACAAGTTGATGCTCTGGGTTTAGCTCAAACACAGGTTTTGCTTCAGGAGCGGCTTGACCAACCGATTCCATTAGCTTTTGCATTTGTGAGCTCATGTCGTTGTCATCGCTAACAACACATGCTGGAGAGTCGGTTAAACGATGCGTAAAACGCACTTCTTTAACTTCATCACCTAACGCAGTTTTAATACGCTCTACTAAACCGGCAACTTCTTTTTCAGACTCTTCTTGCGCTTTTTTAGTCTCTTCGTCGTCAAGCTTACCTAAGTCTAAATCACCACGGGTGATTGATTGTAGTTGCTTATCAGCAAATTCAGTTAAGTGGCTCATCATCCACTCATCTACACGGTCACTTAGCAGTAATACTTCAATGCCTTTTTTACGGAAAATCTCTAAATGCGGAGAGTTTTTCGCAGCAGTAAACGTATCAGCCACTACGTAGTATATTTTTTCTTGGCCTTCATTCATGCGCTCAACGTATTGCTCAAGCGATACATCTTGCGTTGCTGAATCGGTATGCGTAGAAGAGAAACGTAATAGTTTACAAATTGCTTCTTTATTAGCTGCATCCTCTGCAGGGCCTTCTTTGATCACTTGACCAAATTCATTCCAAAATACTTGGTAATCGTCCGCTTTGTTTTTAGCCATACGCTCAAGCATTTTAATAATACGCGATGTACACCCTTTACGAATAGCTTGCGTTACTTTGTTGTCTTGTAGAATTTCGCGAGATACGTTAAGTGGTAAATCGTTTGAATCTAACAAGCCTTTTACAAAACGTAAATAACTTGGCATGAATTGTTCAGCGTCATCCATAATAAACACGCGTTGTACGTACAGTTTTAAACCACTTTGGCGATCACGATTCCATAAGTCGAATGGCGCTTTTTTAGGGATGTATAACAAACTAGTGTATTCAGTTTTACCTTCTACCTTGTTATGCGCCCAACTTAGTGGATCTTCCCAATCGTGGCTTACGTGCTTGTAAAACTCTTTGTATTCGTCATCTGAAAGCTCTGACTTATCACGAGTCCACAGTGCAGTAGCGCGGTTAATACTTTCCCACTCACCTGGTACTGCTGGGATTTTTTCGCCATCTTCCCCTTCAGACTCTGGCACTTCTGCTTTGTACATTTGTACTGGGGTCGAAATATGATCCGAGTATTTAGTCACTATGCTGCGCAGGCGCCACTCATCAGCAAACTCTTTTTCTTCTTCGCGAAGATGTAGAATAATGTCGGTACCACGGCCTTCTTTTTCAATTTCTTGCAGCGTGTACTCGCCTTCGCCTTGAGACTCCCACTCGTAAGCAGTTGTTTCGCCAGCTTTACGGGTGCGAACCGTTACTAAGTCTGCCACGATAAATGCTGAGTAAAAACCAACACCAAACTGACCAATTAACTGCGAGTCTTTACTTTGATCGCCAGTTAAGTTTTTGAAAAACTCAGCAGTACCCGATTTTGCAATCGTCCCTAAAGAGCTTATTACTTCATCGCGGGTCATACCAATACCATTATCAGAAATAGTAATGGTGTTAGCTTCTTTGTCAGCGCTAATACGCACACGTAAGTCAGCGTCGCCTTGGTACAGATCACCTTGTGATAATGCTAAAAAGCGTAACTTGTCTGCTGCATCTGAGGCATTTGACACAAGTTCACGTAAAAATATTTCTTTATTAGAATAAAGAGAATGAATCATTAAGTTGAGTATCTTACCCGCGTCCGTTCCAAACTCATGTTTTGTAATGTCTTTTTGATTTGTCATAATGTTACCTTTCATTATTTGGTACACACTTTGGTACACAAGTGAATAATTGAAGTTCTTACCATGACTGAAATATTGTGCTTGTTGGTGGGTATTTCAAGGGGTGTTTGCAAATTTGTCGTAGACTTAACAACAAACCTATTATAGCTTTATTACGCAATAATAATATAGCACGACATTATGATTGTAGGTTGATGACTCGATACTCTGTAAAAGCCCGCTTAATTGCGGGCTTTTTGTTAATGACGCTTTTCAGCTAATCTGCTTGTGACGTGACCCAGTACAAAAAACACCAACAATCTATACAAGCTTTTGTTGATAAATCTATACCATATGTATAGTGTGACTTCTGTAAGTGATGAATCAGCATTGAAATGAATAATCTGCGCGCTATTTTATTGCCAGTAAGAATAAAGTAGTTTTATTTAATACGCTATACTAGGAGTATCGCTATGCTTGAGGGGACTGTTATGTTGCTAACAACTTTGGTTTCCAGTGCTTTTTCCGTTAATGCTTCGGAAGAGGTTGGCCTTTTAATACCAAGCAAGTCAGTGGCTACTAATATAAGTGCTAGGGATATATCTATAAGGCTTGGCCAAAAATTAGCACAACTTGATAAAACTTTACTTCAAGCTCGTCAGGTTTATTTTGATCTATCTAATTCTGATACCGTTAACCAAGAAGCTCTAGCAAACTTAGATGATTTAGTTAATCTTGATCTAGCCCTTCGTGGTGCGTCTAAATACCTGAAAAGAAATTGGAACCTTTACAACCAAGATATATTAAATGCACACGGCCATATAGTTCATCAAAACTTTAAAGACTTAGTTTCTAAATCTGGACAGTTGAGAAAGAATATATCTAATATTTGTAGAGTGTTAGGAAGCTCCTTAAAGGAGGCTTCTGTTAATGAAAATTGCAGTTTTACACCTTCAGAAGATTTTTTTATAGCAGCTAACGCAGTTAGTAATGAGATTTATCAGCATCTTTTCAATGGTAGCATTGTCGTATCAGCGCCTGCCCCAGGATTAAGTGATTTTAAATGGGGCGATGAGAACAGGTCTAAATTTGAATCCGCAATCAACCAAGTTAAGGTATTGGAGACAATTTAATTTGACCCTATACTGTTAGAAAAGCCCGCTTAATTGCGGGCTTTTTGTTTTCTAGGCTGCGTGATCCTGATCTCGTTCACTCCACAACTTTTGAAGCTTGGAGAGCCCTTTGCCCGTGACTAGCGCGGTTACTGATTGCTTAAGCCCATGATCTGGATGATCCCAGCTACCAAGCTTAACATCAAGATAGCCTGATTCAATTTTTGTCTGGTAAGGCTCGTTACGTCTTGAGATCCAGCCTATTTGTCGAAGGAACGCAAATAATCGCCGCTGGCCCGTACCAATAACCTTTGCAGCTTGCGCCACACTTATTGCGTCGGGCGCTGCCTCAACCTGCTTGGCAAAGGCTACGCGCGGGGCTTCCTCTTCTATTTGATGCTCAAGCTTTAACTTTTCTTGCTCAAGTCTCAGCCTCTCTTCTTCTGATTGCATGGCCAGTTGCAAAATATCCATGCGCGATAAGTTTTCCGCTGGAGCTTGTCGCTTGTTCAGTTCGTCACGCATTTCAAAGAACGCTTTGATCAGTGCTTTTTTAAATGCTTTAACCGTATCGTTATTTCTAAAGTACGTTAATAGCAAGGCTGATTGCTGCTCGTTAAGAATGGCGTATTCAGTTGGGCGCCCAGCCCCTGAAATTGAATTCTGGATTTCAAATCCAATATTGCCAAACTCTTCAAAATCAGCAATATTCTGGCGGATCACTTTTATTACCGACGCATGTGGGTTGCCCACACCTTCAGCAATTGCCAGCGAGGTGGTGATCGGGCAATTTGTATCATTTAAGGTCACGATGCTGTTCATTGGATAGTCCTCACTGGCATTGATTCAAATTTAGCTTGCATATCGCCCAGGCGATCAGATACGAGCCATAATAAATTAGAAATTTGCTCCATGGGGTATCCCTCCATATTGTCGTTACCTATCATAAAATCTACAAGCGATTTGGCTTGCGTTAACAGGCGATCAAAATCATCATAACTGTCGTTGGTCATAATGTTTGCTTTTACGAGTGGTTTACTTTCATTTACTCGTTGTGCGTTATCTTGGTTTTTTGCTATATTAGAAGACATAAAGACTCCTTACTAATGATTCGGTGGTGTTTTTATTGGCCTCAACTGTTACAGCAGTTGGGGCTTTCATTTTGTTAAGCTGTTTTAACTTGCTCATCAGCTTTCCTTTTTTCATCAAGTATAAAGTTAAGCTCGGCTGTAAGTGAGCGGCGGTTCTTTTTGGCCTGCTCTTTTAGCCATTCGTGATTAACCGGTACGACTCTAAATTTAACTTGTGCATATTGAGTTGTCATACTAAAGCCCTTGTTGATTTGATTGCGCGGCTTCATCGTCGGCTTTAATTTTTTTAAGCCACATTTCAACCTGCTTGTTACGTGATCGCCCCTCTTCTTTTGCTTTTGCTGTTATGTACGCTTGCATTTCTGGCTCAAAGCGGAATGACATAGGTTGGTACTCTTTCATTTTATTTCCTTAAATTTATTTATACTTAGATAAAACTACACTGTAGTTACACTGAATATTACACCGTGAATCTATACTGTCAAACTTTTTTTAACTACACTGTGTAATAATTTGTTCGGAAGAAGATAATAATGAGTAGAGACATAGCTCCATTTGGGGTTAGGATGCCTAGCCATTTAAAAGAAGAGCTTCACAAAAAATCTAGCCTGAACGGCCGCTCTTTGAACGCAGAGATAGTCTCAAGGCTAGAGAAATCTGTTGATGAAGAAGCAAATAAAATTGAGCATGTAAATATCGACTTGTTGGAGCAGTTGCAAGCAGCGTTAGATCAGCGTCAAGCTCTAGGGAATCAGGTCCACACCATGCAAGAAAGGCTGGGCGGGCTATCTATATTGCTATCAAATCTTAATCATCATGTAATACCTGCTTTGTGCCAAGCGAAAAATACACGACTTGGCAGCGCTGGCACAACTTATGGTGATAAAGATCGCCTTTGCGCATTTGTTAACGGCTTCTTTGGTGCCTCAGGAATTGTGTTTTACATACGTGATGGACACTCTAACCATAGCGCGTTAACGGTTTTATTAAAGGGTGATACAAATAACTTTCTTGCAGACGCCACGTCCATGACCGTTGAGCGCCTGCCAAGGGAAAGAGAGGTTTTAGAATTATTTCAAGAGCTCGACGAGCGCGGCCTTCTTGATGTTGCTGAATTTGCCACCACTCGCGTTAAGCAAACTCGCGACTTACCCGTAGAGCAAGCGATTGAAGAGTTAGAGCAATACAAAACTAAGCCTGTGCGCTCTAATATTTACGAATTTTTAAGCCTATTTTTTAGCGAGCCAGATAAAGTTAAGTCTAAATGGTTTGTTGAAGAGTGGAAAAAATTGAATTAGATCTTTTATTAAAGAAATGGAGCCTTAACATGAAAATTCACATTGTTTTTATATCTTTATTACTGACCAGTTGCGTCACTATTCCAGAACTAAAGTCAGAAGCTAATAATGTTAAGGTTGTATCAACTGACAGGGCAGTAATCAGCTGTCAGTCATTAGGCTTGGTTTATGGATACAGTGATAACGGTTTTGAGGGTTATGCTGGTGCAGCAGGGATAAGTCAGCGCCACTCTGTATACGACGCGCAAAATAAGGCTTATGATTTAGGGGCTGACACAATATTAATTATAAATACAAACCCTAGAATAGGCGGGACAGATACTGCCGCAGAAGCATTTAAATGTAATTTTTGAATTGAGCATCTGCTTAGCCAAAGGATGTAGGTCAATATGAAGAACAAATTAATTTTAAAAGTTATAGGGTTAATTGCCATTTTTTTATCAGTAACCGGTTGCGACCAGCTATCCTACGCTGACACAAGTAGTGATTGCATAATAAAAAACATGAAGGGGGTCACTACCGATCATGCTGCCAACTTTACTTATCAAGCTTGCAGGGAGGAATACCCCGTTGCGAAGACTGAAAGAGCGCTGAGTGATGCTGAGGTTAAGAGTCTTACTGGGCGTGCTGCATTAAATTTAACTGATGAACATTATTCTGGGTATATCTATAACGGAAATACAAATTTAACCGTATCTCAAATAACAATAACTATCACTGCTAAAAAAAGTGACGGGGGAGAAATATCAAAAAAATATTTGCATAACTTGTCCATCTCTCCTTTGTCTAGATCTGATTTCAGAATAGAAATAATGCCTGAGTCCGAAACGATACCTATTATTGATCCTTTTGCTAAGAAGGAAGGCAAAAAAAATCAGTTTAGCGCATCGACGCGAATAAAAGCTGGAGAATATACATGGTATATTTCAGATGCCATTGGGTATCTATAAATAACAAGCCCGCTTAATTGCGGGCTATGTTTTACCACTCCCCTAGATTAAACCCTACATAAGCTTGGTGGTACACTGCGTTTTTCTGGCGCTGTAGTTCATCAAGCTGTTTGCGTTTTTGCTCACCGCTTAACTCCTTGCTGTCGTTTATAGCCTTTTGCGCTTTGCCAATTTTAGAAATGACGCGCTGTATTTTTGCAAGCCCTGACTTGCTTTGTATTTTAGCGCCTTCTTTTTCTACCAGCTCTTGAATTCTCGCATTGTCACCAAGCTCCATTGCGCGCTTATAGCTGCCGTAAGCTTGATTTGCAGTGTCGAGCGCATTGTAAAACTCATCAGCAAATTTGGTGCTGCCTTTAGGCCTATCGCCTTGATAAAAAGCTTTTATGACCGGGTATCTATTTATTGGCGTATCGGCCGACTCTTTGCCCATTATTTGGCGCGCTACTATATCGCTTGCGCCGAGGACGTAGCCACCAATAGTACCCGTATAACCCTTAATAATGTGCTCAACTTTTTTAGGCGATATACCAAACTGCTTGCCTATTGATATTGCTATATCACTAGTGTGTGCGCTGTACCTGTCCTCTGGCTGCTTGTTTTGATCCGCCATACCCTCAATAGGCGCATCCCTAAAAAATGACTTGTTTATAGTCGTTTCTACGAATGGCAATATAAACTGAGGCGTTGGGTTTAATGCCATAGTATTTAGCACTGCATTCATAATTGACTTTTGAAGGTCCTTATCAGTTTGGTTACCTGCGGCATAGTTAAATAGCCGCTCTGGCATAGTGCCAAATATAACCCCTAGCTCAAACGGCTTAGGTATGCGCCAGTGATCTTCGCCAGCCCAAAAGTGCCAGTTTATATCTTTATCCCAATCTGGCAGTTCCTGATAACGCTCATCGTCATCATTGTACATCGCCAATGCAAGGCTAAGTCCCGCTAGTTTTATGCCTTTCATTGCCAAGTTAGCGCTCAGCACGCGCAGAACCTGATCGCCATCACTCGCCTTTGATGCTCTTACTAGCTTACTCATGCCTTGTAGCCTGGCGTTGAAAAATGGCAGCATATCAATCATAAAGTTTATTGTTGTAAAGTTCCCTTTTAGGCTGTAATCCATTAAGTCTTTTGCCAAAAATGCCGCTTCACGCTTTGTTTTCCCTGCACTCAAACCCGACTCGTAAGTGCTTAGTCGGTTGGCGTTTTCAACTTTGTCGCTTACATTTCTATACACCTCTAGCATTTGCTTGCCATTAGTTATTAAGCTGCCCATGTAGGTATCCACTTCTTTTGTGGTTAAGCCTTTAGATCGTAAAGAGCGGCGAGTTTGCTGCGCTGCAGCCTCAGGATCTGCCCCATGAATATAACCCCCCTGAAACGCCGCGCCGCTAAATATTAAGTCGCGATACGTTTCATCCTCTTTAAATGCTTTTTTCAACCCTTTATAGCTGTCGGTGCCAAATTTAAAGCCATCCTTGCTTATCATCCATGCATGAACAGCATCGCGAATAAAGTTTTTAGCGATAAAGTCAGGCGACAGCGTTATGCCCGCTGTTAAAAATCGCTTAGCACTTCTGCCAAGCTTATTAACTATGTTCTGGCTTCCGCTACTGTTTATTTGTATTAACGATCGCAGTAAGGCGGGATCGCTCACAAGGTAGGCCTCTGGCTCGCCGTTAATCATTACCCTTACTTTGTGATCGTTATTTAGCTGCTGCTGGGTTCGAGATTTTGCCTCATCGCTTTTTTCATGGCTCATGAAGTCAGTGCCATCTAAGTTGCTAACAACCTCTTGCATAGCCTTGTTTTTTAGCGATGCTTCAATAAGTGTGCTCTGGCGAGTAATAATATTTTCTAGCAAATCTTTGGTTGATTGCTTGCCCCCTTTTAGCTCTTTTATTTTTGCCGACTGACTGGCTATACCAGCACGAACGTGCGGCTCAATTATAGTGCGCTTGATTGCGTCCATTTCTGAGTCTGTTTCGCCCATATCGCGGAAAAATGGCACATAATATTCTTCATCGAACGCTGCACGCTGCGCTTTACTAATTAACCCTGCCCCTTGCGCTAAATCCAATATGGCCGAGTTAATTTTATTGTATTCTTCACGTACTTTTTCAAATGACTTTTCTTTTCCGTTACCAAGCGCTTTTAACTCTGCAATATCTGCTTTTGTTAAGTTGTTTTCACGGCCTTGCGATTGTAGCTTTTCAGCTCGATGTGCGCCCATCCACGCTAGCCAGTCATTTAAGTCCTCGCCAACCATGCCGAACACTTCTAGCAGCCCTTTAGTACCTTCTTTTCGCTGCACTATGCCGTCTTTCCACATAGGGGCGCCATAGTTAAACACGCCATGTAACACATCAGAAACACCAGCGGCAAGCCTTGCGCTTACATACCCCTGTTTATTAACATCGGTTATGCCTACGCTATCCTCTGCCTGCTTAATGCCAGCTAAGCCGTCAAATATACCTTCATTTAACCTGTTCCAAAATGGCGCGCTTTTAAGTGCGTTTAAATTGGCTTCAATTTTTGACTTAGCTTGCTGTGCAATAGTTTCTTTTGCTTGCTCAACAAGCCCAAGCTTTTCTTTGGCAGTGCGGGTATCGGTGTTTGCAGTTTTGCTTAACTTTTTATCGCCTTTGCTGTAGGCAAGCTCGCTGTTTGCGCTTTCGCTGTTGGTGCGCTGCGCTTTAAACCCCTTTACAATGCTTTCTAGCATTTCACGCATTGCTGTTAGTTCGGTATCTTCGCTATAAGCCAGGCCTACTTTATCAAGCTGTGCACGTATAAAGCGTTTAAGTGCTTGCCACCAATATTTAAGCTCGCCTTTAGTGGGTTCGTTTTCTACAAAGCGGGCAAATATCTCTTCGGCTTTTACGTCCTGGCTTGCATCCCAGTAGTCGTTGTTTGCGTCCTTCCAGTATTTCTCAAATGCTTTACGGCCCTTAGTAGCTTTTATGCGATCAATAAATGCTTGCTTAGCATCTTTACCAATAACAGTATCAAGGCCGCCGTGCGCTATTGTTTCGTGCGCTAGGGTTTGCTTCAAGTCGCTTTCACTGTCGATGTTTTCGGCTATCACATACACTGTTTTACTGTTTTCGCTGTAAGCACCTTTAACTACCGATCCAGCTAAGTTCATGCGCCAAAGCTTTTCAGCTTCGCTACTGGTTTGCAGCACCTTTACTTTAATGCCAGCGGCCCCTTTTAATGATTTTAAAAAGTTGTCGGCGGCCCTTTCTGCATCAACCTTGCTTACGCCTTTTGCCTTATTACTGCTGCCTTTAGAGAAAAACTTAACGGTATCACCTTCACTGGCGGAGCCTTCCTTTGCTTGCTCGCTAGCCGCTTCCTCGCTATTAAGCTGCTCTGGCCTCTTTGATTCAGGCAAAGAAAAACCGCTCTTAGGCGGCTCTGTTTTTTTAGCGGGCTTAACGGCTTCTTTAATTGGCGGTGGCGTATCATCAATGCCAAACTCTTTACGCAATTCGTTATACGCCATGCGGTTAATGCCCTCTGGCGTATCGTCGTTAAACTTTTTATACGTTTCAAATGACGACTCAGCAAGCGCTCTATCAATAGCTGGCTCGTAGCCTTCTTCTATTTTTGCCATGGCAACGTCAAAGCCTGGCGAGCCTTTTTTAAGCCCTTGCTCTTTGGCTTGGCTTTGTAGCCATTTGCGCTTAGTGGTTTTTAGTATTGGTGGTAGCTCGCTTGCTTGTTCAGTGGTTGCCGGTTCTTGTTCAATTAATTTACCAGCTTCGGCAGTTTCAACGCCTTTTTGTTCAGATTGTTTACCATTATCATCATTTAATTTACCAGTTGTGGCAACTTCTTCATTACCAGTGGCAGTTAGTTTACCAGCATCGTCCTGCGTTTCAGTGCTGGGCATTTCTTTGGCCAATGGTACCAACTGTTCAATAGGCGCATTTAATCGGGTTACTTTTACTGACTCACCTTTTTCACGGGCAGCTAACCACTGGTGATGGCCGTCGAGTACATAACCGTCATTCGATACCAATATAGAGCGATTGCCGCCCTCAAATTCCATTGCCTTTTTAACTTTGGCTGGTGAAAATTCTTGCTGCGTTGGCTTTAATGAGCTTGCTTGCACCTCATCTTTTTCATTGCCAATATCACGCGCTTTCATAAAGTTAACCATAGCGCCGCGATTTTCAGCTTTAATTTGTGGCATTTCTGAACGCGGTATATTTTTGGTGCCGCTCTCCTTTGTAAAAGATTGCCACTCATCATTAAGCATTTCACCTGCGATATTCTTACCTTCTTGTTGGGCTGGTTGCGCTTGATCGCCCTGTTCATTTTGCGCAACCGTATCAGTTTCAGGGCTTTGCGTTATGGTACCCTCATCTGTGAGGGTAGCATCTGCTTGCTGTTTGTCCGCACTTATATCCGGAGCTGTATTAGGTGCGGTACTTGCATCGCTTTTGACGGTCCAGCCAAAACCATTATCAAAACTAACTGCTTTAGTTTTTTTGCCTGCTCTGCGTGCTGCTCGCGCTTCTTTGCTTAATAGCGCATCGCGTTTGGTTTTAAATGCTTCACCATTTTTAGCCACGTTAACGCCACTTTCGTTACCTGCAAAGATAATATCTTTTTGTGGTAATAAATTTTGCGAGTCTTTACCGGCTTGCTTAACCTGCTCTGCTGCGCGCTGCTGCGGCCTGCCATCTTCGCCAAAAATAATATCCTTTTGCTCAATACCTTTAGGCTGTGACTCAATATCAGCTTGTGCTTGCTCGCGCATTTCACGGTTTTTAGTTTGCTCTGCCGTTGGTAGCTTGCCTTGCTCTGGCACTACTTGGCCGTCTATTGGTGCATTGTCTATACCTTGCGCGTTTTGAGCGTCTGGGCCTAATAGCTCGCCTTCGTGTTGGTACTTAATAGGACTAAAGCGATCCTCTGGCGTTGGCGTCTTGTCAAACGCTGCTGCTTTTACTCGTTCGTCTACAGTAGGCGCGTTGTTTCCGGCATCTAAGTCCTTTAAAGACTGCTGCTGCGGACTGGTAAGCATATCGCCATACTGACCAGCTGCTCTTGGGTCTTGACCAAAACCAGCTTCCCTCGCTGCTGTAGGCACATCGTAATCAATATCATCATTTTCAAATACAGGTATTTGCGTATCTTCTGGTATCGCCTGAGCTTGCCCGGCCTCTTGTGCCTGCACAGGCTCTGCCGCTGCTGCAAACAAAGGATCGTCAATGCCAAATTTTTCTTTCATTGTGCGCGCAACGACTGCCGACGCTTCAACATCGCTCAGCCCTTGCTTTATGGCTGCTTCATACTGCTGCTTTTTAACAGTTTCGATTGCTTCTTCTGGCGACGCCCCAGCCTCTATAAGTTGATCTGCACCGCTTTTAACTGCTTCCGCTGTTTTTTTCTGATAGCCCATTACCTTTTGTGCCGACTCTGAGCCGGTACGCATCACGCCACCTACCGCAAAGCCGCCAACAAAGGCTTCGTCTAGCCCTTCAAATTCATCAATGCTTTTGCCAGCGCCCCATTGCGCCAAGGCTTCTTGTCCTGTTTCTGTTAAGCCTTCGCCTACTGCGCCTTTGAATATGCGCTTAGCAAAGCTTGGGTCGCGCACTGCATCTACAAGTTCGCCCTTGCCCATGCGCTTAGCTGTTTCGACTACGCCATCTTTTAAAATGTCTTTACCTAGCTGCCCCATGCTAACCTTGATGCCTAAGCGCTCAAGCAGCATTTGGCCGGCACCGGATGCAACCGCTTTAACTTCGTCTTTTTCGCCTTCGGGTTGCTTTTCGTATGCCTCGTTAGATAGTCCACCGGCCATGCCTAGCGCGCCAACGCCAGTTGCTGCAGCGGCCATATAAGGAAGCGAGCCAGCAACAAGCTCACCAGTGTAGCTCCCTAAGTCGCCAAGGCTATCAATATCTTTATATGAGCCAACTGTAGGCTTGTACGCTTGCTGCTCCTTAACGTTACGATCGATCCCTTCTTGCGCCCACTCAGCTAGCGATCCTCCTTGCCCGATGGTATTTGCCACCTTCTGAGATATTGAGCCCTCCTCTTGTTCGCTGCCCTTTTCGCCGGTATCAGTAAAGCCCTTAACCGCTCGATAGCCTAGCTCTTGAACCTTATCAACGCTTGCGCCAAATGCTGCAGATATGCCGCCTTCCGATTCTGGCTCAGCAAAAGGGTCAATAAATTCAATTTCTTTATTTGTAAATGGATCTACTATTTTATTGGCCATTTGATAAATACCCTTGCTGAATAGCTATTTGTGTAGCTTGTTGTTCAGTTAAATTTTTGTTGGCTTCCATAAACTTCTTAATAACACCGCCCGCATCAACACCATCTATCTTACTTATATATTTAGCTTTACTATCACCACCTCCGCCTTTACTTTCTGGGCTAGGCGAGGCGCCATAGAGGCTATCAAGCTGCTCGCTTTGATTTTTAAATTGAGCCTCAACTCCTTTTATCGCTGCAATCTTTGCGTCGCCACTCAATGGTATTGCTGCCCCCTTGCCAGATTCTATGTCACTTAAGGCTTTTGCTTTCGCAGCCAAGAGCTGAGACTTGGCTTTTCTGTACTCTGCCTTTTGAGGAGCTTCTTTTTGCTGGCTACCCCCTTGCTGGGTGCCTCTAATGCTTTTAATGTGGCGGCGATACATCTCAGGGCTTTTTGCTATTTCTCTTGCTACAAATACTGGTTTTAATTGCCCAATGAGGTCTTTAGGGGCGAAAGCAGTCACTGGATCGTCAGGCTCTGTAGTGCCCCCTCGCGTTAAAGGCTTAACCTCTTGGTTTCCGTTCTCATAGGTGACCAGCATAGACATGGCAAATTTTTCGCCGTCAACTTTTCCGTCGGGCTGTACGTCACTCAATTTTTTTTCGCGTGGAGCTGGTATGAATGCGTAAAATTCAGAGTCTACAATTTTAGATTTTTGCAATGGATCATATTGGCCTATAGCTTTTTTAAAACGGTGCCCAAAAACGTTATTAATTGCCCCTTTAAATTCAGGGGAGTTAAATTGTGCCATTTCACCGGTTTTTGCAACTTCGCCCATTACTCGCTGCACTGTGTCAACGCTTTCCCCAGCCTCCTTTTCAAATAATCTGCGCGGATCCAAGTGCGGATTGCGCTCGAATACCTCCTCGTACTCCTTGGGTAGCGCCTGCTCTTGCTCTAATAGGTCAAAGGCTGCGGGGAGAATAGAAATATCCTGATTGTGTAAATCCTGTTTTTCTTGGTGGGCTTGCTTCCAGAGGTTGTTTTGTTGCTTTTCTTTAAGGCTGAGGTTTGAGTTATTCAGCGTATCGGTGCGATATTGCTGAAGGCTATCAAACTCCTTGTTCTTAAGCGTTACTTCCTCTTTGCGATGTATTGCATTTTGCTTATCTATTTGAGCTTGTCTATTTTTTTGGTCTGTATGCTCTTGCCTTTTAAAGGCGTCCATATCAGATAAACGAGCCTTCTCATCCTTACGCGCCTGATGGCGCTCCATCATTTCAAAGCCTTTTAAAGCGCCGTCTACAAATGCACCTGCCATAAATTACCCCTTAAAGTGATCCTGCCGCCAAACCAATAGCTGCGCCAATAGCTGCCCCCCAAGGCCCGCCAACAGATCCCGCCTGCGCGCCAACCATCCAGCCAGCCATAGCGCCTGTGCCAGTTGCGCTAATTTGCGATGACTTCTTCTGCTGCTTTATGCCTTCATTAGTCATATCGCGCTTTTGCTCCATATCCGACAGCGTTTTTAATGAGTCGGTCGCTTTGCCTTTTGTGCTTTGGCCTGATTGCATAATTGAGTAAGACATTATTTACCACCTATATCAGCTAGGGATTTTGGCGCACCGCCTTGCCCTGTTAAAATTTTATTTTGCAAATCATCTACCGACTCGCGGGTTTCGTTGTTGATTGAAGCCGTAGTAAGCCCTTTTAGTAATCCTTTGTTGGCGCTGCCTTGCGCCGTTTCTTCGGGCGATAAGCCATAGCGGCCCAGGCGCTGAGATTCAGCAACTTGAGACTGAGCAAAGGCATTGTCTATATTCTTTTCATTACGCTGCATTTGCTCGTTCAGTAGCTTGTCGCTAGTAGCCAGGCCAAATAATTCTTCTTGCACCGGTAAAAAACGGTTTTTGTAATCTTCAAATTGCTGGCGTGTTAAGTCGGCTAACGCATTTTGGTACTTGTCTGTGCGTACATTTCCCGATTCCACGTGAGCAAGTTCTGCGTCTTTTACCTGGTTAGTTGCTGAGTCAACTGTGCCGCTGTATATGCTAGCCATATTAATCTCCTCCTATTAGTGTTTTGTTTATGTCGCCAGGGGTTGCGGCGTTAGGATTAATTACTGCGTCGGGCTTTGGGGGTGGTAAGTTTTTATAATAACTACCTGCGGCCCCAGCAACTGCCCCCGCTGCGCCTATGTAGCTATCGTTTATAGCCTGCTTATTTCTTGCATCGTTAAATGCTTTTTGCTGCGAGCCGTAAGCTATATCGCTAAGCGTTGCCGTTGCCTGCTGAGATTGCCCTTGGCCCATTGCCATGATGTTGCTCATTTTGCCTATGTAACGCTCCTGCCCAGCAACTTGCGATCGAGCAATAGCGTCACTAGTTACAGATGCCTCACCGTCGGCCATATCGCTAACAGCGTTTTTAAACTTGCCGCTATTGGGGTTTATCCCGCCGGCCTCCATATTTGCTAGCGTGTTATTGCTCGCTTCTGAAAATGACTTTTTATAGCCAAGGTTGGTGTTTTCAGCTATATCACCGTAAACACTTTCATCATTCGATTGCTTGGCATCGTCAATAACCATGTTTTCAAAAGGTACAATCTTCTCTTGATAAAGGCCCCACTCCTCGGCGTACACTTTCGCAAGCTCTTTTTCATATTCAGTTTCTTTTACTTCGTTACTTTTACCCATGATCAACCTCTAAAAAGTGCCGCCATATTGTTAAATTGTCGCGCTCGCCACTGCGAACCCAACCATGTAGAGGGGCTATTTTGTTAAAACCGCGCCTGGCGGTTGCAAATTCTATAAACGAGGCGTTGCCACAACGGGCAAGCCTAATGATATGGCGAAGATAGCGTTGTACTGCGTTTCCGCCATGGCAGGACGCAATGGTCACTTCAATAAATGTATTTTTATCAATATGGCGCGGCCATAAAACAACAAAACCATCGGGTGCTAAAAACAAAAAAGCCCGCTCATTTGAGCAGGCTTTATTTATTTCAGAGTATAGGTGTGGGTCGTTTGCAATATTACCTATTCGAGTTATTGGCTCTTTAAGCCTATCCCGGTGATTTAACCACGGAACGCATTGCAGATACGACTTTTCCATTATGTAGAAATACTAACCTATATTGGGGGGTTTATCCATTATGAAATTGTGGAGCCAGCTTTAAATGCTTGGCATAAAATGTTGCCCCCCAGCTTCATGCTCCCAGCACCTTCGACCTTACCTTTAACGTAGTAAGTTCTTGAGGTGTTAGCCGGCAAGGTAACGACTACCGGCTCAACTAAAGTTGACGAGGTGACGCCTGCATCAAGATTTGTACGCACCTCTGTAGTGGCGCCGCCCGACCATGTAACCCTGGACTTAGATGTTCCAAATGCCGACCCCGGAAGCTGCCCAGATGTAGCGGGCATTTCAGCTAAGAGCCCGCTAAATACAACAGTCCTCGCGAATGGCAGTGCGGATACGGTAAACGTTGCGATTGTTACTTCGTTAAAATTAGAGACCTGATTCCCAGCCTTAACCCTAGAGTCCGTCACATCGCCCTCAAGGTTTTGAGCATACACGGTGCCGTAAAAACTCGCGTTTTGCCCAAACAACGAGTTTATGTACGCCGTATCTATTTGCGCACTACCAATAGCACCGTTGGCTATGTAGGTTGTAACGTTTGAACTCAATATTTTACTAAGTCCAGCAAAAGGACCAAGTGAAGGCTTCCCGGTTATGCTGTTGTAAGCGAGTGAGTTTAAGTAAGCAAGCGAACCAAGTGCGGGCCTGCCTGTTACCTCGTTATATGCCAATGAGTTTTTAGCGGCTAAACTCCCCAGCGTAGGCTTGCCGCTCAAGTCGTTATAACCAAGACTACTTAAAAACGCGAACGCCCCAAAGCTAGGCTTGCCGCTTACCTCGTCATAGCTTAATCCGTTCTTTGTGGCCAGCGAGCCCAGGCCAGTTACTTTAGATGAAGGGATGGCCCCGGTAGACGACATAACAATGTTGCCGTTATTGTCTTTGATAGTAACTGATTCAAGCGTTGCGCTCTTAGCAAGCATATTACCGCCAGGATCAATTGAAAAGTTATTGCTCCTTGCGCCATTGGCGGGATTGTAGTTGATAGAAGGCGAAGTAAAGCGGGAGCCAACCAGCACACGATTAGATAATAAATCATCTGTAACTAGGCTCTTAATAAATGCCTGGTCAATTATTGCGGTATTTATAACCGTTTTACCGCCTGAAACTGCAAATACCGGTGTTAAGTTAGTAGGATTCTGATCCGTTATAATTGCAAACTTAGCGCCCTTCACTGCAAAGATAGGATCAACGCCATCATTGACTAGCCCAAGGCTCGACTGCAAGCCATTAACACTGGTCTTTACGCCCCACAACGCTGAAAAATCACCCTTGTTAGATGCAACCGTTTGGCTTAGCGTCTGCAAGCTAGCCCCAAGACTATTACCGTTAGCATCTTCAATTTGCGATTTTAGTATTTGGCTGGCGGTACTAATAGCATTGTCAGCACTTAATTTGGTGTAGTAGTTATTGTAAAGATTTGCGCCTACACTGGTGCCATTAGGGTTTTCAATGGCGCTCTTTAGCTGCGTAGTAGCCGAGCTTATAGCTTGATTAGCGCCAGCCTTTGTGTAGTAGTTGTTTTGCAGATCAGCCGACACCGCTTTTATATCGCTGCCAACGCTATCGCCGTTCGGGTTCTCTATTTGCGACTTCAAAAGCGTGCTTGCACTGCTTATAGCGGCGTTTGCAGCACTCTTAGTATAATAGTTGTTATACAGATCCGCACCAACACTACTACCGCTAGGGTTCTCAATAGTGCTTTTTAGTTGTGTTGTGGCCGAGCTTATCGCCTGATCAACTAGTGTCTTAGTGTAATACCTGGTTTGCAGGTCCGACGTCACAACCTTTAAATCACCGCCAACGCTTGCCCCGTTGGGATCTTCTATTTGCGACTTGAGTAATTGCGATGCCTGGCTGATAGCGCTATTCATGGTCGCAGTAGTTGAATAGTTGTTGTATAAATCTGCGCCTACACTGTTGCCGCCGGGGTTTTCAATAGTCGATTTTAGTTGAGTTGTCGCATCACTTATTGCCTTTTCCGTGGTAGCCGTGGTCGAGTAGTTAATCTGCAAGTCAGCATTTACGCGTTCAACCTCTCTATTTGTTTCACCTATATTACTGCTTAGCTCTAGCAGGTTTCGTGATACTGCGCTGGTACTTGTTGATATTGTTTGCTGTAACTGGCTAAGTTTGGCGCTACTGTCGCCTAAATCGGCACGCATAGTAAACAATGAGTTAGCAATAGCTTCTTGCTCATTCGCCAGGGTTTTTTGCTGCAAAACTATATCTGCTTCTGCTGCGGTTTTTCTTTCCTCGCTCACATCATTTGCTAATGCGTTTTCAATAACCGCTTGTGATGCTTCGGTATAAGCAGAGTTAAGTTGCTGTACTAAATTAGCCTCAGTTTCTTTTGAATCCGTTTTTGTTTGGTAGTTATTAAACAAGATAGAGCCAAGACCTTCGCCGTCTGGGTTTTGAATCTCAGATATGATAAGCGTTGCTGATTCTGATATAGCCCCATCAACACCCGACTTAGTGTAGTAACTTTGCGTTAGCTTTGCATCTACTGCAGCGTTAACGTCGGTTGTTACCGTTGAGGCCATGGCGGTAGTTGCTTCGCTGATAGCCTCGTCCGTACTAACCTTAGTGTAATAATCGGTCTTTAGCGCTGCGCCTATACTTGTGCCGTTCGGGTCCTCTATTTGCGACTTTAGAGTTTGCCCGTAAGCCGCTATAGCCTCGTTAGTGCCAGCCTTAGTAAAGTAGGTTTCTGAAATATTGCCGCTAAGCGATATGCCTGAATCCTCAATTTCCGCTCTAATTGTTTGGGTAGCCGCTGCTATTGCCTCGGTCGCCTCTGCCATAGTAAAAAATTCATTGTCTATTTTTGCCTTTACATCGCCTACCACTGTTTCCAGTGATACCAGCTTTTGCGTATTTGACTGCCAGTTTTTATCACCTATCAATGCCGCGTCAATAAGCTGCCTGGCTAACGTGTCCGTTTGCGCATCTATGGCCTCTACTCTGTTTTTGTAACCCGATATGTCAGTTTTAGCATTGTTAAGCTCAAGCGTTAAATCAGGAATAGTATAAATACCAGGTATGCTATCTAGGTCGGGGATCGCGTCAATCTCAGACGTTAAAAATTCCCCTAAGTGCGACTTCTCAATTAGCCCGCCTATTTCGCCTAGTATCTGCTCTGCGGATTTTTGCGTTTCAACGTAGAGCCCTTTAGCGCCTTGGGTCGGCCCTTTCATATCGGCCACATTGACAAAGCGCACCCAATAGTAATAGCCGGTTCCCATGTTCACGCTATCACTAAAAATATCGGTTACTTCTGTTGCGATTAGCGTTGCACTGCTAAAAGAGTCCGTTTCACTGCGCCATATCTCCGCATAAGCATGGCCTCTGTAGGTCGGGTGATCCCATGTTAATGCAATAAAAGTAAAGCCGCCTGTACCCGTTAAATTTACCGGGGCGTGCGGGCGCTCAACACCGCCACCGCCGATTGGTAGATTGCCAGCACCACCACCGCTAGCATTATTAATTAGCGCGCGGCGCTTCATATCATCTAAGTTTACTAGGTCCTTAACTAACAGCGCTCTGTTTTCACCGTTGCCACGCTGCCCGGTTAATATCTCTATATTTTCGGTGATCGCACCTTCCGATTGACTTTGCTTTGCTTGGCGGGCAATGCCTGGAAAGCTGCCCTTTTTAAGTTTAGCCATTTAAGCTGCCACCTCGCGCATAGTCGTTGCAATAGAAACACTGTGAATTGTGCCTTGTCCGTAAACCTCAAAGGACCATGAATTACCGCGTGTGTTAGGCAGTCTAAATGCTGATTTAGGTATTTTCCCTGGCGCTAAATGCAATACCTCAACTTCATCGGCGTAAATGCGCAGCCCTGCAAGGTTCAAATCAACGCCTTTTACCATTGCGCATGCAAAGCTTAGGTCGTTTGCTATAAACTCCTTAGACTTCCATTCATAGCTCATAAGCGCAGGGCTTGCCTCCCACTTACTCAAGTTTTGTCCCTGGCAAGTGTATAGCGCATCATCTATCAGGCTATTAAAGCCGCAATTAGCCGTAGCGGTAAAGTGTCTAAAGTCACCGCTTCTTGGGTCAAATATAAACGCCTTATCTAAGTTGGCTCCATAAAACGCCAAGTAACGCCCCTCCTGGTGGTACGCTTCAATAGTATGGGGCTCGTATTTTTGCCACTGCTCGCGGGTTATTATTTGGCTTGTCAGCATAGATAATCCTCCGCCATTAAAGCCTATTAAACCATCGGGGCTTGCGTAAATAAGTGAGCCGTTAACTATCACCGCAGAGCGTGCGCTAGTGCATGATTGGTTAGACTCTAGCTTTTGGCCGGCTATCGCATCCGGGCTAATGCCACTAAATAAATACGGGTAGCCCTCGGTTAATACCGCAAGCGTATTGCCAAGCGCAGCGCAGGTAACTATTTTATGTTCGGTTGTTAGCTGGTAACTACTAGGCCAGGCATATGGTAGGTAGGATTCACTAAAGCAAACGGTACTATCAAAAAAGCCAGCCAATATACCGTTAGCCATTGACGTTAAACCGATCATGTTTTCGTTTGGCATTTCATAATCGTAGGTATCAAGCGACGAGCCAAGTGCGTCAGTTGGTATGTTGTCAGTAAACTGATCTTGTGAAATAGGAATTTCAGCAACAAATAAGTAATCAGCTATGCCGCCACCGGTTGCCGTTCGGTATATTCGTCGGTGCGTTATATTCGACGCATTAACGTTTGGTGGTGAAAAGGCCAGCGATACAAATGTACCCTCTTCGTTGGGGTAGCGAATATCAATACGCTGCGATGCTTCTCCCGGTGGACCCTCTTCGCCCTGCTCAGTAACAAACGTATGCGTGTAATAACGCGTTTCATCGTCGTTGGGATCGACTTCATCGGTAGCCGCATCGTTAACAATAGCGATTATCGGCACTTCTGGCGATTGAACGCCCAGGCGATAGGCACTAGCTGGCATGATGGAACCGCTAAAAATCGCGTTGTTCGTTACCTTCGGGTAGCCGTCACCAGTAAAGTAAACACGTTGCCATGGATCGTTAGCAACCGGACTTGCTACCGCGTTAACAACTTTATTCCATGAAAACCAGTATTCATTTAGGTGCTTGTAGATCGTCTTTGCATTAAAGATAACGGTATCGCCGGTAAGTGCCGGACGCTTTAAAGGCGATAAGTTGCCATTATCAAAGTGGCAGCCATAGGCTTTAGAAGCTGATTCGTTAGGGAGCAAGCGCGGATCAACTTTAGGCCGTTCACCGGCAAATGTTTTAACGGATATGGCAGGCATAGTATTCGCTTATAGTTAGATTAAATGTTTAATTGCTGCTGTGGGGCGGGTTATCTGAGTTTTATTACTTTGCTTTCCCATTTGTGTGCGCGCCTGCAATGGTTATCTCCATCAAAAGGACGCGCTAAAAAATCAATAACAAGCATTTGATACCGGTAGCGCTTATCGTGCGACAACCTAAAGCTACGCGCTGAGATAGATTCGAGCTTTGTGCCATGGCAAATGCTGCAAATAGCAACGTCTATGCTATGCAAGCTATTAAAGGCCCAAGTGCTACCTGCCAATGCAAATACAGATAAAATTACAAAGGGCCATACAAACAAAAGGCCACATAAAATGTAGCCTATTAACGTTCTGAGGGTTTTAAGTGCGGTCAAGGTAATTACCCCTATTCAAAGTAAGCTTTTCGAGCCATGATGAATTGCAAACCAAACTGCTTAAATTCTGCTTCATCAACTAGCTCTACAACCTGCTCGCCAGTTGCTGTTTCGGCATTAAACTTAATCGGGAAAAACTGATCTCCCGCATCAAATTCGGTAGCTAAGTCAAAGGCAGACTTTAAAGCAGATAAGCCATTTTGGTTAGTTTCGTTTAGCGATACGTTAACGCCCTTCACTTCTATACCTGCCATCTTAGTTAGCTTTCTTTGGTAAGGCGCTAGCACTTGCTCAACGGTTCTAACTTCGGGGTGTAATGGCTCAATAGGTAGTGGCTTTGGTTCTACTTCGGCTGTTATACCATCGTCGTTTTCTATTGGCTCAGGTAAATTAGCGTTGTACTCGTTTACTTTGTCTAGATCAACTAAGTAATTAAAGTAGTCTTGCGCCCAATTCCACTGCTCGCCTAAGCTTACTAATTCAGCAAATTTATTAATCACGGCTATAGGTTTACCGAGCGAAATTAATCGCTCAATATCTTGCTCGGTTTTAGTGTCGGGTCGAGCGCGTAACGTTGGCAAACCTTTTTCGTTTAAAATAGGACTTTGCTTTTCATCTAAAACGATAAACTCAAATAATTTACTTGTCATTTTTAATCCACCCTAGTGGCTCTACTATTCTAGCAGTCCCGTAAAGTACGGTATTGCCGTTATCGTCTAGCCGTGTTGCTTGGTTGTCTACAATATGTATTTTGCTATCGTCACCCCAGTCTGTGCCATCGTGTTTAAGCTCTGTATAGGCGTAGTTAATAAAACCCTGTTGGTTTTCTTCTACGTTATAGTTTAGGGCTTTAACTCCTGAACTATTATTACTCGGGGGGGCTAGGGGTATCGGGGGATGCTCCATTAGGCTGTTTATATCTATAAGCTTTGTTGTCGGAAAAATAACTGCCCTTAACCAAGGGATTTCAACTACTTTGTTTGTACTGACAGAGGAAGTACCAACTTTACTCGTTAAAGAGTACAGCAGTACAGCCCCACCTCTTAAATCTGAGGACTCAGTACTACAGATTGAACCTAACCCCGAAATCCCCCCATAAACTACACTATTTGCACTTTTTGCCGTCACTCGGGCTTTAGTTTTGTAGGGAAAAACTACAACCGTACCAACGAGCATAGTGTTACGAAAAGAATTTGCGGCTTGAAGAGTGCCTGTATTCCAAGAGTGCGTGGTTGGGTAAAATTCCCATATCTCACCATTACCACCCCCAAAGCGACTTACCGGTAGACTAGATATTTTGGGACGTGTAAGTTTAAACTCTTGGTCTATTCCACTGGGGATTATTGGTATCCAACTGCCTTGCCACCCATCTTTAAGATCCTCCGTTTGAAGAATAACTACAGGGTCACCAATAACATCAACATGAGTGTACTCTTCCGAAATAGATATACCTGTTTCCTTCTCATGCACTATTGTTCCGCTTGCAGATCGACTTACTAATTCTGAAAAAATAATGGTACTATGACTAACCGAAGATATAATTCTCTTTCTATATACCCCATCAATACCATGGACGAAAACAGTATCCCCTACACTAAATTCTTCTGTACCGCCTAAGGGGCTTACCCCTGACCCTTGTGCGTTAGCAGAGTCGGTAGTTTTTATGATTTTTGTAAGTTTTAACTTCTCTCTACCTCGGTATTCGCCTGACTTAACAGCTAAATCTGCCTCGGCAAAATCTTCAGCTTTCAATCCCCAAGCAGAGTAGCGCATATCTCGGCAAACACCGCCTTGTCCGCTAGCGTAGATTGCGTCATAGAAACGCCCGTCTGGTCTTGGGTATCTACCATTGACAGAAGTAGTATCTGTAGATCCATCTGCAAAATTTGCTGTACAGGCATTTGTAAATGTGTCAAGTGTAGAGGTTAGGGCTGAAGAGCTTGAATCCCAGAATGTTCGGTTATCAAGGTTAATACCATTGGTTGAATATGCTGTGCCTGAACTGTTGAAGCTTGGATGATAAGCTCCTTGGTTTAGGCGATTAACTGCGCCGCAGACTAGGAAATAACATTCTCCATTAATACCTGCGCTTGTATCTACCGCACTAATTCCAAACATAGCACCAAAGATGCCCTTTGATTCTTGCACTCTAGGATGAGAAACATCATCAACTCTAACTCTCGCGGAGTAAAGAGGGAATCCTGCGCCGTCTGGTAATGGTGTACTGTTTTTTCCTTGCGGTCTTAAGTGTATCACAGGACTAGAAACTGAATAATCTAAGTATTGGGCATCTATGTCTGTATGTAAATTGCCCCAATCCCCATTGCCCGCACCTGCAAAGCTTCGACCACGAACACACCATTGGTAAAATTTACCTGTCTCATCATCGAAGTAGATATTATTAGCTGGGTCGCTGGCTATTTTAATTCGGTTAGCTTCACTTGCTGTTTGCCAGTTAACGCCTCTACCGCGACTATTTTCATCGCCTTCATACCATGCAAAGTAGGTTATAGGGCGGACGTTATCGCTAACCGTTGTAATGCCGTCAATATCCGCTGCTAGGCTTTGAAGTAAGCCATTGGCATACACAAACGGATCAGCATCATTAATTTCACGTAAGAACGCCTCAAAGCCCCACATATCAACGCGGTCAGTTACTACCTTGTTTGTGGCGGTTTCACTTGCAAAGGCAATCGCTGGTGTTGAGTGTTTTACGCTGTTACCTGTTGCGCTGTCATAAGTACGTGTACCATCTTCGGCGGGTGGGAGTTTTACAGAATTTAGTTCGTAAGTGTTACGATTTTTTCCATTTCTCATTAATAATTTAGTAGTTATACCTGAGATATTTAAAACAGGATAATCAAACTTACTTTCCCCCAATCTTGCTAGTTCTCTCCCTAGAAAAAGTTCTGACTGATAACCTGTTGTGTCAATTATATACAAACCTTGATTTACAAGTCCCCTTAAATTAGTTGAATGCTTACCAAAATGCACAAAACCACTGGCAGCAAACATTTCATTATTCTGTTTACGGTTAGCTTCAAACTCAACTTTACGCATAGCCCACGGGTAGGGATGGATTTCATCTAACTCAGCCAAGCGGTTATCGTGATCAGCTACCATTTGCGCCGGCGTTTTAAGTGAACGCTTCAAACCATGACTATCAGTTAGCTCTTCACTGGCGTTAGTTGAGTTTAACCAGGTACGCAGCTCGTCTAAAAACAATTGCTTTTGATTGAACTGTACAGCTATTTGGCCGGCAATGCGCGTGAGTATGGTCCCTGAAGTGTTTCTTAAAATGGCGTAATTAGTACCACTTGCCGTTGTACCTTCAAAGCCGCGATCAAGCGTAATGCTTGTGTCGCTATCAACTGCGATTACTTCATACCAGGTCTTTGCATCTATAGTGAATGCATCACCAATAGCGATAGCAATAACGTCATTTTGCCAGCTGCTACCTACACCGGTAACGGCGGCATTATTTTTAGTTACGTTTACCGTACCTACGCGATACCACGCGCCTGCGCTTGCCGTCATGTTAGTTTCCTTTCTCTTCGCCCATCATCGCAACGTCAGCCTGGCTTTTTTCGCCTAGCTGGCTTCTAAATGCGTTCATGTGCATTTGACTCTTGTTTGGGTTGGCTGCATATTCCGCATCTTTCATGTACGCGCGGTATAAAATCCATTCAATAATGGCGTTTACATACACATCATCAAGTGCGATAACTTCGCTCGAATCGTTGGCAGCTGAATCAATCGCCGGCGGCGCTTTAGAGTAAACAAGGGTTAAATTAATATCAGCAACAACGCCAGGGTAAACGTAGAATGTTTTAGGGTTGCGCTCGTCATAAATATAAAGCTCTACTTCTGTAGCGGTTTTGCCCGCATACCAGGTGTCGTAGTTATCATCGAGGACCTGGCGATTATAAGGACCACGAATAGCTTTACCGCTGGCGTTACGCGGTATATCAATTAACTTAAGCGCGTCGGCTGGTAATGACTGCTTTACCCCGACTACACATGCAAAGTCGTCAACGTCAACGGTGTAAGAGTCAGGGCGGCGTAATACAATGGCGCGCTGTGCATCGTTTAAGTAATTTAACAGCTCGTCTTTAGGCCAGCGAGTAAAGCCAGGATCGTTTAGCAACTTATTAACGCGTTGCATGATTTCATTTGATGTAACTATAGCCATTAGAAAAATACTCTTGGTTGTGTTGGTCTTTGCTCGTCCAGGGCTTCAATAGCAACTTGGAAGGCATCGCGGTAGCCATCGGTAAAACGGCGTTTAAAGTAGTCAGACTTTGATAAGTCGGTCCATTGAGTGCTAGGCATCATTAACAGGTTTGCGGCTGCGCCATCTGCGATAGCATCGGCCCACCGATTAACAATGGTGTTATCTGCTTCAAATTCATTGGGCAGCATAAATTGCGGGGCGATATGGTAAAACACACGCATTTTTGAAGTGGTACCGAGCGCCGTTATTTTGCCGTCGGCTGATACCGTGTAATCTTGTGCGCTTTTAAGCTCGCGCCCATTAGCATCTAAAACAAAATCAACACTTACAAATACGTGATCACTATCAATGTTAAGCTCCCCGCTTTGCCCTTGCTCAATTTCTTGAGTGCGAGCTAAAAAACGAGACTCATAACAAAACTTTTGATAGGCGCGACCTAGTTGGTCCTTTGCCATTTGATCAAGAACGCCCCCGCAGCGCTCACGAACCAACGGGATCAAGCTAGATAGTTGCGCCATTGGTTACTCTCCGCCGTTTTCAGTAGCAGATAGCGCACGTACTGCGTCGCGTACTCTTAGCTTGTAAGCGGGTAACGGCTTTTTAGCGCCTTCAATAACCAGATCGTGCGCAACAACAAAGGTATCAAGCTGTGAAGAGCTGTATTTGCCCAGGTCGATAGTTTCGCCGCCCACTTCAACAGTAAGATCCGCATCTTTAATGGCTTTCTTTTCAGCTTCTTCCGCGGCTAAACGCTTTTGCTGTTCCGCTTCTTGCTCTGCTTCTAGTCGTTCGATAACGACTTCTAGCTCAGACTCAAGCACCCACACTTTTGGGTAACTTAAAAAGCGTTGCAGTAAATCATTATCCACTGGCACTGGCTCTAGCTGTTTAAATACTAAGCGCGTACCGCATACAGTGTCTTTTTTAAATGGCTTACTGCCAATGTAGACAATATTAGTTTTAGTAGTCATGGTTATTCCCAATAAAAAAGCCCCGCAAACGCAGGGCTAGATTTAAACGTGTATCGAAAAAGACTTAGTAGCCTTTGTAACGGTACTCAATTTGCAGCACCACTTCGCCGGTAGCTGCGCCAGTGCCGGTATTCTTAACCACTAAGTCGCTAGGGCCTTCATCGCCAACGTAGTGTGGCTTAATGTAAGTAACGCCATCACCTGCCGCCACTGTTGAGAACGCAGCTAAATCGGCTGAATCGCCATTGCGACTAACCACTTGTGCGGTCACTTCTGTATCAGCGCCAAGCGCGTCATTGATAATGCGAACGGCAGTAATTTGTGTACCGATAGGCAAGTTTGCAGATGCAACGGCCACGCCATTTACTGCTAACGCCGCTAAGGCCAGGGTAACGCTGTGCATTGATAAATTGCCCGCAGCGCCTTTGTAAAATGTTTCTTTCATGGTGTTATTCCAATTAGTTAACGAATAAAAGGCGACCTAAGCCGCCAGCTAAATTAAAGCGTAACGGCAGTATCAAGGACCATGGTACCGTAATCGTTTACGCGGCCTGACTTATCAGAGAAGCGTACTTTCTTACAGCCATTCATCCATACGATTGCTGTTTCATTGGCGTTGCCATGGTCGGTTTTCTCAGTAGTCATAGAGAAGTGCGAGCCTGAATCAGACTTACCGTATGCGTTAGCAAGTGCCTGGCCACCTAATAAGATAGCGCGGTCAATGTCTACGCCTGCAGTAACCTGCTTGGTCGTTGCAAGTTTGTCATTGTTAGATACAGTAACCGTATCGCCCGCATAAAAGCGCACTGGCTTACGATATTGACGTACAAGAATGTTACGCCACATGATCACATCGCCTTTGAATACCGGGTGATTGAAACCTTGGCCGCGTTTAATCGCGCGTGATTGTAGCTCTTGTAGCTTTTTATCAGTCGCAGAAGCCCACAGGTCACGCCATTGACGCGGAGTAACAAACAGCAAGAAGAACGGTGACTCATTCGCCATCTGATCCGCTTCAAACGTGATGTGTTTCATCGGGTTTGATTGCTCTTCAAGAATAAGCGCTAAATCATCTAACTTTTCTAGCGTCATAATATCCGCAGCATCAACGGTTTCAAGGCTAGTCGCATCACCACCAAAGATATGGCGGTCATATGTAGGTGCCGTTACGTCGTTAACCATGATTTCTTTAAATTCTTCATGGCTTTCAAGTGGGATAATAATATCTTCCGGGGCAAATGAACCACGCGCACCAGCAAGGTGGTACATAGCAACCTCGTCTTTAAGGTCGTTGTAGTAGTTACCTAGTAGTGTTTTAGCCGTTGTAAGCAAATTATGCTTAGTACGCTTTTGTGACATTTTGCCACCGCTATCAACCATCTTACGGCCTTGGTCAATGCGCAATTCAAATACTGTCTTGCTCAAGCTCTCGCCTCGGCCTTCTAGTTTTTTATCGCCCATTGTTGGCAAACCGCCTAGATTATGGAACAAGTCCATTTCTACCGCGTCGCCCGCTTGGCTTTGTAAGTCGTTGATCATAACAATAGGTGCGCCCTTTTCAGTTTGCTTTTTGTTATGTGCCGTGTCTGCCTTTGCCGCTTTTGGAGCTGCGCCGGTTAACATATTCACAAACGTATTTTGACGACGAGTGTGGGTAAACAGGGCAGCGCCAAACGCCTTGGCTGCTTGCGCTCTTGTAATTGTGCTCATTTTAATTTCCTAGAGAAAGTCTGACGCGCTCTCAAGCATCGCCTCAATTTGCGCTTCGGTCATACTTGCCATTTGATCCGTGATAGTACCGGCATCTTTATCTAGTAAGTTTGCGTTAGCGCTTGAGTCGTTGGCTTGCGAGCCTAAATCAGTTGGGGTATTTGGAATAGGTGCAGACGTTCCGCTGCTGCTTGGCTTGGGCTTATGCTGTTCGCCAAACGCGCTTTGAACGCGCTTTTCAACTTCTTTAAAACGTTCTGCTACTGGTTTGTTTGCAAACGATGGGTCTTTTGCGAGCTTGTCGTCAATAAGGCGTGCCATGTCCCACTTGTCCGCATCACTGTTCATCCACTGCTTTAAGTGCTGTGACTGCTCAAATGCTACTTGCACATCGTTTTGTGCAGGCGCTTCTTGTGGTTGGCTTTTATTTCCGTACTGCTGAATTTGGTTAGCAAGTTCGCTAACTAATTCGCCTAGCTCTGGGTATTCGTCCTTAATGCGATTCATTAGCTCAGGATCTTTTAGCATTTCACCTGGCAGTTTACGTGGATCTATTCCAGCTTCTTTTAGCTGACTGCTATGTAGCTCGGCTACACGTTTAGATTCTGCAAACTGGCTTTCAAGCTCTGCTTTTTCGGTGGCTAGTCTTTCGCGTTCGGCTTCGGCTGCTGCTGCGCGCTCTCGCGTTTGCACAAGTACGTCATACGGTAAACTGTGCTGACCGTTCTTGCTGCTTATATCCGTTGCTTCTACGTAATACTTACCATTAATTTCAACAAAACCTTCTGGTGCTTCACCCTCTTTGGTTGACGACTCCCCTTCTACGTCTGTTTTAGCTGGTGTTTCGCTTACTTCCTGCTTTGACTCTGGCGCTGGCGCGTCTGCTTTGGTGTCTACTACAGGCGCTTCTTCGCCATCTTCGTCACCAAATAAAGTACCGCCCTCAATATCAAGACCAGCTAGTGCCGCCTCGATTTCTTCATCAGTGCCATTTGCTAATATCTCGTCTAGTTCGTCCACTTTATTGCCCCATCGACCATTTAACGTATGGTTACGAAAATTAAAATTCAGGCGTATCGCTGCCCCTGCGAGTTTGTGCATCGCACAAAAAAGCCGCCTTGAGTTAACAAAGCGGCTTCATTTCTGCGTAGTACGTGTTTTATGCGGCCTATTGATTGACCCATATTCTGCTCGCTAGCGTTTCGGCGTAAGCCTCCATAAATCCAGCCTGTTTAATCATTCTCGCCTGCTCCAAATCATCAAGCGTTTTAAATATCTCATTGCTATGAATGAAAGTGTTAAGTGCTTTTATCTTAACGGTTAGCTCTTTGTGTTCGTCTTTCATTCTTTCTACGTGGTTATTGCTCATTTATCTTACCCCGCGTGAATGGCTTGCTTGACTACGCTATGAAATAGCGCATCTTTGACTTGCTGTTTTTCTGGCAAGTGATGAAATGGCTTTAGGTGCTCATGCGTTTTGCTTTTGATTGAGCGTTTAGGTCCATACTTCCAGCCGGCAACAATCATTTTTGCCACCCATGCGTCATGCCATGCCTTCGCTTCGGCCTCGACGTTCAAAATTAAAAACGCTACATGTTCAATAACAGCGTCTTTATCTTGCTGCTCAAGTTCATGCCAGTGCTTTAACGGATCACGCATTACCGCAGTGTAAGCGCGGTGGACTTCGTGGCACATTTTGGCAATGGCCTTGATCTGCTCCATATGTTCTTCCGGTATGTGGTCAAGGCTTTCTAGTTGTTTCATCGCTACACCTGTATTGCGTCTAGTTGCTGTTGAATGTTTGCTTGCACGTTTGATTTCATCGCTGCTATCTCAGCATTGCTACGTCGCACTTCGCTTAAAATCTTTTCAGTTTCAGCTATCAACTTGTCGTCTTTAACTTCTTCTGTTTCAGTTTTCTTCTGTAATTCAAGTATTTTTACTTTTAGCTGTTCGCGCTCAAGTGCAAGCTTTTCCATATTGCCTTGGATTTCTTGCATTTGTAGTTGCTCCATAGCCTGCGCTTTTTCAGCTTGTGCTTGTGCTTGTGCAAGTTCTTCTTCGCTCATATCTTCTTGAGACTTAGGAATGTTTAACGCCTGGCGTAACGTTGCCAAAAACTCCTCTTTATTCGGCAGGTCCATCAATTCAACGAACATAGGCATAGTTGCTGCTTGTGCTTCTGGCGGTATCTGTGCCATTACATTACTTAGGAGTGTTGCTTGCTGCTGTCGATATGTTGGCGTTGCTTTAACTGGCGCTAATGCTAAGTGACCTTTCCAGCGTGCTACATCGTTATCGCGCTTGCCGCTTTCATTCGGTTGATTAAGTACAATCTGCTTACGCTTAGCTTTGTCGTCGCGATTAGCGGTTACTTGTACGTTGTTTTGCGGCTTTAACTCTTCAATGATGTAAGCAAGTAACAGGTCGCCTACGCGGTTACGTGAGAAATGAAAGTTATCGTTTAATTCGGCAAGTGTTGTTGTACCTTGCTCAACCAAGTTAGATATAGCGATACCACTTGTTGCGTTACTGTCCTGCCCAAGCATTGAGTTGTAAACGCCGGCTGTGTCCTGGATTAACTTCATATCGTTTTGCATGAGGTTAAATTGCTGCGCTGCTATACCTACATCATTTTGAATGCTTAACGCATCAGAGGCTTTTAGCTTGTTTTTACGCTCCGGATTTAACGGTATATAACCGTCCGGCTTTTCAATTTCTTCTTTTAGTCTTTTATCACTTAACTGCGTTGCATCTTCATCGGCTATTACTCTTCGTGCTTGCAGCAAGTAGTTAAGACGTATAACGCGGGCGTTAATACCATCTTGTGCTGGCACCATGCGACTGATTAAACCATAAGGTTCACCGCTTGCATCTTTTTGGTAGCCAATGAAAGGCACTAAGTTATACATGCCGCCCGGCGCTTCACTAGGCCTGTCGATAATGCGGTGTGGACCAACAAACCAAGCCTCACGAACATTAGGAAACGCAGCGTATTCAAGAGTAACCTTTCCGCTTTGTACTGCCGCTTGATGAATTTGATTGTTTTTATCGTATTCAATTACGCGGCCATCGCTCATTTTAATAACATGCGCGCGTTTCCATACTTTGTAGTAAATAACTTGCAGTAATACGCGGTTGCGAGTTTGGTCTAGCCATTCGCTTTGCCCGCGTGTCCAACTTTGGCTATCGTGCCATGCCGAGTGAAGAGCATGATCATCTACATGCTCTTTATCTACCGTGTTGTAAAAATCTTCCCACAAATTAACTGAGTTCTTTAAAATTTCTTTGTGTTCAGGGAAAGTTGCAAGGGCTTCGTCCAGGTCTAGCCATTTTTTACGCAGCATCCAACGTGCATCACTACGATCAGCTTCTTGTGCGTTCCAATCCCACCATACTTCGCGGCGGTGAATAAACTTAACACGATAAGGCGCAGCAAAGGGAATAGGGTTTTTCGTAACTTCTACCCAGCCAATGCCAGCTTTTAATTGACTAGCATACGCATCTGAACAAGCACGATCAGCATGAGACAAGCGCCAGGAATCTTTAAACTTTTCATTTAATGCTTTAGCCAAATCATCACCGTTTTCATCATCGGCAACAATCATTAGGTCTGAACGCGATCGAGCTTCAAGTCCTAGCACACCATCAATCGTAGGCCCGATCATGTTATGCACTATTTCGGGCTGTCCGCGATCGCGTAATACTTTTCTTACCGCCTCGCTTAATTGATCGCCGTCATAGTACGCGCATGCTTTAGTTGCTGGCGTGCGCCAATCAGGTTGGCTGTCAATATCGCCAAGCAGGGTTAACAGCTTATCTAGCGTAAAGCCGTCTTTATTTGATTTTACGTGATCAGCCATCTGTTATCGTGCCATCCAAGAGTTAGGGTTATGGGGTGCTGGTGTATTGTCTTTAATTAATCGCTTAGGCATTCTTACTCGCATTTCTTGCGCAATTGCATAGCTCATTACCTGGTCATCAAAGCCGCCTGGTTGCGCGCCCATCCGACCTTTTTTGTCGTAAACAAATGTATTAAGCTCATTAACTGTGCCGCGCCATACAATGCCGTCCTTATCGTGAGTAAGTAGCTCGTCTAGCCCGCTGGTTAGAATTGGCTTTGATTGTGCGCTTGTATGCCAGCCTACCTTGCGTGTTTCTTCGTCCGTATCTTCACGATCAATATGTTCTTCCGTGTAAATCCGGCTAGTTGGGTAAATATCAACAAGCTCTTGAAGTGTTGCATGACCGTGATTGTTTCGCTCAACGCCAATGTAGGCCTTGTTATACATAAGTCCGATATGCTTGTTTATGTGTGCAAACCGCTTAGGGTCTATAAGACCGAACCAATGTGCTACCTGTCGCCCATCCGAACTGGCAACAACGTCTAATGAGCTGCGATCGCCGTGTTCCAATCCTTCGGCAACATCGGCACCGATCGCATAATCTTCGTTATCGTCGGGTAGCTCCCAAATAAGCAGGTACCCAAGCGTTGACTGAGCCAACTTATCGCCGCCTTTTGCGCTTAAATCAACTTTACCGTTCATTTTTTTAAGCTTGCCGGTGTATGGTTCAATGTCATAAACAATTAATGGCTTAACGCATCGACCTTCGGCACGCATTAAATCATCGCTATCAAATACTTTGCGGCCCGACGTTAAGAAAGCCTCCATCGGTGTAGATGGATATTCCTGCTTCATCTTGCCTTTTTGGTTACGCTCTTTGCCTATGTACCAGCTAATTTGCTCGTCTGTTAGCGTTACGCCATTAGCTTTGTCAACCGCTTTAAAGTATTTAGCCTTTTCCTTTGAAAGTTTTAGGCCGCCTGGCGGTACTGGGGCCACATACTTAGGATCATCAAACCAAGGATAAAAATGAAATTTAAAGTCTTGCGGGCCAAGCATTAATCCTGACGCTAACAGCTCCATGGCATCGACTGACATATCAAAGAAATTACCGCTTGCGCCTTCGGCTGTTGACTCTATAAAAATATAAGAGCCTTCATGTACCGCGTTTAGTGAGCCCGATTGAACCTCGTCTGCTCGCAATGGGTAGTTAGCGCATATCTTGCCGTATTCTGATACGTGCAAAACCTGCAGCGTTCCCGAACGAAACGATACTGCAACCCTTATCCATGAGTCATTGTTAAACTTAATGCCAGTGCCGGTTTTACTCTTTACTGAGCGCTTACCTGTTTTTAACCAACTTGGTAACCGCTCATAGGGGTATAATATCTTTGATGAAAATATTGCACCGGCTTCGTCTTTGCCCTGGGCGATTACCCCGCACTGCCTATTGTCGTTAAACATTGCATGGTCCAGGATAAAAACCTGTATTGCTGTACTAAACCCCAATTGACGCGCTTTTAATATGATGTTTAAAAACCACATCGTCATAAACAGCACTGTTTGCGCTATACGACAACGAAATAAAACCTCTTGGCCCTTTTCGTTAGCAATTATGTATAAGTTGTTTATTCGCCACCACCAACAATCAAGGTATGGCTCGCAACGCTCTAATAACTCAACTTCGTCTAATTCAAAGCGTTCTTCTGGTGTTAACCAAGTGCTTTTAGGGTATTTAGCTAGTTTGGGCTGCATTACTGACTAACCACGGTATCTAAACCGCCTGTGCGCTTATCAATGAAATCATCGAGCTTGCTAGTGCCGCCCGCTTCTTTGCGCGCTTTAACTGCTTCATGTTCTGCAATATCTGCCTGGTGTTTGCCACGCTTAGTAGAATGAACAAGCGCTTTGGTTTGCTGTGATATGCGAGCAGTTTCTACAATCAGCTTGCCGCGAGCCAGCGTATCTGTTTCAAGATTTGATAATGTTTTAATTATTGACTCAACACGCTGGACGTTTCTATCAAGCGCATTCTCGGCTTTAAACATTGACTCATAAAGTCGTGTTCTTGCCTCATTGTCAGTGTCGGGATCATCTAATAGCTTTTGAATGCCATGAATAGCATCCATAACCATATGAATACGCGCTCTGCAAAGATCTAATTCATCTTCCAGTGTTGTTGCTTCAACAAGCTCATTCACATCATTATTAAAATATTTTGTGTAACCGCCATGCTTAACTAAATGCAGGTTTCTACTACCAGGCTTTACACCGGGCTTTTGCTTTCCTTCCTTGGTTTTACGTTCTTTCGCTTTTGGTGGTTTCTTTAAGTTAGCTTGAGGGAGTTTTATATATCTTCTGGCTGTCGCGTAGTTGATACTATTACTTTCGCAAAATTCACGCGGCCCTATACCAGTTTCAGCATGCTCTTTTAGAAATAGCGCGCTTAAATCGTCCCATTTTGACACTACTTATCACCGTTACTGCCCTTAATGCCAATGCGATGCTGAAAGTAACGCTCTAGCAAAAAGATTGAACGGCCACCCATATGACCGGCTATACCCGCTGTGGCTGCTGTTATCGTTACAGACATACCTAATTCTTGGCATATCAACACGGTAATAATTCCTGCAAAACCGCTAACAGCCCATTCACCAACTAGTTCAACAATACTAAAAGGTAGCTTGTCGTTTTTTCGGCGGTTAATGTAATTCACAGTGCCACCCCATACAGCTAGCAAAACAAACCAAACATAACCAAGTCCTAGATCCAGTAAATGTTTGATGATTGGACCTGTCTCTTGTGGCATTAGGCTTTTCCTAGTTTAGCTTTGACAATGCGCTCGATAAGCGGCGTAACGTTTTTTATTGCTCTTTCGCCGAACAGAAAGCCAAGCACTAACAAATTAATAATCCAAAGCGCGCTCTCTTGAGCGTCAGATAACCCACTCCATTTACCGCTGAATATCATAAAATCCATGTATAGAGTTGAATAACCCCATATTGGTCTTTGGCATCCACGCAAAAAAAGCATTAAGGGGCCAAGAACAGGTATTGTTTTGAGGTCTTTGGCTGTGCCTTCCAGCTCTGCAATACGATTATTAAACTCTGCTTGCGCTTCGTTCGTTAGCTCTTGGCCCTTTAATGCTTTCTCGTCTACAGCGTTTTGAATGCGAAAATCAAGCTCTGCTTTTTCCTGCTCGCTCATGCTAGGCGGGTAATACTCTTTAACCGCATTAACTACTGATGATCCTAAGCCACCGCTGAAAAAGTCTATCGCCTTTGTGAATATGTTACTCATGCGTTTACTATCTCCAGCGTTGTAGACTGACCATTCAGCAGGTCCATTAATTTATTAAACGTGTTTTCGCTGTTAGTAACAGCCCATTCACCGCTCACACTGCCAAGTCCATCACCTGGTGCAATACAGCCAGCTAATTGGCTCGCTTTGTTTGCAACATGCATTAGCACATGCGTTCTTTGCGATGGACCATAACGAGTAACACCTAGCTTTTCTTGTTCAAGTGCGTAGCAGTCGCCATAACGTGGACTTTCATGCGGCAAGAAGTCATAAATACCGACAGGAACGCACGACACGTAACCTTCATTATTCTTCCACTCACGCTCAACGGTGTAACAAAACAGTTCGCCATCAACATACAGTTCGCCAAATGTGCCAAAGATACCAGCGGGAGTTGGAAAACGTTTAAGTAAAAGTTTCATGATTGGCCTTTTGTTTCACGCATAAAAAAGCCCGACCATAAAGATCGGGCAAATTGGGATAGCAAGTAGCATAAGCAAAAAAAATCCGCTCAGTCATAAACTAAGCGGATTTCTTCAACATGGAAAATAGTATATCAGGATTGGGGGGTTTGCAAGTTTTCAGTAAACTGACAAAACTAAAAGATATCTAAATGTTTTAATCTATAGTCATTCAGCTTCTCGCATGACTTAGAATATCCGAAAAATGCCCCTGCAATACAAGTTAAGTTATCTTCCTGCTTTAAATTGTTGTCCAATAATTTAAGAAGAAGTTTTACTTCTAAACCTGCTAAAGAGTTAAGTATTGCTATTAACTCTGAATCCAAAAATGGTGCTATGTTAAATAACTTATCAATAATTTCTTCCAGCTCATCTTGATCATAAATCAGGGAAGTGTACCAATTAAAATAAGAGCCATCTTTACTGCTTATTCGTAGTTTGCACTGTTCTCTGGGGCTTACAAGTTTAAACGCCTGCATAATACTGTCTAATCTATGTTGATCAATATTAAGTCCTGATGATTCCTCGAGGCCTTCTAACTGTCGCCTATGCTTTGATGTTATTCTTAATACCCACAAAGCGACAGTTGGCTTTATGTTTTCCCAATCATCCACTTCCTTTTTTTTTACAACGATCAAATAGAATATATAGCTTGAAAAAATAGCTATAGAAACTTGACTTAAAATATGTGTTAGCTCTGCCCCCCAACTAAACGTTTCAGGCAGTCTATTAAGCCAGAACTCATAACAAAGAGAAAAAAATAAAGAGCACGCTGAAGCGATATTAATTAATGGATGAACTGATGAGAAATACTTTAAAAATCTACTTTGGCTAATTCTCATATTACAACGTTCCTTTAACGCTTCCACGATGCATACGAACGGAGCTCGTCACTACACCTTCTAAATTATATTCATCAGACTCTTTAATTTTTACTGGCGGGTAATCATCACTCGCTGATACTAGTTGGTTGTTTTTAAGGTCAGCTATTTTGCAAACAAACTGCCCGTTATAAACAACTACAATAACATCGCCCTGCCTTACTCTTGCGCTTCTATCAATAAGGAGTAAATCACCATCAAAGATGCCAACACCTTCCATTGAGCGGCCGCTAGCAATGCCATAGAAAGTTGCGTCTTTATTCTTTTCGATTAAGCCTGATACGCCGCTGGGCAAGTCGGCATAGTTATTGAGCTTATTAAAGTTACTAATTATTAGAGCCATACTTTCTTTCTAATCTTCTGAATTAAATAAAACATCTAAAAAGTCATCAAACTCTTTATAATCTTGAAAGGATTCAGGTTCAATCAATTTAGGTAAACTTCTTTCTGCGCCAAGGAGTGAGCTGGATATAAGTGCAAACTTCTCATTAAAATTATCATGGAAGTCGACTTTTACTTTTCTCAGTTCATTAAGTGCTTCTTGCAATATTAAGGCCTTAGATTCTTCAAAATGTGTACTTATAATTAAAATGTCTTTTTCTAAAGCATCTATTGTAAGAATGACTTCTGCGTGATCTTGCTCTGCCCTAGCCATTGCTTCCGATTTTGCTGCTAGTTGAGATTTTAGATTATCAACAGCTTTATTTAACTCAACATTATTTCCACTATGCTTTTCATATAACTCAGCTTCTGTTTGAGTTGAATCTTTAATTTCATTTAGGTAAATGAATGTTTTAACTTGTAAACCCCTTGCATCTAAGCAATGGGAGTAAAAGTGAACAAATTTTCCAATAACTTCTGAAGCTTGATCAAACTCCCTTTCAACCTTCCATGATTTACCTGCAAACCAAGCCGCAAAGAATAGCAAAGAAGTCGCTAAAGATATTAAAAACGTGAAAGCAGCAATGGCTATATCACTAAACGACCCCCATGAACCATTAGGAACAAAAGCGTCATACAAAAATAAAAGTAAAAAAAGAATTAATACGTATACCAACGATATCAATTTAACCCAAGAACCTAACTTCTTCACTGCTCTCCTCCCTCCACCTTATTAGCCAAAGTACGAAGCTTGTAAGCAATCGTCGCTTTGGTATCGTTCTTATTAAAATACGCTTCTAAATGCTCTGACTCAGTATCTATGCGTAATGTGAAGTTACAGTGTTCGCCATATCCAACGGGAATAACTGTTAAGTTGGTAAGTTTATCTAGCATGGTTATCTCCTTATTTCATGCTGTTGCGCATAGCGCCCTGTTGAAATTTTATTGCCCGATTCTTTTATATCATAAACTTAGCTGTGTTTACTTTAATAAACAAATTTTATTGACATCGACTTAATAAAAGTTAGTCTAAAGGTAAGTTTATTATTAAAAACAATCAATAAGAGATATGACATTCACCTTTAAATTTGAAGATATTGAACGCATATCGCCTCCCATCTACAAGCGAAAGAAACCACCAGTTCGCCTAAGCCTCGACTTCGAGCGCTATTTAAAAAGTTTCCTCAATTTACATTGTTCACGGAACAAAAACTCTGACACTAAAAAGTTTTATGAGTTGCGCCCGATAATAGCGAAGAAAATTTCAGAGCCAATGATTGTTAAAACACATTGGAGTGAATACATCGTATCAATTTTCGTTTCTATTTTTCTGGCTGATAGCTACAGATACCTTTCATAGTGAAAGGTGTCACACCTTAAAGTGTGTTCATTGATTTAAATGGTGAACCATGAATAAATTAGAAAAAGTAGATTATGAAAATAACTTTAGCGAAGAGGCTTACGAGTTAATAATAAAATCGTTGTCACTGTCCAATATTGCAATTGCTAATGACTGCCATAAATTAAATTGCTTTGAAATGACAGCAGATACATTAGAAGTATCGGCAGAGCTATTGTTAAAAGCGGCTAGTATTGCGAGGAAACAAGCAACTTAATTAATAAGAGGCTCATAATACTTTCTTATTTACCTTTATTAGCTAATTCAGTAAAGATACTGCGCAGTAATATGCGCAGTATCTTTACCTAAACGTATTTAATCGCAAATTTGCGCAGATGATACTTGCTCGATTTAAACTTAACTATTTATATCAATAACTTAATACTGCGCACTATGCGCACTATGCGCACTTATTGATACCTGATAGCTACGCCTGATGCTTTGACTTGTTGCTGTGATGAACCGGTTACAGCACATACCATATATTATGCAACTTTTGTTGCTTCAATTTCATCACACAATGTAAAGAGTTTTTTTGATGTCGCCAATTGCAAATTTGCATCACTTTCAGTGACAGTATCATCAAGAATGTAATCTGCCTGAGCTCTAGCATTTCTCATTTCTTTTAACATTAGAGCAAGCCTTTTAAGTTTATTCTTCTCTATGTTCGGCTCATGCCTAAAAGCCTCAGTTAGCAAGTAATCAATGAAGCTTTGATGAACACCTGTACCACAATATTTAGCTGGCTCAGAAGTTAATATTTCATTTACTTTATGAAAAGCTGCATAGTAAGAGTTTTTAACGCAACACCTTGATGAAATCTCACCTATAGAGTTTGCTAGAGCACTTTCAGCTTGTGAATAAAAATCCGCGGAACAGACTGCCATATTACCTCCAATGTAATTAGCTGTAGGGCCTAAATCGAGTTGTCACACATGAATGCATAATATCGTCTTCTATGACAACATCTACTAGTTCTTCATTAAGTTCCAGCAACTCTTGAGTAGAGGCTTCTATTTGAAAATATATATCTATACCTTCTGAGTCATAAAGATTCATCCCGCATGATTTATATTTTACCTTTCTTTCTTCAAGAACTTTTAAAGCCGCATCCACATGCTGGTCTACAGTAGACTGGTCTAGACCATAATTTTCATAAACATTAGACAATAACTCCCGCTTATACTTGGCATCTTCTAGCTGAGCTTTAAATTCTTCCAAGCCAACCTCCATAGGTTCTAAGGCATTAAGAATTAAAATAATTACATCTAACTGGCTATACTTGCATGCATCTTCCAACGCCTCAACTAAGACTGTAGTCGATGTAGATTGACGATATTTAACATAATAATCTTTTATTAGCCTATAACACCCAAGTGATGTTAAAGCTCCTATATGATTTATCACTACAAATGGAGTTGGGCCAAACATATTTGAGGCCCTGTTGAAATAACTTTCACCTTCATCAAACTCACCTAAAGCATGAAATAACATGCCTTTTATCACTAATTTAGGCTCTAAATCACTAATATCATCAACTTCCTTCAGAAAACGAAGTTTAGAAAATCCATCAACCTCGCGATTAAATTTCAGATGATTAAAGATCTGCTCTAAAAGAATGTTGGCTTTAGATTCAGGTAAAGGTTGTTGAGTCATTGAATTCCTTAGTGCGTTGAAAAGTAACCTTCTATACCAGAGGCGGTCGAAGATTATACGCTTAATACTATCCTTAGTCTAACTATGAAGGATGCTTCCTATAAACTAAACATCCCACAATTATTTCTGTTTGTAAACTATATGAGTTAATTCTAGGCCACCTCACCCATCTTTACCCGTATATTTTTAAATATATCGCTTTCCCAGCCGGCTATTAGTCGCAGTAGCTCTTTCGTAATATCATCATGGCTGTCAGTATAGCTTTTATGTCCGATGCCTATAATCTTGCATCTACTGCGTGTTGATACTGGCTTTCGCCCTCGCCCATGGCACTTAATGCAAATCAGAGCATCTAGGTTCGTTGCTATTTGGCCTGGAGCTAATCCACTACCGTCACATTCACCACATACAGGCTGCACAAATTCATAAACCGCTGCCATAACTATGCCGTTTAACGTTTCAGACTTAACCTTATAGCGCTTTATCTTGATGAATAGCGTTATGTGCATTGTAAGTGAGCGTATAACACGATTAAGCCTTGTTTCTTCCCCTACATAACGAAAGTAAGCCCAATTTGTTTGGCATTGCGGTAAACCAGCTAAAGCATGTGCTGCTGTTCGCCAATCAATAACGTCTTGGCCACTACCGCCAAAAGTGCCGGTAAGGTTTAGTGTTTTCGTTGTTAACTTAGACAGTAGCTTAATTGGCTGCATATTATATTTCCTCGATGCTAAGTAAGACTTTGCCGCCCTTCACTATCCCGCTATGGATCATGCGAAAGTCTTTTATCTGCGTATCATCTTCATAGACACCAGCTTTTTGCATTGCATCAAACAAAGATTTGCTTAGGTTATCAATGTCACGCCTACGTCTATCCGGCACATAAACGTGTATAACTAGCTTTAAATCTGCTTTAAGCTTTTTATGAGCCTTTTGCTCGCGCACTAACCAAAACACCTGTTCAGCAAATGCCTTGCCTTCATCGCTTACGCGCGTTATCACTCGACTTTTATTGCCGGTTACCCGCTTTACTGATGATTTCCAATAATGATTAACTGTTGGTGGGTAGGGCAAAGTTAAATTAATCATTTAGCCACCTTTATCAATTCTTGCTCTAGTAAAAGCTTTTGAGTTCTAACCATGGCGTCATACGCATAAAGGCGATTTATTCTTGGGTCGCCTATTCTCACTCTGCCATCAATTACATCGTGACACGCTGAACATGCATAAGTTGCGTGAATATCATCACACTTCTGCCCCATACCTGAGCCCTTACCAACATGAGCAAGTATTACTGTTTCATTATTGCCATTGCATACGCCTGGTATGCGCACTTGGCACTCTTGCCCGCGTGCGCTGTTGCGTATTTTTTTACTAATGACTGACATTATTTGTCTCCCCGTACATAGCCAAGTGATATAAATCGTCCGGCTGCGGTAGCATTAACTCTAAATATTCAGCGCAATACTGCTCCATCCAGTTTAAATACTCGCAAAACTCTTTGGTGTTTAGCTTGCGCGTGCGCTTGCGAACAATAATGGGCTCCTCGTTACCGGCTTGAATAACTTTTACGCCAAACTTTTTACGCACAAATACTTCGTGCACGTCCTCAGAGCTATTTTCTTGCCCAAAATGTTCACGAAAGTGATTAGCTATCTCCTGGTTCCATACCCACAACAATCTGTTTTGAGCTAAAGAGCGTTTTGCTTTGTGCTCTTTAAACTCAATAACAACATTTTTGCCCTGTTTTAAAAGCGCCCTTACCGCCTGCCCTATTTGGGGCATGAAGTATTGGGCGTTAGTAGTGGTTACTACTTTCTTTGCCATTACGCGGCCTTATCTGCTTTTTTAGCTGGCTCGGCCTTTGCGCCTTGAGCCGCTACCGCTTCTTTTTGTGCTTGCACCAAAATATGTGCGCCAATAGTGAGAAGTACATCTCGCATCTGCCTATCTAGCTGGTTTTTATCTGCCAGCACTGCTACGGCCTTGGTTAGATTGCCAAACGCTGCATCATGATTTGCCTGTGCACCATCTTGAATAGCTTTTGCAGCCTGTGCCTTTGAGTTAGAAATAAAGCCGTCGCAAAAAATCTCACCGGCGGCTGATAACTGAGTAAAAGTGCTTTTTTTAATTGTCGTCATAATTTGCTCCTAAGCGATTTTTCTTGCGTTGTTAAATGTTTTTTCTAATTCAGCATTAAGCGAATAGCCTTGATTGGCTGGCACCTTGCTTGATGTAAAATTACCAGGGTTCGCTTTAATATTGCTTTGCCTGGCTACTTGCTTTGTTCTTGCTTGTGAGGCGTAGTGGTTTTTGCCTTGCTCTTTTTTATCCTTGATATACTGCGGCACGCTATCAACGCCACACGCCTTAGCTGCGCGAGCCATTGCCCTGTTAGCTTCGGCAGTAGCAAAACCAAGCTGCTTTGGTGTTGGGTTTTTAATCCCCTGTAAAGCTGATAACTTTGCTTGCTTCGCATCTGCCAGGGCCGATTGATAGTGAACACCTAAAATTTCTTTTAGCGCTCTAATGAATTCTTTTTGATCTTGCTCGTATGACTTCATCGTCCCACTCCCGCATATCTCAAATAGGCCGGCGGTGCGTTATATTCAATTTTCAGTGGTATTGGGCCTAGCTCGCCTTTGCCATACTTATCAGCCAATTCCGTGTAACGGTTTTTAGCCATCTTCTTCCAGGCGCTATCAGTCAACGTTGCACGCGCTGCAGCTATTTGCTGGTTAAGCCAATAAACTAAAGGCTCTGACCAATCCTTGTCTTTTCCGTAATTTTTAATGCGCTGCTCGTTTATCTCGCTCATGCAGCTATCGAGCGTTGGCATACCCTTCGCCTGTAGGCATAAAATTTTAAATTCAATTGGGTTTGGCGCGTGTCTCTCGCTTGTTGAAAGTAACCGGGCCATATCTAACGCAGCTCTTACGTGCTTAGCGATGATCCCCATACCGTAAAGCTGCCCAGCATATTCATTTGCAAATAAAACAAGGTTGCCGCGCCAGTTAAAATCACTGTTTGGGTAGTACGCTTTTAGTGATGGCAACACCTCATCGCTGATCAGCTTAACCAGCACATCGTTAGTCTGCCGCTTGTCTGCGCTGTGGATTGTTGAAACTTGAGTATTCATCAAAGCACCTCATCATCGTGCGGAGTTGGAATATGGGCCACAGAATGCTGCAAAGCTGCCAGTTGATCGCCAACGAACCTAGATTGACTGCCAAAGCTCTGCGATAAGTTTTGATTTGAATTGGCGATCCAAGAATATTTAAATCCCTGCCAGTTTCGCGTTATGCACTCGGATAAACATTCATCGACACTGAGCCCGTTTTGAAAAGCAATTTGAAACTGAGCCCCAAAGTTGTTAATCACGGTTTGACTAACGCTCGCTTTTTTGGATTTACGCATAGCAATCCAATCATCAAAAATTTGATTGCTAGGCATGGCTGGCCAAGTAGAAAAATCTAAAGATTCAAGCAAACTTTTTTTGTTTATTTTTTTATTATTATCTTTTGTATTAGTTTCTTTTCTTATGTGGCAGTCATTTTCGACTAGTTTTTTAGTCGTTTTTGACGAGTTAGCTAGTCGTTTTTGACTAGTTTTAGGGGGGCTTTTAACTAGTCGTTTTTGACTAGTTTTTAGTTGATTTTGACTAATCGCTATTTCTTGCCATTCACTAACAACAGGGTTAATTCCAGTGTTTTTACCATCACGAAATAACACTTTTTTAGCTATCAAACCTTTAATAATTTTCCCGATGTTCGTGCTATCAATTCCGGTCAAGCTGCTAATTTGCGTATTCGTCATCCAGTCATTTTTTTTCTGCCAACGATACGTTTTACTGATCACAGCAAATACAATTTGATACTCGCGCGCACTTAGCTTTACCGGTGGGTTTGCAAGCGTGTCAGTTAGCTTTTGGGCTAGCCTGTCATAACCTTGCTCAATATCTGCTTTCACATAACCACCTGCGTCATGTTGCTTAACATTTGCCTCCAATCGCTCAGGAAACTTGTAAACTTCTGCTAAATTGTTCATAATTATCTCGCTAAATTGAAACCCGCAATCGTGCCTCCTAAGCTGATGCGGGTTTTGTTTTACCTGCGAGTTGCGTAGTTTCTGCTACGTAACTCGCGCATTTCTGCACAACCAATACATAAATTGGTTTTAATGGCCTTTTTGCGGCCCTCGCTTATCTCATTGCCACACTCAACGCATTCATCTGTTGGCACTACGTCTGGGCGCTTTAAGTTCGCAATCTGGAGCGCTTCGTGATGCTCCATTTCCTGCTGTGCGCTATCTGCTAAATCCATAAATAAAACCTAAAATTAAAACTGATTAAAAAGCGCCCTTTTGTCTGCTAGCATGCAAGTGCGAATTACTAAACCAACAAACAAAAGGACAACAACATGAAATTCGATATTTCTTCTTTTAGCGAGATTGCTACGCCACTTTTAAACAAGCTTGCGGAGCAATTTCCTTTACCACTTCAAATCAATACAAGAAGATATGAAATACTTGATTCGGATCTCTCAGCCGAACCACTACTATTAAAAGCAACGCTTCACTTTCTAGTTCAAAATAACTATCTATCCACTAAGTCTCAAAAAGCAGAAGGGGTAGTAATTGACTGCCACCTAACCGAGAAAGGCTTAGCCCTACTTAACCTCAGTTTTGAAACAGAGTTTAAAAATTCACTTTCCACATCTATCTATAACGATGGCAAAACAGGCTGCTAACTCCCCACCCATTTACCGGCTTACGAATCCTTTTTGTAGGCCTTCCACATAATTCGCAACATCAAGAACAAATCCATCGCGTGCGCGACCATAAAAACCTAACTCATCTGCCTTTTGACCTATCAGCTCGCCTAAGTCCTTTGCTGCGTCGTCATACTTGAGGTAGCTATCTCTTTTTTGCTCAGCTGATAAGCGAACTTCATCATTAGCTTTACTCTTATCACTCATTACGCCACCTTCAACGTTGTTGCTTTAGCTGCTGGCTCACTAGGATCCGGCCTAACCATCTGCTCAAGCTCAGCCGTTACATGTAAAATTGCTGTAATAGCGGCCAAAGAACGCTTTTGAATAACATCAAAGTCACTCGCCGTAATAACGCCATCCGCACGCGACAAACGCACAGACTTGGCAAAATCGCCGCTCGCTTCTTGCAAATGCAAAACCTGATCTGCCAACTCTTCGTCAGATAGCCCAACGTCTGGCAAATCAATAACCGTTTTCCCTTCGCTATAAGCCCAGGCGTTTAAAATTCGACTGTCATTAGTTATATTCTGAATGGCGATAGCTTCTTGCAGCGTTAATACATGCGAATCAATATTTGTATTCAGCTTATTGCTAAGCGTTGTTGGCGACTTAGCCATAACGCGCGCAATTTCAGACACATTAAAATCACTCGCAATACTTGCCGCTGCTTCAAGTGCGCATCGAGCGCTAGGTTTGGCATTTCTCGTACTCTTTTTAGATAAAAACATTTAAAGTATCTCCTATGCTGCGGTTTTGGGGTGATCGGTCTCGTAAACCGAAATGTCAACTTTTAGCTTCCCTTTAGTAATTAACTGAAGCTCAAAAGCGCGACCACGAGGAACGCGGCCATCATCGGCCCAGTGCGTTATAGCGCCTCGCGTTAAGGGCGGTGTAAATGCTTTGGCTAATGCCGCCTTAGTTTTAAAGTAATCAATTGCGTCTTGAGTTTTCATGAGCGCTCCTTGGTTTGTAATGTTTGTATAGTAGATTATACGAAAGCATTGTTCAACACAAAGATACATATTTTAAATATAATGTATAGATAACTAAACTTTATGCGCGAGGCATCATGAGCTTTTCAGAACGCTTGATTTCACGAATGAACCAACTTGGAATAAAAGGTAGTGAGCTTGCTAGACAGCTAGGGACTGGTCGAGCTTCTGTTAGTCACTGGCGGACAGGCCAAGTGATCCCATCAAGTGAAAATTTATTAAAGCTATCTAAAGCACTTAGATGCAATGCCAGATGGCTGGCGTCAGGCGCAGGAGTGCCAGAAGGCAATGTAGAATTAGAGCTTGGACCAGACTTAAGGGGTAAAGCGCCTTTGATATCATGGGTGCAAGCAGGTAAATGGAAAGAGATCGACATGGAAGTGCTACAACAAACTAGTGATACTATTTTTTATCAGCACACCGCCAACGTAAGCGGAGAGGCATTTGCTCTGCGCGTTAAGGGCGATAGCATGACCAGCTTTACTGGCGGCAAATCAATTCCCGAAGGCTCGGTAATTATCGTGGACCCTTGCATTGGTGCTGAGCATGGCAAAGTTGTAGTAGCGATGTTAAACGACAGTGAAGAAGCCACTCTAAAGCAGTTAGTGATAGATGGCGGGGCAAAATATTTAAAGCCCTTTAATAACAGCTACCCAACCATGCCTATTAATGGCAACTGCACAATAATCGGTGTAGTAAAGCAAGTGATCCAAGACTTTTAAAAGGAGTTTAAGATGGAAGATTTAGAGTTTTATGCAAATGTAAATGTTGACGAGGTGAATAAGATTTACAACAAGCTCACCAATAACGCACCTTGCCCTATCTGTAAAACTGGCGAACTCAGCTTTTTAGCCACTGAAGATGATACCTTAGCCGTAACCAAACAAACCTCTAACTTCGTAACGCCTGAAGGAAAAATAGACGAAGTTACCTTTCCGACTTTTACATTAATTTGCACCACATGCAGTACTCAACAAACGCTAAATACTAAAATAATCATGGCGGCATTAGAGAAGGAAAAAACTGATGAGCAAGAGTAACATTGTAGATATTGATTTTATGGGTGATAATAAAAACAGTAAAAAATCAGGCAATGGCGGTGGTGGCGACATGGAAACCAGAATAGCAAAACTCGAATCAGACGTTGACTATATTAAGCGCGACATTAGCGAGATCAAGGGCGAGTTAAAAGTTCACAGCGGTGAGTTTAAGAGCCTGCGTACTGAAATTTTTGAACTTAAACTTAGCCTTTCTAGCTTTAAAGTGTGGGTGCTTGTCTCTATTTTCAGCAGCGCTGGGTTGGTTGTCGCAGCCATTAAGTACCTTTAACCATCCAATAATTGCGGAATTAGGATTGATCATGCAAAGTATTATCTCGGCACTACTTCTTTTTACAGCCTTCTCGACTAACGCTTATTTTTATTCAGGTAACGATCTCCGTGAGCCGATGCGACAATATTTAAAAGCAGAGGCAAACGATAAGGATACAGATTACTTAAAAGCCTTTGAGTATGCGGGCTACGCGATAGGGGTATATGACTCAACAGCTCCCTTCTTATGCACTCCAAGCAAGGTTAACAGAAATCAAATACTAGCTATGATTGCAAAGTACCTTAACAGCAACCCCGAAGATTGGCACTTGCCAGCAAGAACATTAATTCAAAGCTCATTATTTGAATCCTTTTCTTGCCCAAGTGAAGATAAAGACTAAGCAAAGACTTTTGTTAGTGATAGATGACGGGGCCAAATATTTAAAGCCCTTTAATAACAGCCACCCAACCATGCCCATCAACGGAAACTGCACGATAATCGGCGTAGCAAAACAGGTTATTCAGGATTTTTAAACCCGGTTACTGGTAAAGAGGTTATTAATGAATCAAAAGACTAGAAATACAGTGGTAGCTAGTGTGATTGCCGCCTTAATAGCCTTTGCAGCTATACAAGCCTATTTAACCCCTGCAAACGCTGATGAGTGCGTTCTTAGCAATATAGGAAACGCAAAATCAGACACGGCTGCAAAGCTTGTAGCTATGTCCTGCAGAAATATATTCAATAAAAAATAAATGTTCAGGATGTTAGAATGAATGGAAGAATAACAATTGCAATTATATCGGCCGCTATTGCTGGCTGTGCTTCTCAACAGGCTATCGGTGAAATCAAAGAAACTGTACTAAGTGAAGTTACCGGATGCCAATTCATTACCAACGTAACAGGAACGTCTGGCTGGGGAGGGTTGGCGGCCACAACGGGTATAAATAATGCTAAAGAGCAGGCCAAGCAGCAAGCCATAGACCTGGGGGGCACGCATTTAGTGTGGCACTCAATTAACGGAGGTTACGCCCCAAGCGTTTCAGCTGATGCGTATAAATGTAAAAATAAATAACCTCAGCAAACCTGCTCAACAATAAAAAGCACCTACTTAGGTGTTTTTTATTACCCCGCATGTATAATTAATTAAACAAACAGCTTGACTGAACTGTATAAATCAATATACTTTCAATCATTGTTTAACGAGTTATACAAAACAGGCGGTCAACATGAGTCATAAAACCCAAATATTCCCTGCTTTATCACTTGAAGCGAAATCGCTAATTGCAGCGCTTGCAGTTGAATCATTCAACTTTCGTGAAAACGTGCATGTAAATGTAGTTACCAACGCACAGACGCCGTTTATTAACGTGTTTATTTACGTTAATGGCGTATCGGCTAAGTCATTCATGATCACGCTAACCGACGCTGACGCAGTAGCCCAGCTTGAGCATGTATTTAACCAAGTTCGTGCATACAAAAAGCAAGACAAGTCGTTTGCACCACTAATCAAGTTAGCGAGCTAAGCCAATGAGCAACAATAAAACACCAGCAGAGATTCAGCGCTTACTAGCTGATCCGTTTGAAGAGCACGACATTGAGTGGCGCGTTCAACAAAGTGGCGTAACAGCAAAGCAAAAGCCATGGGTAATGGTTATTCCTTACATCACTAACCGCGCTATTCAGCAGCGACTTGATGATGTTGTAGGTATTGATGCCTGGGAAAACATTTATCAAGAAGCGGCAGCCGGAAAAGGCTACTTGTGCGGCTTAAAAGTTCGCTTTGGCGATAAATGGATCACGAAATGGGATGGCTCAGAGTACACGCAAATTGAAGCGCTAAAGGGTGCTTTGTCTGGCGCTATGAAACGCTGCGCGGTTCAGTTCGGCATTGGCCGTTACCTTTACTCACTTGATACCGAGTTTGCAACGTGCGCACCGGTTCAAAATCGCTTTGAGTGTAACGGCGAGTATATCCGCATACCGCTCAGCAAAGGCAATAAGGGCGGACCTAGAATGGATGCAGAGTGGTTTCCACCTGCCCTGCCCGATTGGGCAATGCCATCGGCCAAATTTGATAAGTACCTTGATGCTATCGAGCAAGCTACAAGCATGGAAACAATGCGCGAGCATTACAACCAAGCCTACAAGTTTGCAGCGGCGCTTAACCGCATTGATATACGCAACAAAGCCATTGAAATAAAAGACCGCAAAAAAGCTGAGCTTGAAGCAAAAGCGCAAGAGAACAACCTAGCTGCTAACAAAAAGTTCATCACCTGGCTTAACACGTCTATTTTTGACCGCATAGCCACAGCAGAAAACGAATCAGTATTAACCCTGAACCATAAGCACTTACTGCAAGAGCTTAAAGGTCACTGTAAATCAGCCAACGTAGATAGCAGCGATTATGTTGCTCGCGTTAACCAAGCGCATACAGACGCGCTAAATAAACTAAACCACGGAGTATAGAGCCATGAGTGAGCAATCAACCACTGCAACTAATTTAGTTGAAATCGTTTTTCAAGAAGATCTAACAAAACAAGGTCTTGCTGATTTACGTAAAAAATACCCTAAAAAGCTAACGCTCGATATGAAAGACGACGACGACTTTAAAGAAGGTCGCAAAATCCGCACTGAGCGCAACAAGCTTGTTGAATCAATTAAGCGTCGCCGCCTGGACTTTACTGCCGAAGTGAAAACCTACGCAGATGATTTAAGCGCCAAGGTTAACGACATTTTTAAACCTATTGTTGTTGCGTTTGAAGATGAAGATACCTTTCGCAAAGAAGAAGCAGCGCGCAAGGCCGCAGAGCGTGAAGCGTTTTTAAACAAACAGCGCCAAGAAATAGCCGACATTCGCTATTTTATTGAGCAATGCAAAGGCCAGCCAGCCAAGTTTATAGCAGACACCATAGAGTCAGTTGATTTAATTGAAACCGATATTTTCGACAAGGAAATTATACACGACGCTATCGACACCAAAAAAGAAGTGCTTGAAACGCTTAGCGGTATGTATCAAGCCGCTAAAGCAGCAGAAGCAGTAGAAGCAGAGCGCGAACAATTACGCATTCAGCAAGAAGCCATTGCACAGCAAGAACGTCTACAAAAACAAGCGCAAGAAATCGAACAGCGCATTAATAATCTGCGCAATGATCCTATGAACTACTTTGGCAAATCGAGCCAAGAGGTTATGGCTCGCATTCAACAGCTTGAAAACTTTACACCAAGCGAAGATAAGTTTGGCAATCGCACTAACGAAGTTAGCCAAGTGCTAGCACAAGTTATTCAGCAATTGACCATGATGCACACGCAGCAGCTACAAGTTGAGCAAGCGCAGCAAGTAACGAGCCAGGTTGAATCCCAGCAAGTAGAACAGCTACAAGCCGACGTTACTAGGGCAGCAGAGCAAGACGCAGCCACAGAGAGCGAAGAACAGCACCAAGCGCTAACCGACGTTAACCGCATGCTTGACCAAAACGAACCACTTTTAGGCAATAACTTTAAGTCGCCTGTTTTTGAAAATGGCGAAAAGCTAGGTTACGACCCGCTTGATTTATGGCCTAGCGACCGTGACCGCGCAGATAACGACGAGCTAGATCGCATATGCAACCAGCTAATGCACGCTGAAAGCTATATCGAACTGCTAGAGCAGCGCTTAAATAAAGCATTAGCCGCTTAATTTTAACTCCGACCGAGCCAGCGCCTACGGGCGCAGCTCTTTTAACCGAGGTTCATATGAAAGATTTAAGAGTTCCACAATTAAGAATGGTCGAGCATTTGCGCTGTGATGATATTCAGTTTGGCCTGGCCATTGTTAAAGCATCTAAGTCCCAGGGCTCAGAAGGCTGGACGTTACCGGGTTGCGTTTTCACTCGAAATAGAATTGAGGCTTATAACGTGTGTAAAAAGATGCACAACATGATTGAAGCCGCAGGCGGCATTCCATTAGTAGCAAAAGCTAAGCGAGCAGCCTAATGATGCACGACTACATGGCAATAACCGGAAACAGCTCAAGCGCACTGGAAAAGCAAAAGCGCAGAGATTTTTTAAAGATGGTTACTACCTCAGTATTAAGAATACTTTTAGTAGCCACAGTAATTTTATTAACAGTTAAGTAGGGGTATATATGTTTTTCACTAATTTAGTAGTTTACAAATTCAAGCAAGATGCTGAGTTTAAAAGCGATGATTTCAACGCAGCGCTTGAGCAAGATGCTTTTCGCCATTGCGGACAGCAAGAGCTATCAACATTTGGTTGGGCTAAAGCATTTGGTAAATATGGCGAGTCACTAGCGCATTTCTCTGACCGTAGAATTTTAGTTTGCGCAAAGCGTGAAGAAAAGATCCTGCCGGCTTCTGTTATCAACGAAATGGTAGCTGAAAAAGTAGATCAAATAGAGCTTGAAGAAAACCGCTTGGTAAGAATGAAAGAACGCAACGAGCTAAAAGAAAATGTATTGCACACACTACTACCGCAAGCATTCACTAAATCAAGCATGCAGTACGCGTTCATTGATATGGATAGCGGTTTATTAGTGGTTAACAGCTCAAGCTTTAATAAAGCAGAAGAGCTTACCGCCCTACTTCGCAAGTCACTTGGAACATTGCCAATTGTCCCTGCGTTTGGACAGTATGATTTAGATGTTTTTTTAACTGACTGGCTAACAAACTTTAATACACCTCAAGGCTTTGCTATTGGCTCTGACGCAGAAATGCAAGAGGCAGATGATAGCGGCGCAAGCGTAAAGCTTAAAGGCCATGAACTTGATGGTGATGAAGTTAAAGCGCACTTAGAGTTAAGCGGCAAGCGAGTAACTAAGCTGGCGCTGAACTGGAGTGATCGCATTAAGTTTAATCTCCAAAGCGACGGCGCGATTAAGCAAGTTAATTATTCGGACGCTCTCAAAGAAGAAAATGCCGACATACCTAAAGACGATATGCCTATCAAGCTTGATGCTGACTTTTGCTTGGTTGCTTGTGAAATCGTCCAGCTGGTTACCGAGCTTATTGATAGCGGTTTGGATAGTAGCGAGCAAGACGATGGTAACGAGTCGCTGATTGCCGAACACAACGCCAAGTATCAAGACAGCAACGGCAATGACGCATTCTATGAAGAAGCCAAAGCGTTTGTTCAAGAAACGGAGAGCGCATCAGTCTCGCGCATTCAGCGCAAATTTAGAATTGGTTACAACCGAGCAGCCCGCTTAGTCGAGCAGCTTGAAGCTAACCACATTGTCACTGCGCCAGGTCATAACGGCGAGCGCACAGTTATACCTTTTTAATCAAACAAAGTAAGGAGCCGATCATGGCACGCGGAGTGAACAAAGTAATTTTAGTAGGCAATTGCGGACAAGATCCAGAAGTACGTTACATGCCTAATGGTAACGCAGTAGCCAACGTAACACTTGCTACAAGTGAAAACTACAAAGATAAAAACACAGGCCAAGCAGTTGAAAAAACCGAATGGCACCGAGTTGTGCTGTTTGGCAAGCTTGCAGAAATTACAGGCGAGTACGTGCGCAAAGGCTCACAAATTTACGTTGAAGGTAAATTGCAAACGCGTAAATGGACCGACCAACAAGGCCAAGAAAAGTACACAACTGAGGTTGTAGTTGATGGTTTTACCGGCCAAATGCAAATGCTAGGCGCTCGACAAGGCGGGCAAACTCAGGGCAACCAAGGTAATAATAATTACCAAGGCCAACAAAACAACCACGCACAAGGCAATAACCAAGGCCAAGCGCAGGGTAATAATTCTCACGGCAATAGTAATAATAATTACCAAGGCAATAGCCAAGCGCAGCGCCAAGGTAACGGACAAGCTCAGCGCCAAAATAGCCAAGGCCAACAGCAAGGAGGTCAAGCGCAGCAAGGCGTATCAAACAGCCAATACATGAACGGCGGACAACAGCAAGGAACAGCAGGTAACCCAATGGGTCCAGGTAATGACTTTTACGACGACGATATTCCGTTCGCGCCAATTGGCTTGCAATACCCAGCACTCTTAATGTGCATGTAAGGAGCGCCCCATGTTTGAACAATTTAACGGCCAAAAATTCAACCTTATTTACTGCGACCCTGCTTGGCAGTTTGGCAATAAAAAAACAGGCGGAAGCATGACAAGCGGCGCGGCGCACCAATACAAGTCAACAATGAGCGTAGACGAGCTAAAAGCGATGCCTATTGATGATATAGCCGCAGACGATTGCATATTAGTTATGTGGTACGTGGGCGCAATGCCGCAAGAAGCCCTGGACGTTGTTAAAGCATGGGGCTTTACGCTTAAAAATATGAATGGCTTTAATTGGAATAAATTAACCGTTCACAACAACCCTGTTTTTGGCATGGGGTTTTGGACCCGCGCAGGCAGTGAATCAGCAATTATAGCTGTTAAAGGCAAGCCAAAAGTTTCAGGCCGCTCAGTACGCGCCGTTGGTAACTATGACTCAAAAAGCCTTGATGAAGTGCTAGGGCTTGGCGTGTACGCCGGAGCATTGCCAGTACGCCAGCACAGTGAAAAGCCAGATGAGTTTAGAGAAGCGTGTGTTGAATTGGCCGGTGATGTACCGCGCATCGAGCTTTTCTCTCGCAAGCGCGTAAAGGGTTGGTCTGTTTGGGGTGATGAAGTGGGCAAATTAAATAAAAGGAAAGCAGCATGAAAAAATTAAGCGAGCAAGATATAAGTCTAATTTTAGAGCTTGTCAAAACCCTGCCAATTAAGGAAGTAGCTGACAAGTTCGAGGTTTACCCTGAAACAATCCGTTACCACATGGAAAAAAATAAAGTGGCTTTTAAGGGTAACGTTCCAGCATTAAAAATAAAAAATGCTAACGTCCCTGAGCAGCTAAAGACTAAAACCGTGACAGTTATAGCCAAAGAAATAGGCGTATCAGTTGGCGCAATTTACTACCAGCTAGAGAAGCAAAATATAAAGAAGCCTGACATTCGCAATATACAGCGCAATAACCAGCATTTATTGCTTGTCGCTATTAAAGAGAAAATAGATAGCGGTATAAATTCGAGTGAAGCAATTAAAGCCCATGGCATAACGCAGAAAAAATATGAGCGACTTACAGCAAGCCAACTAAAAGCGAGTGCATAACATGAAAATATCAAAAGTAGGTATGCCTAAAGCGTGTATTAGCTGTCAGAACTTCACCTGTAAAGGCTTTGCTATCAACAGTGATAGCAAGAAAGCTAAATACGGTAGCTGTTCAAAATTAAATAAAGGTGTGTACGCGGTTGAGGTTTGCAGTAACTACAAGCAAGAACCTGATGCAGAGTTAGCAGCCTAATGAAACCACAAGTTAAACGCAGAGCGCATAACTGGTATGCGCTAAATCAGACAGAGGTAAATGATATGTCAGCAAAAATTAAAATCAAAAAAGGAGTTGAACTAACAACTGCCCTTGCAGCTAAAAAAATGCTTGCGGCAGGTTGTTTTTTCTCAACTGACGACATTGTTAAAAAGTTTAAATGCTCAAAAGTGCGCGCCGCACAATGCTTATTATCAATACGTCGAGGCGATCGCTATGAAACCGAGGTTAAAAGAGATCCAATTCGCGTAAAAGTTTTATCTATTGGCGAAAAGAAAGAGGCAAGCCCGCTGGATAACAGATTCTTACTATTCCCTGTACCAAAGCTATTGCAAAGCAAGAGGGCTTAAATATGAACAATGCAAAAATCAAAGCCCTGGCTCTAAAGCATGGCTTTAAATTAAAAGAGCAAAAAGGCGGTGAAATGGACCTAAACGAATATGTTTATTCATTCGCCTGGGCCTTGCTTCAAAGCGGCAAGCCTAACGTGTCTCATAAGCAATACTTAGCCGATTTACTAAAAGATGCAGCCAACTGCGTGCCTGAAAAAAGCGTAGGTTATCGAGTGACTATTTACGCTAATGATGTAAGCGCAGATGAACCACGTTTTCAGTGGGACTTTTTCAACGGTGTTGAGCGTAGCAATTTTGAATGCCGCGTACCCGACACGCGCGAGGAATTGAACAGCGCACTTAACAACGCGAAAGGCTGCATGAAGTCAGCATGCTACCGCGCTATGAACCCTGACTTTGATAAAAAATTAGCATAGGTGATTTATGAGAAGCGTTGAAATAACAGAGCCAGGCAAAGTGGTTATTACCACAACTAAAGCGCTAGGGGTTGATTGGCACAAAGCTGAGTTTGCAAGAATGACAAATGAGTTTAAGCGCGGGCGCTCACGTTTTAAAGAAAAGTTTAATCGCTGCTTTACTTGTGATTGGCCCTTTCAAGTGGGAGATGGTGGCAATGGTGAAGTGATGAACATTGTTTGCTTTAAAGGTGAAGGCAACAAGCTTTTATGCACAGATTGCTATGAAAAATTAACAGGTGATTTATGAGCTTACCATCGAGTAAATACTTAGTAACAAAAGATGTAGCCGCCCTGTTTGGTGTAAAACCAAATACCATTTTGGAATGGGAAAAGGACGGCAAGTTTCCAAGGGCAACAATTATCGGCAAGCCTAAGCGCTGGGACGCTAAAGTTGTCGATGATCATTGCAAAGCGTTAAGGGGTCAATCTATTCGCCTTTCAGCATGATCACCCACCGGTTAACCCATTCGGTTAAGCCATCGAGCATTGGCGATTTATTATATATCGCCAACACCCCTTTCATTTTATGCCCTAGTAATTTTTCAGTAAATTGCAAAGGGCATCCGGCATCGGTTAAATGCGTTGATATTGTCCGCCTTAAATCATGCATTCTAAAAGGCGCAACACCCTCTATTTCTTGATGGCACGCTTTAGATATTTGGCTAACGCTTGAGCTATTAGCGGGGTAATCGCCATCACGGTTAGGGAACATATGCTTAAATGAGGGCGATTGCTCTTTCATATACTGCAGATCAGCAAGTAAATCATTCGGTATAGGTCTAATAATAGAGTGCAATGCGCCTTTTGTATTTTCTCTTTGCGTAGTGAATAGCATTGCCTTTAAATCAAAGTCTGTTTTTTTCGCGCTACATAGCTCACTTATGCGACAGCCAAACACCATAGCGCAACGCAAAATAATCTTATTTCTATCAGTTATATTTAATTCATCAACGTGGGCCCAAATTAACTTGCACTCTTGTATTGATAAATAATGCTCACGAACATCGTAATCACTCGCAAAATCACCAGGGCGCAACGCTTCAAATTGGGTATTATCAATAAACCCTTGGCGAACGCAAAACCTAAGCGCCGATCTGATCTCTATTATCGCGTTAAACGAAAACCCCTTGCCTCGCCCCTTTTCAATCGACTTGTCATTCATGGCTTTAAACATTGCTGAAAAGTGCGTTTTGTCCATGATTGAAACGTATTGCTTTGCCCATAGAGTTCTTAAGCATGAAGTAATGCGCAACTTTATTTCAGCCGGCTTGTCTCGCCTGGGTAAGCAGTAATTTTTAAACCAGTATTCAATGCAGTCATTAATAGTTGGGTTATCTATATGATCAACTAAAACAGATTTTACAGCTTCCATTTTTCGAGGGTCTAAACCCTGTGAAACAAACTTCATTTGCTCCGCGCAATTTTCTCTAGCTTGTGCAAGTGTCATTGTAGGGTAAGTGCCAATTTTATATCTCGCCTGCTTCCCGTTTATCCTATAGCGTATTTGAAAGGTGATCTTTCCCTTTGGGGAGATCCTTATGGACAAGCTATCGCCATCCGTTAGCTCAGGTTTGCCGGCATACTCTTTACCGTTCAAACTCTTTAGCTTAGCTGCTGTTATGTTCATTGATGCTCCGACTCTGTGTACCAAATGTGACCAAATTTGAGGCCAATAATAAAATGGTACACACCTTGGTACACAATTGTCACCAATAACAGCAATATATAAAGATAGTTAACAGTAGATAGGAGTGGTTAGTAGCGGTTTAAGTTGTTGTTTTTACGTGGATAACAGGACTAAAAGGGAGATAAAAATAAATAGCGTGGAATGTTTAAATACAATGAATCATTAAGTTTAATAATTGTTTTACTTCTGTTTGAAAGCCTAATGTTTCTTTTTGTGCTGCAGTCATTTATATATCTCCAATTTGCAAAGTGTCTGCGTTATGCACTTAATATGGGGGGAGCTGCTAGAACTTCAAGGGAAAAAATAAAAAAAGTCCTAACCAATATTGTCTTAAAACTAAAACGTACCAGCGCATTGCATATGAATTTGTTCATTGCTTACCGGGTGCTGAAAATACAAATCACTTGCATGAAGCTGTAAGCGCGCTGCCATATGCTCGCTTTGTGCATTGTTATATAAATCGCACCCTAAAATAGGATGCCCTATAAACTGGCTGTGAATACGCAATTGGTGCGTACGCCCTGTAATGGGTGTAAATTGCACTAAGGTTCGCTGTGGTTGCGTTAGGCGCTGCAGCACTTTATATTCACTTACGGCTGTTTTACCTGTGGTTTCGCAGATTTTAACCCGCGGAAAAAGCAGTTTATCTTTTGCTATCGACGCACTAATTTGCCCTTCGTCGTCAATTAACCATCCGTGTAACATGGCTACATAGCGCTTTTTAATTGTACGCGCCTGAAACTGTTTATTTAGGTGCTTAGAAGCCGCCGCGTTTAATCCCACAATCATAATGCCTGATGTACCTAAGTCTAACCTATGCGGTAACTTAGCCTCAGGGTACGCAGCCGTAATACCTGTTTGCCCATTTACCAAACGATAATGCACAGAATCCCAATTGAGCGGATTTTTACCCGACAAACTCAACAAACCACTGGGTTTGTTGATCAGTAAAATGTCTTCATCGTGATAAACAATCTGCACGCTCTGATCACACTGCGGCGCGACAAAGTTATCAATAGCGCAGGGGGTTAAGTGATGAAATTCAGACATAGTCTTCCTAATAACACATAGCGCCACCTAGGCGGCATGTGTCTGGTTCAAAGTAAAGTGAGTAAATTACACCGGTAAAGCTGAGCGCTGATTAGCTGCTCTGCTAGGGATAACACTTGATACAGGGCCATTTATTAAAAGCAGATAGTAACATTTGCCGCTGTAAAATAACCCATGAATTGGTTAATCAGTGTGACTTAATAGGCAAAATGCAGCATCGCTTCAACAAAAAAGCTTTGATCTTTTTCTAAATTCGCTCTGTTACTCATATTTATATAGCTGGTAATCAGTTCAAAAGAGATTTTTTTTGTATACAAATACTGTGTTGTTAAGCTATAAGTATCGGCAATTTTAGCGCCTTTTAATTGCTCATTAGCAATAAATAGACTCCTGCCAGGACCAAAAATATCGCCCTGTTCGTTCACTCTAAATAATCGACGCATATCCAAACTAATATCAAATTTATCAGTAAGTTGAGCTTGCAATTTTGCGCCTATATGTTTGATATTTGTGGTAGAAAATATACCTGCCTCAGAATAATACGGCGCTTTTGCATATAAAGATCGAAAATATCCATCTTCATGCCCTGCCTCACCGCCCGTTGCATAACTTAAAGTAGGGCCAAACTTTAAGTTTGCGAAAGAATACAGCCCAGAAAACTGTGCAAACCATGCTTTAGTATGCTCACTCTTTACTATGCTGGTTTGATGAGCCACGTGAAAAGTGCTACTAAAACGGCCTGATTTTTTACGATATTGGGCTTCAATAGTGTGTCTGCTTTCGTTATTTTCTGCCGTGGTATCGCGGTACCACATGCTGTGCAGCAGTAATTCAGCTGTGCTCAAGTACACACCTGTTATTCTTTCAGAAGATAAATGTTTATCATCAAACACGCCTGCTTTGCTAACCACAGCATAGCCATGGTATGCATTAATTTGCAGCTGGTTAAGGACGTTATTTTGATACATCACGCCATCGAAGCGTCTTCTTACGTTGGTACCTTCGCGCTTACCTAACAACCTTTGGTCTGCAACTGACCAAACTTGTCGACCTAATTTAATAGCATGATTAGGGCTTGTAACACTCAGATAGCCTTGATGCAGATCAAATTCATTATGCTCAAATGAATATTTTCCTTGTGCAAAAGAGGAATCATACGCAGCAATCGTTTCGAGATAAAATAAGCTATTATTACTAAGTGGCAAATCTGCCTTAAGTAGCAGTCGAGCGAAGTTGGTTGATAAATCAGTATCGGAGAGCTCATTATTTTCAATGTGTTGAAACTTAATACGTCCTTCAACGGCAACCTCAGCCAAAACACAACTACTAAGTAAAAGTAATAGTAAAGACAAACCATATCGAGTCATTTAACTTTCTCCGCACGCGACGACTAGCTAAGCTAGCTCATCAGTTAAACCTAAAGAACCACAATAATTGGTTATCTTTATTGTGTAGCTAAACGGATATTAATTTATTCCAGCCAAGCTATTTACGGTATCGGTGTTGTTTACACTAATTTTTTTGCAAACACAGCTGAAATTATAAGTGATTATTAAAAAGATCAATATTATAAAAAATAGCCTGTTACACTCTACTCACGAGAACGTAATGCCATTGTGCGTATAGTTCTTACTCAAACAGTAAATTACTCGAGGTTTTCAGCTAGTAAAAGCGAATGACATCCCAGATAGCACCTACCAATAAAGCATTAAACACTGAGCACTCCTAATAGAGCCTTAAGGTATAAAATGATAAAAACGATAGCTTATTAAGTGCAGCAATCGTTGTGGCGTTAGTTTCAGCCACGGCTAATGCGAGCAGCGCATATGGATATGGATATGGATATGGAGTGAACTACCCAGCGGCTAAAGATCACAGGGTTTTCTCGTTAAGTAATCGATAAAAATGCAGATCGTATTGCAGCAGGAACAAGTTTACTTGGTTACGATGTATATCGTACAAGCGATATACAGGGTAAATCTGATGGGTTTACTAAGATTAATGAGGCAATGATTGCTGCTAAAGGTTTGCAGATTGCCCAAGTGAAAAGTCGTCACCATTACGCGTTAACCGATACACTGCTATTAACAGAGAGAGTTATTAAACGTATAGTTCGTCACTCTAGTTATAGTCCAATCTCAGCGGTTGCTTAGTCAGCCTATGTAACCTGAGCTCCGGATAATAAACTTAAATATAACTATGATTCAATACGTGAGTAAATCTCTTAACCAAAATTTATCCTAAGCGTCTTACGCGGTTATAATGCTATTAATTAAAGCGAAAATTAATCAGCCGACACAACATAAGTTATGTGGGCTGATTTAGTTATTCAAATAGCCGTGCTAGTTCAGTCTTGTGTTACCGCTCGTCTGCCACTAAAGGCATGCATTAACGTTGTCCCGTCGACTAAGTCAAGCTCACCACCTACCGGTATGCCATGGGCAATACGCGAGGCACCTACTTTGTATTTATGACAAAGCTGGGCAATATAATGTGCGGTGGTTTCGCCTTCAACCGTAGGGTTGGTTGCTAAAATCACCTCACTTATACCGCTTTGAGCCAGCTTTGTCTCTAAAACATCTAGGCCAATTTCTTTAGGGCCAATACCATCAATAGGCGATAAATGCCCCATTAATACAAAGTACAACCCTAAATATTGACCCGTTTGCTCTATAGCAAGTACGTCGCTTGGCGATTCAACAACACATAATATGCCGCTGTCTTGGCGTTTAGTACTTAAACAAATATCGCACTGCGACTGCTCGCAAAAAGTGCGACATGACTCACAATGACCAACCGCCGTCATAGCTTTTGTCAGTGCATTGCCAAGTTGAGTGCCCCCTTTACGGTCGCGCTCTAGCAAGTGAAAAGCAATTCGTTGCGCTGACTTAGGGCCAATGCCCGGCTGACAACGCAATGCTTCTATAAGCTGAGTTAAACTAGCTGAAAGTTGCATATAGGCTTAAAACGGCATTTTCATACCTGGTGGTAATTGCATACCGCCAGTTACTTTACCCATACGCTCTTGTGTTTCGTCTGCTACACGGCGTACAGCATCGTTACATGCAGCTGCAAGTAAGTCTTCAATCATGTCTTTGTCGTCTTGCATTAAGCTCTCATCAAGCTCTACGCGACGAACGTTGTGATTACCTAGCATAGTTACTTTAACTAAACCGGCACCGGCTTCGCCTACAACTTCTAATGTTGCAATTTCGTCTTGGGCTTTTTGCATGCGATCTTGCATTTGCTGCGCCTGCTTCATCATGTTACCCATTCCACCTTTAAACATAACTTTCTCTCTTTCTTTTTTAATACATTAACTAGGTTACTAAATAAGGGCTGTTGTAATAAATTACAATGCCTGAATGCTGTTTTCGTCAATTTCGGCGCTAAATAGCTGCTGAAATTGTACTATATTATCGTCTGAGGTGATCACATCTATTGCTTGCTGATGACGACCTGCATCAATTTTTTGCTGAATTAAGTAAGGCGAATCAATCACCCCTTTAGCAAAATTAATACTCAGTGTTACATTGTGCTCATAAATACTGGATAACACCGCATCAAGTCTTTGGCGTAGCATGGGCGTATCTAAATGTTTTTGTGATTCATCAACATCTATATGCAAATTATTGCCTTGCTTAGTAAAAATAGAGTGCAACGCAAACTGGCGCATACGCCCGCCTAATCCCATGCGTTTAATTAAATATGCCCACTCGTCTTGCTGATGCGCAAAGCGAATTTCGCTTATTGGGCTTTGAAAATCATCAGGCGCTGGAATGCTAGGCTGCGCTACAACAACTTCGGGTACTTTTTGCGGGTTAATTTGCTCAAGTAACTCAGGGGCTAAATTTTCGGTAATTGTTTGGTGCTTTGCTTTAAAGTCTATTTTTCGCTCAGGCTTTGACTCAAACTGAGCTTGGCTTGCTGCCTTGTTTTGGCTCCCCGCTAGTGGGAGCTGTGGCTTTTTTTCGCTCTCACCTGCGAAATCATTAGGCCACGGCGGCGGATTATCTGCGTGTGTTTGCTGCGCATTATTGTTAGCTCTACTGTGATCAATTGCATCGCTATTTGTTGTAACATTTTGCTCATTGCTGTTACTGCTATTAGCTGTAAAACGACTCGGGCGAGTGTTAGCAGAGCTTAAATTTGCTGTATTTTGCTGCTCCGTCTCTTTTGCATTTGAGAGCTTACCCGCACCCGATATATTTCTATCTCTTAAAATACGTGCAATAGCAGATTGCGCTCGCGCTTCTTGTTCGCTAATTGAGGTGTCTGTTGCTTGGCTTTGCTGAGCTTGCGCTGCCGTATTTGTTGCAGGGTTAAACCCTTGATCAACCGCACTACTAATAACATCATCAAACTGTGCAGCTAATGAGTGCTCTAAATTACTTTGCTGTAAGTAGGCTTCATCTTCGCTTTGACGCTGGGCTTGCTCGTCAGTAACGTCATTTGTATGCTGATGTTGCTGAGTTACTAATTGCTCACTCGCCGCTTCATTTGGCACAGCCGACACAATTGTTGGCTCTACTGCTTGATCAACTGCTGGTACCGCAGTTGAAACCTGCTGCGTTGTACTAGAGTTATTATTAAGTGGATCGGGCGCTACGTTTTGCGGCTCTGATAGCTTAGCGACCTCAGCTGGTTTTGGCTCAATAATTTGTGGTTGCGTTGTATCATTAATTTGAGCTGTGCTTGGTAGCGGTTTACTTTTATTTAAAATATCACGTAAGGCACTGGCCTTTGTCGTATTACTTTGCACCGGCTGTGTATTTACAGCTACTGGTTGCTGACTTTGTGTATCAATTGGCTGAAACGCTAACAGCCTCAGCATAATCATTTCAAAGCCTAAACGAGGCTCTGGCGCCCATTGTAGATCTTTTTTACCGTTTAACAGGAGCTGATAGTAAATTTGAATTTGCTGTGGATTTGTATTTTGAGCAACATGCGTGATGTAATCGGCATTTGTTTCATCAAGGGCGGCAGCTTCAGGCACTAATTGGCTTAACTGTGTCAAATGCGTTAATGCAATTAAATCATCTAGTAAGGCCACATAATTAGGATTTCTGCTAGCAACATTAGCTACTTCTTTCATTAGCGCTGCGCCATCTTGGGCAAGTAACGCGGCTAGTAAACTTTGGCTATAATGGGTGTCCATTAAACCAAGCATAGTTTGTACAGCTTGGTTATTAATATCACCATTAGTTTGCGCTATAGCTTGATCGGTTAAGCTAAGTGCATCTCGCATACTACCGTCTGCGGATTTGGCAATAATGCGCAAAGCATCGTCGTCAAAGTTCAGTTTTTCATACGTCAGTACGTGTTCAAGCTGAGTTTTTATTTCACTTTGCGATAACGCATTTAAGTTAAATTGTAAGCAACGAGATAATATAGTGACAGGTAGCTTTTGTGGATCGGTAGTCGCAAGTAAAAACTTCACGTGCTCAGGCGGCTCTTCCAACGTTTTTAGTAGCGCATTAAAGCTGTGCTTAGAAAGCATGTGAACTTCATCGATTAGGTATACTTTATAACGGCCCCGTGTAGGCGCGTATTGTACGTTATCGAGTATTTCGCGAGTATCTTCTACTTTAGTGCGCGAAGCTGCATCTATTTCGAGTAGGTCAATGTAACGTCCTGCTTCTATATCTTTACAGCTACTACATTGACCACACGGATTTGCCGAAATGCCTTCATCACAATTTAAGCTTTTAGCAAAAATACGCGCTATTGTGGTTTTACCCACACCTCGGGTTCCAGTGAATAAATAAGCGTGGTGCAGTCTATTTTGCGTTAGCGCATTAACCAGCGCTTGTTTAACATGAGACTGTCCAACCAATTCATGAAAGGTTTGTGGACGCCATTTTCTCGCTAGAACCTGATAACTCATCGATTACTCGCCTTCGAATTCAACCAATTTTAGGATTTTAATACCCATTTTTGCGATACGCTTTTCACCACCAAGCTCTGGTAATGAAACAACAAATGCTGCATCAGTGGCTTCGCCACCTAATTTTTGCACTAATTTAATGGTTGCTTCAATAGTACCACCGGTTGCTAGTAAGTCATCCACAAGCAATACTTTGTCACCTGGAACGATAGCATCTACATGCAGTTCTAATGTGTCTTCGCCATATTCAAGTAGGTAGTCTTGACGAACAACTTCACGCGGCAGTTTGCCAGGCTTACGCACTGGAATAAATGGAATACCCAAAGCATAAGACAAGGGTGCACCAAAAATAAAACCTCGTGATTCAGTACCAATAATTTTGGTAAAGCCCTGATCTTTATATGCAGCAATAAAAGCATCGATAGTCGCTTTAAATGCATCTGGGTTTGCCATTAGTGTAGTTACATCGCGAAACATAATGCCCGCTTTAGGGTAATCAGCAATAGTAGTTATGCTGTTTTTGATAATTGCTGGTGTTACTTGAGTCATAATTTTAACTGCTCAATGGTTTATATTACAAAGCAGCTGATTATAACCTTAAGTGACCTTTGATTGCGAGTTTGACGTTATTATAAAAGGTGTTTTAACCGTTTCAGTCGAGGGGAAGTTTTATAAATAAGGCTGTTGGTAACAACAGCCTTGAGATAAATAATTAAGATAACACAGCAAACCAGCCAACAATTGCATTTAAGCAACCAATACCTACAAATATAGCTACGAAGCCAAAAAAGTACGCTGCATTGAACGGATCTTTAAATTCTTTATCATCTGACATTTTTACAACCTTTTATTAAGCACGACACATAAGGGCGTCATAATAAACGATGTAAAATAATCTATAAAGAGCTTAAGCTTGATTTTTTGTCACTATAATCCCAAGCTCAGCCATGGCACGTAAAGTAACAAGTGCGCCTTGGGCAATTTGTGCAGCGCTAAACTGCACAGCATGGCGGGTTACTTGCTCGCAAATAGTATCGAGTATCAAACCATCATGCTCACTTATAATCGATAATAACAAGGCTGTCATAGCATTAGTTGTTAAAAATTGAACTTCATCATCGCCATCGCGATATACAACAAAATAATTTGGCTGTGCTGATGGTTGTTGCGGCTGAAACTGTGTACTTATTGTTTGCACCGCAAATTGGTAACTTAAATTACGTGCAGTACTTGATAAGTACAAACGCGCAGAAGCAACCTGATCAGACGCTATGAGTTGCTCATTTTCAGCCTGCTGTGTAATAGCTACATCTAATTCAATCCATTCATAATGGGCAAGCTCGAGCATAAATGGCGGATCATATTTTTGCATCTCATAATTACTTGATAAATAATTAATGAACTCCCCTGCTATATCTAAAAAATACGGTGAGTGACAATCATATTCACTAAAAAATCGGCGAATAAGCATTTGCCATTGTTTATCGCTGTATAAGGTTTTTAACACCGGAAAACCTGACGAAATAAACCCAACAATATTATTAAAAAATAAATCGCGGTAAATCGCCATGCGTCTATCTTCAATTCCTTGCGGCTTTTTATTTTGGCTGGGTTTGCGAATATGCGCCATAAATTCGTTTTGTATTTCAATAAAGCTCATAACTAAATACTCCTTTTGCAGGCACTCTAGGTTCAGACATGCTTATTAAGCTCGCTGTTTGATTAATGATTTATCAAGGTATTTTGCTTGCAGGTTATGAATAATATCTAGCTCTTTGGTTAATACATTAATGGTCGGTATATTAAAATCTCGCTCGAGCAACGTCGAAAATACACCGTGAGTTTGGTACGCTTTATCGAGTAACTGCCAAACTGGGTCAATTACATCTGCACCATGAGTATCTACAATTAGATCATCTGCTTCATTGTAATGCCCAGCTACATGGCCGTAAGCAATGCGCTGTGTAGGTAATCCGGTTAAAAAGGCTTCGGCGTCATAACCATGGTTTACTGAGTTCACATAAATATTATTCACATCGAGTAACAGCTTACAATCAGCTTGCTCTAAAATAGCATTAGTAAACGCCAGCTCTGACATTTTCTGCCCTGGGGCTGCGTAATAAGACACATTTTCTATAGCAATTTGGCGCCCTAATATATCTTGTACTTGTTTGATACGCGGCACTACATGAGCAATCGCTTCTAAAGTAAACGGAATAGGCATTAAATCGTACATATGCCCAGTGCCAGAGCAGTAACTTAAGTGCTCGCTGTAAATTTTTACATCATGTTCATCAAAAAACTTTTTAAGTGATTTTACAAATTCAATATCAATTGGCGCAGTTGAGCCAATTGAGAGCGATAAGCCATGACAAGCAAAACTATTAGCACTGGTTAATGCTTTAAATTGTTTTTTAAAACGCCCACCTAATTTCAGCCAATTTTCTGGAGCAACTTCCATAAAATCGACTTGTTTAGGTACATGCATTAGTAACTCGTCAAGCATTTCTCTGCGTAAGCCTAAACCAACCATACCTAAGTCAGTATTTATAATTTGTGTCATAACCACTCCCAACAAAAAGGGCCAACCGGCCCTTTATTCTATATGGTATTAAAGTATTTAACCTGAAGTAAAGTTATTCTACTTTAATAAATTTTAATGACCGCCACACTTACCTTCACCACACTTGCCTTCTTTTTTGGCTTTTGCATCTACGTCACTTTTAGCTTCGCCACATTTGCCTTCTTTTTTAGCTTTTGCATCTGCGCCGCATTTAGCTTCGCCACATTTGCCTTCTTTTTTAGCTTTTGCATCTGCGCCGCATTTAGCTTCGCCACATTTGCCTTCTTTTTTAGCTTTTGCATCTGCGCCGCATTTAGCTTCGCCACATTTGCCTTCTTTTTTAGCTTTTGCATCTGCGCCGCATTTAGCTTCGCCACATTTGCCTTCTTTTTTAGCTTTTGCATCTGCGCCGCATTTAGCTTCGCCACATTTGCCTTCTTTTTTAGCTTTTGCATCTGCGCCGCATTTAGCTTCGCCACATTTGCCTTCTTTTTTAGCTTTTGCATCTGCGCCGCATTTAGCTTCGCCACATTTGCCTTCTTTTTTAGCTTTTGCATCTGCGCCGCATTTAGCTTCGCCACATTTGCCTTCTTTTTTAGCTTTTGCATCTGCGCCACATTTAGCTTCGCCACATTTGCCTTCTTTTTTAGCTTTTGCGTCTGCGCCGCATTTAGCTTCGCCACATTTGCCTTCTTTTTTAGCTTTTGCATCTGCGCCGCATTTAGCTTCGCCACATTTGCCTTCTTTTTTAGCTTTTGCTTCGCCGCCACATTTACCTTCGCCACACTTACCTTCGGTAGCATCTATTTGATAGCCGGTAACCATTTGTTGAAACTCAAAAGGATTGGCTTGCACATCCACAGATACAAAGCTTGCAGAGCCAACAACAACTGCACCTAGTGTTAACGCGATTGAACTTTTTTTGATTGTATTCATTATATGACTCTCTTTTTAATAAGATTGTATAACCAAAGAATTGGAAAATACGAGTATGTATTTAAGTAGACCTGTATAAAAATAAAAAATTTCATTTTAGTTTAATTAATTGTAAACTTTTTGGCTAAAGTAACTATGCGCGGTAATTACGGATTTATCAATTTATGATTAACGGTTACACTACACATCCCTTTATTTAGCCATAATTAATCTTTCTATGAAACTTGTTTTAGCACCGATGGAAGGTGTTGTTGACTTCAAAATGCGCCAACTTCTTACCAATATAGGTGGTTTTGACTTATGTGTGACTGAGTTTGTGCGTGTTGTTGATGCTTGCTTACCTGATAAAGTTTTTTATCGTTACTGTCCTGAACTTAGCAATAATGGCCTCACTAGTGCTGGTACACCGGTACGCATTCAGTTATTAGGTCAAGTTGCAGGTGCGCTTGCAGAAAATGCAGTTAAAGCAATTAGTTTGGGCTCCCATGGCATAGACCTAAATTTTGGCTGCCCTGCAAAAACTGTTAATAAAAGTAAAGGCGGAGCTGTACTGCTTAAAGATCCCGAGCACATGTATGAAATAATTAAAGCGGTAAGAGACGCCGTTGATAGCAAGCATCAAGTGAGTGCAAAAATTCGTCTTGGTTTTGATGATGACAGTAACAGCCAAGAAATAGTAGATGCTGTTGTCAGCGCTGGTGCAAGTAGTATTGCAATTCATGCTCGCACTAAACGTGATGGCTATAACCCACCTGCTTATTGGGAAAAGATCCCACCTTTAATTAAAGATAAAGATATTGCGGTTGTGGCCAATGGCGAAATATGGCAAGTAGCTGATGCTATGTTGTGCCAAAAACGCAGTGGTTGTACCGACTTAATGCTTGGTCGTGGTGCGTTATCTCATCCCGATTTAGCAAAAAAGATTAAAGCGAATATAAATAATGAAGATTATGTAGGGCTCGAGTGGGAGCATATTCTTTATCATTTAATAAATTCTGCTATTCATCACGACCCGGCTAAAGATGAAAAGTACTTTGCATCGCGTACTAAGCAGTGGTTAGGCTACTTAAAGCGTCAGTACCCACAGGCAATAACATTATTTGACGAGATCCGCCGGTTAAAGGCCAAAGAAGATGTCGCAGAGGTACTAAGTAAGTATGCCAAAGCGCCACAGTTTGATGCAAATCATAACGCGTAAGTAAATCTACCTAGATAATACCCCTATTGCTCAATGCTAATTATAAAGGGGTTATACACGATGCAACATCAGCAAAGGTTAATTAATGAAATAGAGGAAGTAAAATTAACTATATTAAACTTACTTTCTCAATCAGCGCATCTATCTCATCAGCATTTATTATCTTTATTAACGCAAACAGTCAATGCAGAGTGGCTCGATTTGGCGGCGCAAAAACTAGGTCCCGAATACGGTGAATATATTCAACGAATGACCACTTTAGAGGCTGCTGTGAGTCAAATTGAGATAGGTCAGTACGGTTATTGCTGTGATTGTGAAGAGCCTATAACCACAGCATTACTCGAATTAGATCCAGCTACACAACGTTGTGAACAGTGCGCTAAATAAAGCGCACATTGAGCAACGTTAAGTCGCTGGAGCAGTTAAAGTAATTGCTGAGCAAAGCTAAATGCCTGCCCAGGGTAAAGCACTATATTTTTAACTAATCTTGTTGCATCTATTTCGCTAATGTTTAAACGCTTTATTAAGTTAACCTTTGCCTGTGGCAAGGTCCACGCATGAATATGCAATCCAACATCAGTTTCCATCATTGCTAACATTAGCGTTTTTTGCTGCGCTAAAAGTGATTTGTTTTCAGCTATAGCGGGTAAGTTTCTAAACCCCGACAACCAATCTAAACCTGGTACCTCTTTATCCCCATTAGTAAATTGCACCAAAAATGACTGTGGATAAATTTGGCTAACCTCCTGATTGGCTGGTTGTGTACTTTCCTCTTTTAACTGCTCATTTATAATAGTAAGCCACTCTAGCGGAGAGTGCACTGTACCACTAAAATAGTTTAGCTTACTTTGATACCACTCACTGCCATTAGCTAAACCATATAGCCCGACACTTCCTCTGGGGCTATATTGCACTAAATAATCTTTTAAAATATTAAGTTGAGCTAATAAGCTATTGGGTATGTTTTTATCGCTTAGTGCACTAAGCACATAATTTTTTATTAAATTGTGTTCAATTTTATTCAACTTTAAATTGCTTAATTGCGCACTTTCTAGTTGTCGCTGCACAAATTCAAGCCAATTACTTATATTTTGATAGTCACTCTCTGAACTTGCTAAGTTAAGTAAATTAACTAAAACATTTGTATGTGCTGGCCAGGCAAAGTAACGTTCAGGAAAACGCTCTGCAATAACAAGATAGTTAACCTGCTCAGTTTGCTGCTTGGTTAGTTGCATTTGCATTAAGCTTTGATAAATAGCGTGGCGTTTTTTTAAATACGCATCTGTAAAAGGCAATTGCTCACTACGCAGCCCTGTGTGTTTACTATTTTTTGGCTGATATAAAGCTAAGTTAAGCGATTTTAATGCGTGCTGCGCTTCATCAAACGATGTGTACTGCTGTGGTTGCTTAGAGCAAGAGGCCAAAAATAGACAAAGTAAAAATGAAAAAATAAGCGTTTTGTTCATGTTCATCCCAATAAAAAAAGCCCCAATGGGGCTTTTTAAAAATTGCTAATATACATTAAAAATTAAATTTTAACACCGTTGCGAGCGGCTTTATCTTTAATATATGTAGCCCAACCTTTTGCAAACTTACGCGTGCGAGGGTCATCCATAGCTTTAGTAATTGCAGCATGTGCTTGCTTATACTTAGCTTGGTAGTAGTACGCTTCAGCTAAATCTGAATAAATAGTGCCCTTTTTATCAGAGCCTAACTCTAGTGCTTTGTTCAAACGAACAACTGCAGCGCTAAAGTTTTCAGATTGTAAAAGTAACGAACCGGCTTTGCGATAAAGCTCAGCATCGTTATCAAATTTTGCAGCTTCTTCGTAATACTTAGCGGCTTTTTCAATATCTTTTGAACGATGGTAGTTACTAGCAATTGCACTGATATTTTGCTTAGTGCGTTGTACTTTTTCTTCTTTAACACCTTTTTCAAGCGTTAATGCTGCTTTATAAGGTATTTCGTTTAAAGAATAAAAGTTAGCTAGTACTTTGTATTCAACTTCGTTCTCAAAGTAACCGTTTTTGTATGCAACTTCCATAGTTGCTAGGCCTTTTTTGTAGTCTTCAGTTTGTAAGTAATACTTACCTAAGCCTACCCAAGATTTTTTATCATCTGGCCATACACGAACGATTTCTTCTGCAACTTGAACCATATTTTGATACTGCTTTTGTTCAAAATATGAAGCTAGCTTAAGTTGATAAGGAGCTTTTGTTGGCTCTTTTTCAAGCTTAATCGCTTTATCTGCAGGTTCTATAACATCCTTAAACTGTTTAAGTTCGTAACTTGCTTGCGCAATACGAGTATAAACTTTCGGATCTTCTTCACCTGTAAAGTCCATCCAATCAGCGTAGGCTTTTTTTGCAGCACTATATTGCTCAGTACCTGCATACATATCACCTAAGGTTTTTAAACCCTGTGCTTGATCGGCAAAGTTTAATACATCTGGTGCAATCGCTGCTTTCATATACTTAATGGCTGTTTTGTATTGCTCTTTTTGAGCATACATACTACCTAAGTAACGATTTACAGTTGCTTTGTCAAAATCGTTAGACGGATCTAACTCTTTAAGTAAAGCAAGTGCACCATCAACATCATCTTCATTATACAAGTCAAACGCTTTAATTACCTTTTTACCAGTACGCTCGCCCATGATTTTAGTTTTTGCTTTTTTACGCTCTTCAATTTTTGCGTAATTTGGCGCCGCTAAAACAGGTGCAGTCAAAGCTGCACCCGATACAGACATAAGAATTGCAAGAGCAGTTACTTTAGATAAATTTCTCATTACTCGCCTCCTTAGTTGCCTTGGTTAAGTTTAAAGTCTAATTGAACTTGTAAACCAACTTGTCTTTGTGGTTTACCGTCAATAATTTTAGGACGGTACTTCCACTTGCGCAATGCACGTTTAGCTTCACGGTCAAAGATACGTTTCGGGTCAGCGTCAATTACATCAACGTCAACCACGCCACCTAACTCATCGATAGTGAACGAAAGTTGAACCCAACCTTCTCTACCATCACGTGCTGCTTGCGTTGGATATTTTGGTTCAATACGAACGATAGGTGTCGCATCACCATCTCGTCCAAATGCACCCGGACCACTTAGTCCACCTGCCGTGCTTCCCACATCGATGCTTGGCATATTAAATGACAATCCACCAGGATTAGGGTTGTTATTTTCCGGCTGTGGCGGCTGCGGTTTAGGCGGCTGCTTAGGCGGTGGAGGAGGAGGAGGCGGAACACGCCTTCTTTCCTGCACCTTAGATTCAGGCGGATTCGTCATTATTTCGACTATGATCTGCTCTTTTTGTTCAGTATTACGGTCAGCCCCACCAGAGATGAGGAATGCCATGAAGTAGAACAAGCCGAAAGTAACTGCCCCACCTGCAATCAGTGAAAACAGAAAACGAATCATTACTGATCTCCAGCGATTGAAATTCTTAGGTTATCACCCGTCGCTTTAATCTGGTCCATCACTTTAACTACCGTGCCGTGCTTAGCTTCTTTATCAGCTTGTATAATCACAACTTCGGTAGGTTGCTCTGCTAATAAACTTTCAATTTTTGCTGAAATACGTTCAACATCAATTTGTTGTTTATCAACCCAGATTTCGCCGTTACTACGTATAGCAATAAAAATGTTAGCATTTTTTTGCTTAGTAGCTTGGGCAGCTTTTGGTTTATTGACCTCGATACCAGCCTCTTTAACGAACGATGTAGTTACGATAAAGAAAATAAGCATGATAAATACGATGTCAAGCATCGGCGTCATATCGACCGCTGCTTCTTCTTCTTCACGAAAACGTTGTTTACGTGCCATATTTAATTCTCTCTCTAGTGATGAGGCATGTTATCTACAAGTTTGGCTTTCACCATTTTAGCTTTTGTCTCAAGACGTGAGCTAAAAAACACTCCAGATAGTGCCGCAACCATTCCAGCCATTGTTGGGATTGTTGCCATTGAAATACCTGATGCCATTAATCGTGCATTACCAGTACCTTGACTAGCCATGGTTTCGAAAACCGAAATCATACCCGTAACAGTACCTAACAAACCTATTAAAGGACAAACAGCTACTAATGTTTTAATCAACAACATACGCTGATCTAATTTTTCAGACGCTTCAGAAATCCATGCTTCACGGATTCTGTGTGCGTACCAAGACGTAGTGTCTTGGCGGGCATCCCACTTTGCAATAATTTCTTGCGATAAACGCGGAAACTCTGCAAGTAAGAACCAATAGCGCTCAATCATTAAAACCCACATCAGAAAGAGTGCTATCGCGACCACGTATAAAACCTGGCCGCCTGTGCCAACAAAATCCCTGATAGATTCCCATATCTCCATCAGGACTAGCATTAGGCTTTCTCCTTCTCCGCGTGAGTCGCAACGATACCTGCGCTTTGCTCATCTAGGATGTGTAATACCGACTTACTACGACCAGCTACAAGTGCGTGAAGTAGAATTAGTGGTAGTGCAGCAATTAGACCTAGCGCTGTAGTTACAAGTGCTAGAGAGATATTACCAGCCATGATCTTCGGATCGCCCGTACCGAACAATGTGATTGTTTGGAACGTTAATATCATACCGATTACTGTACCTAGTAGACCAAGTAATGGTGCGATTGCAGCAAGGATCTTGATAATGTTGATACCAGCTTCGATGCGTGGCGTTTCACGAAGAATCGCTTCATCAAGTTTAAGCTCAAGGTTTTCAACATCTTGATTCTTGTTGTCATGGTACACTTTAAGAATACGACCCAATGGGTTATTTGTATTCGGTGTAGCAACATTTTTAAGTTGGCTCTTAATTTTGCTTGTAGTAAGCGTAAGGTCAACAAAACGAATTAGAGTAATTAACATACCTAAAGCTAACAACGCAGTAATTATGTAACCTACTACGCCACCTTGATGGAAGTATTCCATAAGTGTTGCTTTTTGAGTGTTAATACGCAAAATCGCGCCACGTGTTGGATCCACATATACACCAGCATAGTTGTCAGGTGATGTTTTTTCAAGGTCTGCAATACCGTCTAAAATGTAGCTATCAGGCTGCTTACCAAGTGGTTGAATCGACTTTGTTTCTGGTGAATAAATTAAGTAACCGTCATCTGTAACTAAGTTAAAGTTACCAATACGTGTTACTTTTTTCATTGACGGGTTACCGTCAAGACCAGCAACTTCAGTTTCAAAAGTAGAAACTTTAGCAGACTCTGTCATTTCAGTTTGAAGTGAAATCCAAAGCTCTTCTAACTCACGAACTGTAGGAAGCTCTTTAGCCGCAGCTAATGAACGTAATACTTCAGCACGACCTGGCTTTTCAGCACTTACTAATGACGCTTCGATAGAACCGATAGCATCTTGAGCTGCACGACGTACAACACCAAACATTTCACCAAGTGTACCTTGAGCATTTTGTAGTGCTTGCTCTTTCTCAGCTAGCGTGTTTTCGTTTTGTGCATATTCTTTAGTTAAACGATCGCCACGTGACTTTTCAGCAGCTAATTGGCTTTTCGCTTTATTAAGTAATGATTGCTTGTCAGCACGTTCTGATAAGAACTCTTGCTCACGTTGCTTATTGATTTTACCTTCAGAGATACGCTCTTGCTTTACTTGCTCAAGAATTTTATCTAATGCATTCGTATTTGCGTGTGCATTAAGCGCGGTACCTGCAGAAACAGTTAGTACTGCTGCAACAGCAAAACCTTTAAATAGTTTCTTCATTATTGATTACTCCGCGCCAAAAATTGGTAGTTTAACAAGTTCTAGTGTCGCTTGCTTACGTGCCATACGGATCACTTCTTTAACAGATTTTAGGTATTCTTCACCTAATTCTTTCCACTGTTTAGTGTTGTTATCCCAAACCCAAGCATGTTTTAAGTCAAAAGACTGCGCAACATAAGTAATACGACCTAAACGACCGATATCAACGTTAATGCTACGGCCATCAACATCAAGCGTACCTTGTGAAGCATTTACAGCTGAGCTGTATGATGTTTCTACTGTGTAAGCTTCAAGTACTTGACGGAATTTCTCAGACGTTGTTACAGAAGAAGAAGACATGATTTCACGTAATCTTTCAACACGACCTAAGCGCGTTTCAAGATTAAATGGAACGTCCGCTTTGATGAATTGCTCAAGCGTATCGATCATGCGATACATCAGAGGCACAACGTTTTGTTTAGTGTTATCAATAGTTGCTATTTGACGGTCAAACGATTCAATAGACGCGTTTTGGTCATCAACCAAACGTGCTACGTGATCGTTGTACACTTTCATAAGTTCAGTCTCATCAACGATGCTACGGTACTCAGCTATTAGCTCTTGAGTTTGACCATATACATTGTCAATTTTAGTTTGAGACTTAACTGCAGCCTTTTGAATTTGCTGACCTGCTTGTTGCACGTCATTCAAAGGATCTGCAATCACATTGCTGCTTGCAAATGCAAATGCGCCAACCAACGCAGTTGCTACAAGACTCTTTCTGATTTTAACAGACATAGTTCCCAACCAATTAAGTAATGTTACTTTTATAATTTAATTATCAACCTACAAGAGGAAGACAACCCTGATATCTTTTAATAGATATCAACCTTTCAATAATGCTAAATGCAGTAAGTCATGTCAACTTGATGTTTAGCATTACCTATAAATAAATATGCATATGAACTAGTTATTTAATATACCAACCCGATAACATTAACATTATTGCAACCACTTTACCGCAAATACTTTCATGAAACCCTTTTGCAATAACAACATTCATAATTAACAACTTAAAAATAAACATTATTATAACATTTCACGTTAACTATTTAGAGACTAAAAAAAAAATATAAATAACCTTCTATTATTTTATCTTTAACAACTTTTGAGCGTTTTATAGACGAAAACTCATTTGTACCATAGATAATCTACAACCCACTTCATAATAACTATTGTGTATTACATTATAAAAAACTAACCATAAAGGTAGAATTCAAACAATAAATATGGCTTATCCATTTTTTAAAATGCAAAAATAATATAAATCATTACCACCCTATTAGCACAATGTTTATTTTTAATGTTTGCTACTAAAGCGGTATCTGCAGGCTTATTTGAGAGTAGTTGATAATTACTACATCCCCTAAGGCAATAATATTAATATGCTTAATTTAAAGGGTTATTTTAATGACGAGCAAGCCTCTTGTTCTTAATCAAGGCTTTATATTTCGTTGTTCTGAATCATTACTTTGCCATCACTTTCACTTAGTACGCTCGTGTGGTGACTAAAAATTACTTTTAACGCAGCTAGTGATGATTTAATTCTATAGCCTGATCATTTTTTATTAATTTAAAGTGATGTGGATTGATTAACACAGCATTAAAGCTAAGGAGTGCTTACCCCTTAAACTATGAGGCTGGTAGTTTAATACCCTGTTGTAGCGCCTTTGTACGCTCGCAGCACTTACATACGCAACTTACATGCGTACACAAGTTACTTTTAATAACTTTGACGACCTTGTATCAGCTTATTAAAACTGCTTTAAATTCAGTGGGAGTAAATAACGAAGGGGGATTTAAATTAACTGCGCACAAACAAAAATTAGTTACTCTTTTTAAGTTACTTTCAACACAGTGAAGAAGCTATTTAATCTTTTTTAATAATATTACCATTAAACTTTATAACCCATGATTTGCTGTGTTTGTGGTTATTTAAACTACAAATAGCAAATACATAAAGAATGATTTTATTTATTGAGTAATGGAATTTTTAAAAATTGTAATTATTAAAATGACGCACAACAACAGAGTGTTTAAGTTGATAAGTGATAATTAAAATATTTAGAGGTTAATATTTGGAGGTTAATATTTGGAGGTAAAAATTTGGATTTTATTTGCGAGAATGTGAATTATTTAAAAAGAAAATTATGGTGAAACAGTAGCCTGTTTCACCACGTTGAACGAAGGTTCACATAATAAATTATGCTGCTTCTACGTTCTCAGCTTCAGGGCCTTTTTGACCTTGCTTGATGCTGAATGTCACTGCTTGACCTTCGCTAAGAGTGCGAAAACCAGAACCAGTGATTGCGCTGAAATGTACAAACACGTCAGGACCATTTTCTTGTTCAATGAAACCAAAGCCTTTAGCTTCGTTGAAAAACTTTACTTTACCAGTAACCGACATACTAAATTTTCCTGTAAGTCAATAATTAAAATTCAGCCATATTATTATGGCAATATCCTCCTTGAATCAATGCTCAAAAATATGGAGGTACAGTACAGGAAGAAGTAATAACCAAACCGGTAACCTTAAACGCAGCACAACATCCGTAAATTCATTAGGCAAAAACTCAAAGCAAGTTAAGATTAGCACATTAAATTTTATTTCGCTCTATTAATTAGAAAATATTTATCAATAATGCGTTGTTTCTGATTTTTTTTCTTAAACGGTTAATTTAAAAGCAAATAAATATAGATTTTACCCTGTAATTGTCACCTTGCTGGCAATACTATTAAACGCTTTAGTATTTTCTATAATCATCTAACAATAAATCTAAAGCGCTTTTCTAAAATTACCAGCTGATTCTACCTAAACTTTAAACTCCGTTTAAAAAATGAAAAAGCCGCTTAGCTAAGCTAAACGGCTTTAAAAATTTTAGGTATTGTGAGCAACCAGGCTACTTAACTTGCCAGTCAATTGTATCCTCTGCCTTTATAGGTACTACTTGTGAGTCGCCAAGCGTATAACTTGCAGGCACTTGCCACGGGCTTCTTTCTAAAGTAATGGTATCTTTATTACGTGCAAGGCCATAAAAGTCTGGTCCAAAAAAGCTTGCAAAGCCTTCCAGTTTGTCTAGTTTACCAGCGCCTTCAAATGCCTCTGCGTATAACTCAATAGCAGCATGTGCGGTATAAGCTCCTGCACAACCACACGCAGCTTCTTTTTTATCTTTATAATGAGGCGCTGAGTCAGTACCTAAAAAGAATTTTTTATTACCACTTACTGCAGCAGCCATTAAAGCATGTTGGTGAATATTACGTTTTAAAATAGGTAAACAGTAATAATGTGGGCGAATGCCCCCTGCCAGCATATGGTTGCGATTGTACAGTAAGTGATGAGCAGTAATTGTTGCTGCAACATTATCCGGCGCATTAGTTACAAACTCTACCGCATCTTTGGTTGTAATATGCTCAAGTACTATTTTTAGCTCAGGAAAGTCAGTTACTACATCACCTAAAATCGTTTCGATAAATATTTTTTCACGGTCAAAAATATCAATAGACGAATCTGTCACCTCACCGTGTATTAAAAGCAGCATGCCTACGTCTTGCATTGCAGCTAAAACAGGGTAAATATTTTTAATTGAGGTAACACCTGAGTCTGAATTTGTTGTTGCACCTGCCGGATATAGTTTTGCTGCAACTATTTTGCCAGTTGCTTTGGCTTTTATTATTTCATCTGGGGTTGTTTTATCTGTAAGGTATAGCACCATTAAAGGCTCAAAATTGCCTTGTGGGCCTGCAGCCATTATACGTTCTCTGTATGCTAATGCCGTATCTGTACAAGTTGCTGGCGGCATTAAATTAGGCATAATAATTGCTCGACCCATATAACGGCTAATATCACGAACCGTGTCTTTTAATTGATCACCATCACGTAAGTGTACATGCCAATCATCTGGCCTGGTAATAGTGAGTGTTGCTGCAGAGTCTGTATTTTTAACGGTCATGAGTTGGTCCCTAAGCTAAATTTATCCGATCATAGGCATAGGACGTTTTCGAGTAAAGATCTTATTATAAATAATCAACCTTTGTAGCGCTGCAATTAAACTTTACAGTTTACATAAAGCAATTGTCATTTTGTTTTGTAGGAAAGTTAATACCATGTTAAATTAGTACCCGTATTTATACTTAACTAAGAACTACATTATTTGCTATGCCTAACAAAGTAGATATCACTACAGCGCTCGAAGTTAAAACCGATCAGCTGAGTATAATTAATCAGTTCTCCTCAAGCTTGCTGCAATTAGATACGCTTGATGAGCTATTTGAATATGTAACTACCCAAGTGATTAATAGGCTTGGCTTTGTTGATTGTGTTATTTATCTTGCTGATACTGCCAATTTAACGCTTATTCAAGCCGCTTCTATGGGCGTTGCCAGTGAGCGCAAAGAATATCAAGCACAGAGAAAAGTGATCCGCTTTGATGAAGGTATCACCGGCTATGTAGCAACCACAGCTAAAGCAATCATGATTGGCGATGTAACCAAAGATAGCCGCTACATTGCTGATGAGCGCCCTGCTCAATCTGAAATATGTGTTCCACTTATATACAAAGATCATGTTTTAGGGGTAATAGATTGTGAGCACCCAATTAAAAATTACTTTACTAACTCGCACCTCGAAATACTCACTACGGTTGCTCACTTATTAAGTGCCAAAATAAACCAAGTTAATACGGTAAACAGCTTACAAACAACGGTTTTACAATTAAATAATGCCCAAAAGTTAGAAAATAGCCTGCTGCAAATTGCAAACTTAACTTATAAAGCTAAAAATTTAGACGTTTTTTTTGAATCGCTGCATTTAATTATTAATAGTTTACTCCCTGCCGATAACTTTTTTATAGCGCTATACGATAAACAAATTGACGTGTTAGATATTGTTTATATTGTTGAAGAAGGCATTAAAACCAACAGCCATCAAAAAATTTCAAAAGAGCAATTAAAAGATACTGCCTCGTATTATTTATTAGTTACGGAGCAATCTTTACTGCTCACTAATAGTGAGTTTTTACACCATGTAGAACAACAGCATTTTAAAATGGTGGGTAGGCGCGCAGAATCTTGGTTAGGTGTCCCATTTAGGGTAAACGATCGCCATAGCGGTGTTATAGTAGTGCAAAGTTACGATAAAGCGCTACATTACAGTCAACACGATAATGCGCTGCTGACCTATGTTAGCCGACAAATAAGTATGGCGATTGATCGCCAATTAGCTCGCCAAGAACTAGAGCACCGCGCCCTGCACGATGACCTCACTGGCCTAGCTAATCGCTCATTACTTATTGAGCGAATTAAGCATGCTATTTTACGCCTTGCAAGAGCAAAAAAAGGCACTAGCCACGCCTTACTCTATTTAGATTTTGATCGTTTTAAAAGTATTAATGATTCACTTGGTCATGAAGTTGGTGATCACTTTTTAATAAAAATATGCCAATTAATTAAAGGCACGGTGCGCAATACCGACACATTTTCACGTTTAGGTGGCGATGAGTTTGCTATTTTTATGGAAAACATCACTCACCGCAATCAGGTAACGGATGCGCTCAAACGCATACAACTTGCCCTTTCAAAGCCAATTAATATTGACGGCCACCTATTACAAGCATCTACAAGTATTGGCGTAGCATTAAGTGATAACGAAAACGACAAAGCCTATATTTTATTGCAACAAGCTGATGCAGCTATGTACGAAGCTAAATCGACAGGACGCGGACAAGTTAAGCTATTTAATAATATTATGCGCAAAAAGCTTAAAACACATGCCGATATTGAAAACGACTTACAACACGGTATAGAGCACAATGAGTTTGAGCTGTATTTTCAGCCTATATTTACCATTGCAACATGTGAAGTAATCGGTTTTGAAGCACTTGTTCGTTGGCATCATCCCAGTAAAGGGTTTGTACCGCCAAATGACTTTATCCCAATTGCTGAAAAAACCGGGCAAATAATTAATTTAGACTTACATTTATTAGATTTAGCCGCACAACAAATTAGCACTTGGCATCAACAAGGACACCGGTTTTTAAAAGTCACCGTTAATGTATCGTCTCGTCACTTTGCCAGTTTAGATTTTGTGGCACAAATTCACGCTATTTATAATAAATATCAGCTCCCACTGGGATCTTTGTGTTTAGAAATTACTGAATCGGGGTTAATCGAAAATTTAGACTTAGCTACGCAAATAATTGAAGGCTTATCGCCATTAAAAGTAAAGCTTTGCCTTGATGACTTTGGTACAGGTTACTCAGCGCTTGGTTACTTACATCAGCTACCTATTCATATTTTAAAAATAGATAAGAGCTTTATTGATCACTTACATGACTCAGCCAACCCACTCGTTGATGCTATTTTGTCGCTAGCAATATCACTTAATCTTGCAGTGGTTGCTGAGGGGATTGAAACTGCTGAGCAACTCGCTATTTTACAAACTACGCAGTGCAATTACGGGCAAGGCTATTTAAAATCAAAACCGGTAACAGCCCAAGAAGCTATTTTACTAATCGGCGCCCCACTATAATAAAAAAGCCAGCTAATTATTGCTGGCTTATTTTTACGATTATTTTTATATAAGTAATATACGTAAGCTACATTTTTAAGGTGTAGATCTAACCTTTAGCTCTTCACGCAGCTCTTTGGTTGTTTTAACCATGTTGGTAAGTGCTTGTCCCATGATCTGGTTTTAAACCACAATCTGGATTTATCCACAAACGCGCAACCGGTGCTTTAGCTGCTTTGTGAATAATTGCTTTTTATCCATGCAATACTGGGCATCTTAGCTGTATTAATATCCTAATACACTTGGTCAGTGTCATTCGGGTAATCAACATTTCAAACCTTTGTAATAAATCCATGCTCGCCCACAATATTTTTAGTAATCACACCAAAACCCAACATGAGCTAAACTCATGCAAAACCCATCAAATCTATTTTAAAATGACTTTCATGATTAAAAAACTTAATGTTAAGCATAGAGGTTACTAATAAAACACAATTAACAGCCTTCTAGACGTTGAAACGTTTTTTGTAAAAGCGTAATATGTGCTTACTCTGAGTTAAACTCACCTTTTTCATGAGAATTTTTAAAGATGATTGGTCTTAAACACTTAAAAACCATTGCTACCTTAAAAGAAACGGGATCTTTGGTTAATACCGCACGTGAGTTATTTTTAACGCAATCGGCTTTATCACATCAAATCAAAGATTTAGAGAACAAATTAGACTGCCAATTGTTCGAGAGAAAAACCCAACCAGTACGATTTACCCCCCAAGGTATGCTATTACTTGAATTAGCCCACGAAATATTACCAAAAGTAGAAGCAACCAAGTGCCGCTTAAAAGAAAGTTTAAACCAGCCTATTTCACAAATGCGCTTAAGTGTTGAGTGCCATGCGTGCTTTCATTGGTTATTGCCAACAATTAAAGAATTTAATAACTTTTGGCCCGATATAAAAATTGATTACGAACGCGGTTTTAGCTACGACGCCATCCCTGATTTATTAAGTGATGAACTTGACCTAGTGCTCACCTCAGATATACGCGAACCCGACCAGCTAGAATACGCCCATTTATTCGACTTTAAATTAAAGCTCATTGTTGCCCCCGACCATGATCTTGCTAAAAAAGCCTATGTAACTGCGCTTGATTTAAAAAACGAAACTATTATTTCCTACCCTATTCCGCGCGAACGCCAAGATATTTTTAAACACTTTATTCAAAATGCCCGTTTTGATGGCACACTTAAAACAGTTGACCAGGGATTACTTATTTTTCAACTCGTTAGTGCGGGCATGGGCGTGGCTGCATTACCCGACTGGCTGGTTACACCTTACGAAAGCCAAGGATTAATTAAGTCAATTCCGCTAGGAGCATTAGGCTTAACTCGCCCTATGTATTTAGCGATGAAAAAAGAAATGAAAGACAACCCTGTTTATCGTCACTTTTTAAATACCTGTAAGTTAAATAACGGTCGATAAACATCTTACACATGAGTAATATAAAGCTAACTTAGCTTTTTATATTACTCATTATGTTTGCCATTAAAAAATTATTGGGTGGTTTATTAATGCCACTGCCTTTATTGGGTCTATTTGCCCTTATTATGCTACTTTTGGCATTTAGAGGTAAAAGATCTGCTTTATTTTTATCTTTTATAAGCTTAGCGGCGCTGCTTTTAGTCAGCACACCGCTGGTTGCTAACCTAATTATAAAAAATAACGAGTCACCCGCACTGGCATTTAATTCATTAAAACAGCCAAAAATTGACAAAATAGTCGTACTCGGTTGCGACATTAACCCCAACACGGCTTTAAGTGCTAATAACCAACTTGGCAACTGCGCACTTACTCGTTTAGTCGAAGGCATAAAGCTAGCCAAACTCTACCCAAATGCACAACTTATTGTATCGGGCGGCGGATACCAAAAAGTCACTAATAGTAGCTTAATGTATAACACAGCAATAAATTTAGGCATTAATAAAAATCGCTTAGTGCAAAATCCAGCGGCTATGGATACCCCAGCCGAAGCAAGATTATTAGCCCCCACATTAGTTGACTACAAAGTGGCATTGGTTACTTCAGTTTTACATATGCCGCGCGCAAAAGATTTATTTAACGCCCAAGGTGTTGAGGTAATAACAGCGGCAACTGATTATCATAACTTTGCTGTATTACCTTGGCACAAACAACTCGTACCAAATGCCCAAGCTTTGCATGTAGTAACACAATACAGCCATGAGGTAGTGGGTAAAGCGTGGATCAGCATGCGCCGTTGGATAGACCCAGAAGCACTTTAACGTAAGTTCAACACAGTAAATTACAAATAGTGTATTAAACCGGATTACTTAAATAGGTGTCCGGTTTTGTTAATTTATAACACTTTTGCCAATGCGCCACATAACATCCCACAAAGTTACACGTGTTAGTGCACTTACCAAAGACAGCTTTGATTACTTTGTTAAGCAACAAGCAGTGACTTTCCATCGCGCTTAGAGTCAAATTCCAAATGCTAAAGCAGATACATAGGGAGCTCACTTTAGGCCATTTTGCTGCATGAACAAGCTATAACTATAACCATCATCATCCGGCACTAGAGGGAGTAATATTAGTTACACTACCTTTCAATTGGCCACTTCACTTTAACTGTATAGATTTTATTTTCTTAGTATCAATAAGTTTTTCTAAAACACTTTACTTAAAGTTTTTTTCGCAAAAAATGAGATAATAATACCCGGAATAGATAAAGCAACGGCAAAGTACACCAAGCTCATAGGTGAATAAATCCCCAGCAGCAGCCCAGCAACAGAAGATGCGATCATAACGGATAAATTAAATACCGAGGACTGAACTGAAGTAGCAACATCTTTAGCATTTTTTACCTGCCTGCTAACGGCGGCCTGCATTAAAGTGACTAAGGGACCAAATGAAAGACCCCAGATAAAAAAAGCAAAATGCCCTACACCTTTTACTTTGCCAAACATTAGTAATGTGAGCATAGAAACAATAAGTAATGCAAACATGGTTATTGTTAATAGCCGCAGGTATTTATCGATAAGTTTTATAGCTAAAAAAACAGAAATCATCGAACCTATACCAAAAAACAATAAAGCACTTTCAATCCCACCAGCTAAACCAATTTCCTCAACCAGGCTTGTAATGTAAACATAGGCACCATAATGTGCGGTTACACCAAGCAAGGTAAGCACAAGAATAACTAGTACAGCTGGATTTGTTAATACCGCAAAAGGTGAGGAGCTTTTGCTCAGCTTTTCACCGGGCGTAGAAGGCAAAGCAAAAAAGCTAATAACTGCAATAGCAATAATAACCAGCCCAAAGCCAATAAACTCACTTCGCCAGCCATATTCATTGCCAATAGTGGTCATTATGGGCATACCAAGACTAATTCCGAGCGTGGTGCCTGCCATAATAACCGCAATAGACTTGCCATGATGTTCCTCATCTACCAGTCGCATACCGTAAGCTGCAATCATTGGCCACATCACACCTGCACAAATGCCTCCGATAATTCTAAGAAAAATAATAACGTTATAATTATCAATCAGCCCAACCACAATGTTTGAAACGGCAAAGCCACTCAACAAAATCAGCAGTAAGTGCTTGCGATTAAATTGCATCGTCATTGAAATGAGCGGAATTGCAAATATCGCTGAAGCAATGGCGTAGTAGCCCACCAAATTACCTGTTTGCATCTCACTAATATTGAGATCGGCCATCATTAAAGGCATAACACCTGAGGGCATCAGCTCCGATAATATCCCTACAAAGGTCACTGACGACATCAAGATCATAATCAGCCATGGGAATAAGCTAGCGGTTTTTTGAGAAATATTTTCAGTGCTCATAATTTTTATCGGTTCTTAATTTTTTAAATTTATTGGCTTAGATGCTGCCAGATTAAGTATATGGTGAAAACAGCTGTTGTTCCTATAGTCTATTGTTAAGTGCATACTATTTGGTTGTGCTGTTGAGTTGCAGTAAATCCCATTTATTACTATATAGGTCTTGAAAAAACACTACTGCGCCATACTCTTCAACTCATGGCTCTTCATTAAATACAACATCATTTGCTTTCATTAGCTCATAGTCTCGCCAGAAATCGTTGGTCTGTAAAAATAAGAAAACACGTCCACCGGTTTGGTTACCAACAGCTTGTGTCTGCTCGTTTGTGCTCCTAGTAAATTCGTACCATTAGAATAGGGAAGATAAACCTAAACTCAGCGCTTCCCGCCACCTAAATCAGTATCTTCGAGGAGTGTAAATTGAAGTTTTTTAGTATACAACGCGATAGCACCATCGTAGCTTTTAACGATTAGAGCTACATTTTTAATGTGCGGTTGAACTGATTTAGACATGGTAATTTCCGGATATGTGCAGCTTTACTAACTACGCTGCAATTACAAACCTTAAAATAGGTGTTTTTTATTTTCCGTGATGGAAACTACCACCTCTGATACTATTGTTATACGCTACGTGGAGCAAACATTATTATAGCCATACCTACAAGTGCTACACCAGACCCCACAAGATCCCATGTAGTTGGACGAATACCATCAACAGCCCACAACCACAAAATAGCCATGAAAATATACACGCCACCATAAGCAGCATAAACCCTACCTGCAGCGGCTGGATGCAACGACAATAACCAAGCAAATATAGCCAAGCTTAGGGCTGCAGGAACCAGTAACCAAACCGATTTCCCCTCACGCAACCAAAGGTATGGTAAATAACAGCCAATAATTTCTGCCAAAGCCGTAATTAAAAAAAGACCAAATATTTTCATTTCGCTCAAAAGTGACTCCTCTCATTACTTATATTCGAGGCTCTAAAGTTTCTAGTTATAGAAAAACGGCTTCAAGCATTCCTCAAAAACGCGATCACGACTTAAATCTAAAGCAGCTCATAAATATAAAATAGCCGCATAGGTTAGTAGCTTAAGATTTATAGCTTAAGCTTTACCTGTCACTTTGTATTTAGTAAAAACCACCCAGCCGCAACCTTCACTAACACATGTATTAATATGGTTTTTTGTATTGTTTACCAAAGCCATGAGAGCTAATGATGATTTTATATTTATTGCATTTTTAACTATTTATACTGGGTTATCTATGTCAATAAATGTGACGTCAAAACCATGCTCTTGAGCGAGTAGCTCACCTAATGCTTTAATGCCGTAGCGCTCTGTGGCGTGGTGCCCTGCGGCAAAAAAATCAATATTTTGCTCGCGCGAGCTATGAATAGTTTGCTCCGAGGCTTCGCCAGTTAAGTAGGCGTCAAGGCCTTGCTCTGCAGCTAGGTCAATGTAACCTTGCCCGCCACCGGTGCATAACCCAATTGTCTCTATTTTATCGGTTCGTACTAAACTGCTCAGTGGTGTTCTGTTTAACACTTGAGCTATTTTATTGGCAAACTCTTCACCCGTTAACGGTGTTTTTAAACGCCCTTTCATTGCTACGCTGTTTGCAACAGGCTCTAAACCCGCTTCAATTTCAATATCTAGCAACAGTGCTAATTGTGCGTTATTACCAAGTACCGGATGTATATCGAGCGGTAAATGATAAGCAAATAAGTTAATGTCATTTGCTAATAACGCACCAATGCGGCGTTTTTTCATACCTGTAATTGGTTGCGATTCGCCTTTCCAAAAATAACCATGGTGCACTAATATTGCATCAGCATTTTTTTCTATTGCAGCATCAATCAGTGCTTGGCTTGCAGTAACACCAGTAATTATGGTTTTAATTTCATTTTTGCCTTCAATTTGTAGGCCATTTGGGCAAAAATCATTAATTGTGTGGGGTTTTAAAATGTCATTTAACAGCTGGTTAAATTCTCGACGTTGCATACAAGCTACCTTACTTAACACTGAATTTTGTGCAAATTTTGGCTGTTTATGAGCTAAAATGGAAGGAAAATCGCAAAAAATTGAAAAACACTTTTAAAATAGGTATAAATAGGACTTCTTTATCTGTGTTAACAACGTATAGGGTCTCTAATGAGCAAACTAGACAAAACAGCAGTGTTATCTGCCTTTGAATCAGCGTATGAAGCTGCCAACGGTAAAAAACCTGAAATCACTACAAAACCAGGCTGGTACAGCATCGATGGCGGCAAAAATTTACGCCTAGCTGATGTAGCAGAGTTAACTAAAAAGTTAACTTCTGGCAAAACTGCTAAAACGAAAAAAACTAAAGTGGCTGCGCCTGCTAAAGCACAGAAAAAAGCACCATTTACTGTTGTTACCGAAAATGAAGACGGTTATACAGCTGAAGAGTTTTGGATTGTAGAATTAGCGCGTAAAGAGCACGATTGCCGTTTACCGCGCGGTGTTGTTTAACATCCTAATGTGATTTTAAAATAAACCGCGTTAAGCGGTTTTTTTATGCCTAATAAAAGCGGCTAACTTAACACTAAGTTAGCCGCTTTTAAATGCGTTAACGTTATTTAAACTCTAACTTTAAATGTTATTTGTTGTTTTCAAAATAAAGTGGTTTACGCTGTTTTTTACCCACCTCAACCATAGTTGCGGCATTAAATAAGCGGCCGTTGATCATGGTGTAGTCAATTTTGTCTGAGTCGCGGATATTACTTAGCGGATCGCCATCAATTACCATTAAATCAGCAAGTTTACCTACTTCTAGCGATCCGACGTTTTTATCTAGCCCTAAGTACTTAGCTGGATCGAGTGTAGAGGCTCTAATTGCTTCAAGTGGGGTCATGCCACCTTGGGCAAACATCCACATTTCCCAGTGCGCACCTAAACCTTCACGTTGGCCATGCGCTCCTAAGTTAACTAGTACACCTAGGTCTTGCAGCTCAGCAGCTACGCGGGCATTGTTAAAATGGTTATAGTGATGCTCGGGTGCTTTAACGCGGCGCATTGAGCGCGGTAATAATTGGTTTTTAGGCACAAATTTACTTAACCGTGGGTGATTCCACACATCCGTTTTATCGTACCAGTAATTTTCGCCCCAAATACCGCCATAGGCTACAACAAGCGTTGGTGTATAACCTACATCACTTTGTGACCACAGCTGTTTTATATCGTCGTAAATATGCTCTACCGGAATTGAATGCTCAATGCCTGTATGCCCATCTACTATCATACTTAGGTTATGTTGTAGTAATGAGCCACCTTCGGGTACTACCATCATTTGCAGTTCACGCCCCGCTTCTATTACTTGCTGGCGTTGCTCGCGACGTGGTTGGTTGTACGATTTAACACTAAACGCGCCAACCTTTTTTAAACGCTCTAAATGAAATTTAGCATCATCTAACGAGTCAATATGCGAGGTATACCCTGGCATATTGGCGCCATACAAAATAGTACCGGTAGAGAATATACGTGGGCCAACTATCATGCCTGCTTTTTGCATTTCACTGGCGGTGAATATTTCAGAGGTGTCGTTTGATGGGTCGTGAATTGTAGTTACACCTAATGCAAGCCCTGCAAAGTTTTTCCAGTTTTGTTGTGGAATAATTTCATCACTTGCTTGCGAGCCATGTGCGTGGGCGTCGACTATCCCCGGCATAATCGTTTTGCCCGTTACATCAACTACTTTAGCACCTTTGGGAATGCTTACTTCAGCGGCTGTACCAATGGCTTTTATATGCTTACCATCGGTGATAATCACACCATTTTCAATAACTTTTTCGCCATCCATAGTAATAATTTTAGCGCCCGTTAGAGCTATCATGCCCTTTGGCTCAGCCATTTTTTTACTAAAACTAATGTTATCGCCACTTTTTACTTTAAAGTCTTTATCGTCAGCTTTATTAATAGCAAACATACCCTCAAGGCTGGCATGATAAAGCTCAGGACCTAAAGTCCAATACAGTTTATTGCTATTAGCGCTCCAGCTAATATTTTCTCCCGCACGAACAGATAACTGCTCAATAGGAAATTGGTTGTCTGTAGGGCTAATATTAAGCGTTTTACCGTTTTCTACAAACGGTGTTACAAATACTTTAAAGCGCTCAGCAAACGCAAGATATTGGCCATCTGGCGATACTCTAAATTCGGTGGCATGCTCAGATTCGTAAAGCTTACGCACTTTTTTAGTATCAAGCTCTACTACACTCAGCGTTGGTTTTGGCCACGGGCTCATGATGTACACTCGATCGTTAGCTGCGCCAAACTGTGGCTGATAGCCATTTTTTGAAATTAACTCACTTTTGCCGCCTTTAGTACTTACGCTGTAAACTCCTGGGTTTAGTGACCACTTAGGGTTTAAAATACTGCCACCGGTGGCTTTGCGATAAACCACTGTTTTACCGTCTGGGCTAAAGGTAGGCTCAACGTACTTACCCGGTTGCTCAGTTATGGTGTCACCACGGCCACTGCTCGCAGAAACCACACGTACTTGACCTTGCTCGTTATCGTCCCACGTGGTGTACACTATTTTTTTGCCATCGCGCGAGTACTGCGCAAATAACTCGTAATGATCGGTTTGTTTGGTTAAACGCTTAATTTTACCTGATTCTAAATCACGTTTATAAATGTGTCCTAACGCTTCAAAAATAGCCGTTTCACCATCGGGGCTAATTTGTACGTTACGCAGCATTTTTACATCAAACTCATCAGTATCGAGGTTTTGAGTAAAACGCACTGCTTTTTGAATTTTTTTAGTGGTTTGTACTTTAAAAGCAATGGTTTCTACCGATTTATCGCTAACATCGAGTTTATGTATTGTGCCACCAGCCCAAAATACCAGTTGTTGATTATCTGGCGTCCAAGCAATCGTGGGGTAAACACCATGAATAGCCCAAGTTTCTTGCATATCACGCTCTAACTTATCGTACAGTTTAGTGTGCTCACCGCTAGTTAAGTCGTATAAATACAGGCTAGTTTGAAAGTCGTCACGCTTTATATAAGCAAGCTTTTTACCATCGGGTGAGGGGGTTGGTCTTATTGCGCCCCCCATGCCACTAATCACCGTTTCAATTTCGCCGGTTTCACGGTCGTAACGTTTTATTTTATAAATTCCCGCTACAGAGTCTTTTGAATAGTGAAAGGTTTTACCTGGTGTTGCATCATGCGAAAAGTACACATAACGACCATCGGGCGAAAACATCGGCTCACCCAAATCTTTTTGATCGTCAGCTCGCTTGGTAAGCTGTACTCCTTTACCACCCGCTTTATGATAAAGCCATACTTCGCCTGCCCCTAATGAGCGACTTGCGGTAAAGTGTTTACGTGCAACTAGGTAGTCGCCATCAGGACTCCATGCAGGGCTGTTTAATAAGCGAAAGGTTTCGTCGGTTACTGCACTTTGGTTTTCGCCGTTTAAATCCATAATCCAAATATTATCGCCGCCACCTTGATCTGAGGTAAAAGCAATGTGTTTACCATTTGGGCTAAAGCGCGGTTGCATTTGCCATGCAATATCTGAGGTAAGTTGTGTGGCACTGCCACCACTTATTGGCATAGTATAAATATCGCCAAGCAAATCAAACACCAGTGTTTTACCATCAGGGCTAATATCTAGGTTCATCCATGTGCCTTGATCAACACTAATGGTGGCATCTACAAATTGCCCTTTGGGTGAATCTACTTGCCATTTTGGCTCATCGTCTTGTTGGGCTTGTGCGTTGCCTAGTGCCAATGACACAGATAAAGCTAGCACCGTTTGCAGCATTTTTTTCATGCAATTCTCACTTATTATTGTTGCTCTATGTAACTCTCTTACATGATTGCAACAAAAACGCCGACAAGTTGCCAGCGTTATAAGATGAAATGCCGTAAATTAATGCCAGACTATAGGGTCAAATTGATAATAGTCCACCAGCAAGCGATAAATTTCAGGGTCATATCGGCGCAGTTCTGCCGGCTTCTCTAAAAAGGTTTCGGTGATCACCGCAAAAAACTCAGCCTCATTAGTCGCGCCATAACTATGAATAACATGCTCCATACTATAAGCAACATGACTTTTTAACTGGTTAAAGGCACGACTAAATACACGCCCCCATTCTTTATACTCGGCTGCTGTTTTAAGTAACGGCGTACCGGTTGTTTTGCCGGTTTCTTGATCTAGCTGATGCGCAAATTCATGAAACACTAAATTATGGCCATCACTGGGTAATCTATTTCCCTCAAGAACGTCGTGCCAACTGAGTACTAATGTACCACCTGGCCACGACTCACCTAGCCTAATTGCATTATGATAGCTAACTAAGCCAGCGCTATCACGCGTTAACTGCGGCGCATAATAAGCACTTGGATAGAGGAGTATTTCTTTTACATTTTTGTAAAGTGGCCAAGGTTTATTGAGCACAAGCAAGCAGGCATCGGCTGCTACAATTAGCTTCATTGCACCTGTTAGTTTTAAGCCATCGCACCCTACAAAGCGCTTTTCACTTAAAAACCACATAATATGACGCTCTAACTTTGCTCTATCAGCATCGGTCATTTTTTTATAAATAGGCATACAACGCAGTAAAATATCTTTTTGCTGCGAATTAAGCTCAAGAGTTTTATATTTACGTTGCCATAATCTATTTTGAATAGCTGGCCAACGCCAAAAAATAACCACAAAAATAATTAAGATAACAATTAACAATCCATTTATCATGCTGATGCCTTCGCTCAATGTATACTCTCTATATGTGTGCGACTGAGGCACTTTTCAATTACATGATTTCGGTGCGATTACGGCCACCGTTTTTGGCTTTGTATAATGCCTGATCGGCTCCTGATAAAAGTCGGTCGTAATCGTCTATATTATTAGAATCAGAAACACCAAAACTCGCGGTTACTTGATGCAGCCCAGCAGCAATTACTGAAAAATCGTTATTTGCAATTTCTTCCCGTAATAGTTCACACATGAGTTTTGCTTCTGCTGCAGTTTTGTTAGGAAACACTAAGGTAAATTCCTCCCCGCCCCAGCGAGCTACTTGCTGCTCACCTTCGCAATGCGATTTGAGTATTTTGGCTATTTCACAAATAACTTTATCGCCAACAATATGTGACCAGCCATCGTTCACCCGCTTAAAGTGATCTATATCCATGATAGCAATAGCTAATATTTTATTTTGCTGCTTATAAGTGGCAAAATTTGCTGCTAACCAACTATCGAAAGCGCGCCGGTTTGGCATATCAGTAAGTTGGTCGTGAGTGGCTTGATAAGCAAAGGCGTTTGCCTGTTCTTGAAGGTCCTGTGTTTGCTTTTCTACTCGTTTAGTTAGCTCTGCCTCTACTTTTTTATAATGATATAAGCGGTACTTATAAATAGCATATATAGTGACTAAAAAAGTAAAAAACAGCATTAATTTAAAGCTCAACTTTTGCCAGTAATGTGCTTGAATTACAAAGCGAATTTCTTGCTCATTTTGCTGCCATTGTGTATTTGGATAACCGGCGCGCACCTTAAACGTATACTTACCTGCAGGTAAGTTGGTGTATTCTGCACCTGTCATGTGCTGGCGGTTTACCCACTCTTTATTAAAACCTTCTAACTGTGTTTGAAAACTTAAACGCTGCGGCATAATAAAACTCAAACCCGCATACTGAAAAGATAATCTTGAAACATTAGGCGGCAATAATACTGTTTCACCATCTAATGGGAGCGCTGTTGCTCTGCCGTTAACGCTAAAGCTCTCAATCATAGTAGGCAAATCTACTTTGCTTGATGCTTGCAATAACTCAGGTTTTAGCGCGCTTACTCCTTTTGCAGTAGCAAACCAAATGGTGCCATCTTTATGCACTGTTGCTGATGGGGTCGAGCCGCCATTAACTTGTGCACTGAGCATGCCATCGCCCTCGTCATAAAGTTGAAATACGAGTGGAATATTTATATTTTTTTGTTTTTCATCAAGAACATGATTAACGTGCTGGCGATCAACCTGAATAACCCCGCGGTTACTCGATAACCAAAATGAATCTTTATGAGCCACAATTTGAAATAACTTATCGACTGGCAGCCCTTGCTCCCGCCCTAAAATAGCCATTTTGCCTGCACTGTGCTCATAGCGCATTAATCCACGATCTGTCGTCATCCATGTGTAGTCGTCATCAAAATAAAAACCAAATCCATACTCGGCAGCAAATTGCGCTGGAAAGCTTATAGCACTAAATTGCTCAGTTAGTATATTAAACACCACAACCCCATTGCCGGTGCCAATCCAAACATTGCCTTTGTTATCTTCACTGAGTGCTAAAATAAAACCGCTAGGCAGCTCTTTTTCATTGGTAAATTGCACTAATGAGCCATCTTTTTCAACTCGCGTTAACCCCATAGCAGAGCCGATCCATAATCGCTGTTTGGAATCGAGTAATAGCCCTCTTACTTCGTTACTCCCAAGGCCATTACTACGATTTAAATAAGGCGTTATTTTATTATTACTGACCTTTAATACACCCGATGTATAAGTGCCTATCCATACATCGCCATCCTCGCCCTCCAGTAAACTCAATACCGAATAGGGAGAACCTTCTTTAGCACCTTCTATTTGAGTTACATTATTATTTTTAATTTTGTTAAGGCCGGCACTACTCCCTACCCATAAGCTACCATCGGAGTGCGATAATACCGTTCGCACGTAATCCCCAGCTAAACCCCGCTTAGTAGTCCAGGCGGTAAATGGCGCCTCCCTTAATCTAAACAGCCCGGCATTAGTGCCCACCCAAATACTGTTTTCTCTATCTTGTAATAAAGACAATATTCTATTAGCAGGGAGTCCGCCTTTCGCATCTAATTGCTCAAGCCCAGCCACACTGAGTCGAAAAATACCTTTATTAATAGTGCCAAACCATAAATCACCGTGGTTATCTTCTAATAAACTAGAAATAGACTCGACACTAAGCTGTGGATGGATGGCAGTAAATACTGCGTCTTTGAGAATATAAGCGCCGCGCTCACTGCCAATAATTAATTTCCCTTGGCGAGTAAGTAGTAGAGTATAAACTGCTGCATTGGGTAGCCCATCATCGGCTGTTATTAAGCTTGCTTGCTGATCAACAATTTTATATAAACCATCGCTAGTAGCAGCCCAAATAACGCCATTGGCATCCTCGAGCACACGATAGGCGCTAACATTATGAACAATGGCCTGATCGTGTTTACTATTAGCCCCGCGGTAAAATACGCCATCGTTTTCTAATGCCAGCCAAAACCCGTCATCGTTACTTTTAATTATGTGATTAACCATAGCTGAGGCACTCGGCTGAGTATTCCACTGTCTATATTGATATAAGCTGATACCACCTCTTGAACCGGCTATTAATAAGCCGCCGTCATCGGTAGGAGTAAGTGCACGAAGCCCTGAGTCGGGAAGATTATTTATTTCAGCGCGAGTAAATAGTTTAAATTCTTGGCCATTAAAGCGCGCTAAACCCTCCCATGTTGCTATCCATAAATAACCGTCTTGAGTTTGCGCTAAGCTATTAATACTATTGTGAGGCAGGCCTGAGCGGGTATTCCATGTTTCAAAAAAATAATCACTTAAAGGTAAACGAGTTTGTGACTGCACCTGACACGTGAACATGACGAAAAATACACATAAAATCCCTAAATGCTTCATCACTGCGACCTTTATAATTATTATTGATTAATTAGTATTACCCACTAAATTTAACGCAATCCTAAGTGATTAAAAACCAACCAAAACCAGCTAAACTAAGAAAATACTACCACAGCCTGCAGTAGCATTTCATTAACTAATCTTTACAAAAGTTATCAAATGTATCTTGTAAAATGTTTATAAACTTTGCTACGTGTAAACCATCCATTAAAGAGTGATGTACATCAATAGCTAAGGGCATAGTTTGCTGCTGTTTATTAAGCTGACCAAATACAAATTTAGGGATCCCTAAACATTTCCCTTCACTAAACGCATGCGAAAAAGCACTAAAATTTAGCCAAGGTAATACCGAAATATGAATTAAGTCGGCCTGCCCTTCGGTTTGTGCAAAGGCGTCAGAAAATAAAGGCTGCGATTTAGCATTAAAACTAACTGCGCTGGCATGCACGGCAAACTCAGTAAAGTTGGCCTTATCACTAAAGTAACTAAACCTGAACGAGTCATCTGCTGCCAGCTCAACCACACTAGCGCGGGTGTTACTTAGTAGCCATGGCTTATCATTAATAATACGCAGCATAATTGGCGGGTACGCATGGCACGCTTTAAGTGTGGCATAAGTATAGGCCTGAAAAAAAGACAGCTGATGCGCTTTACAGTAATTATATAAGGCCTTCGCGTTTAGCTGTACACACACATTAAAGTAAGGTTGAGAAAAGTGTTTAAACAACTCAAAATGTTGTTTACGGGGCCAGCTATCAAAATCAATAGGCTGCATAGAAACAGGCGAAGAAGACATAGATAAATAAACACATAAAATAAAAAATTAAGTTTAACGTATAAACAAAAAAAAGGCGTGCAATTGCACGCCCTAATATTTACGGTTAACTTATTTAGCCGATTAAAGACCGTTTTTAAGGATCTCTTGTGCAAGCTCATCAGCAATTAAATGCGTAGATTTTTGCTCTTTTTCACTACGCGCAAAAATTTCAGTTAGGGTATCAAAAATACCTTCAACATGTTTATTTGACGCAGCAGCACTGTACCCTTCTGGTAGCGTTTCATAATAAACATTAATAATACCACCGGCGTTAATTACGTAATCTGGTGCATATAAAATACCTTTCTCACGAATAATTTCACCATGGCGCGATTGTGCCAACTGGTTATTGGCACAGCCTGCAATTATAGTAGCTTTAAGGCGCGGTATAGTTGCATCGTTTATAGTTGCACCTAGTGCACAAGGTGCGTACACGTCTACGTCTAAATCGTAAATTTCGTCAATGCCAACGGCTGTAGCACCAAACTCATTAACAACACGGTCAATTGCTGCTTGGTTAATATCAGTAACATATAGCTCAGCGCCCGCCTCTGACAAATGCTTACATAAAGTATAAGCAACAGTCCCTAACCCTTGTACTGCTACTTTAATACCAGCAAAGTTTTGATGACCACGCTGATGGTTTAATGCCGCTTTTATACCTAAAAACGTACCGTATGCTGTAAATGGTGATGGGTTACCACTTTTGCCTTCAAGGCCAAGTACATAACTGGTTTCTTTGTTCATCATTGCAACATCGTCGCAGTTGATATTTACATCTTCAGCAGAATAGTAGCTGCCGTTTAATCGCTCTAATTGACGACCAAAAGCACGGAATAATTGCTCAGATTTAATTTCTTTAGCATTACCAATAATCACAGATTTACCGCCACCAAATGGCAAGCGCGCAACTGCATTTTTATAGGTCATGCCTTTGGATAAACGCAGCACGTCGTAAACTGCATCTTCATCATTTGCATAATCCCACATTCTACATCCGCCCACTGCCGGACCTAGGTTAGTATTATGTACCGCAATTATTGCTTTTAAACCCGACTCTTTATCAGTACAAAAAACCACTTGTTCATGGTTATCAAATTCAACTTGATTAAACACAACCACTTTAAATACTCCGAAATAGTTAACCCTAAAGGGTATGCATGCATGAAATTGCCGAGACTTTATCACTTCGGATAACGCTTCGCTATACCACGAGAGGATAAACCCAAGCGCAAAACAGCATTGAATTAAATAGCCAGCTTTAATGGTAAGTGCACATAAAAATTCCACAAAGGTAAAGCAATCAAGTATTAAAAGCTAAAAATAACAAACACCGCAAGGTTTACGCTTACGTGAACGTAACGCAACTAATAACTGTAAAGTTTAAATTACACGCAAGCATAATATGCAAACGCTTATGCTACATAGGTTTGCCTTATAAAGGGGGTGGTTTAAGAGAACTGGTCAGAGCTGTTCACTCTTTTGCTAAGCAAATTAAATTACGGGGAGTAGAACAGGTTATTTAACCTGAACTCTGGTTAAGAGATTTACTAACGTATTGAATCATAGTTATCTTTATTTTCTCTAGCCAGAGATTTTCAGTGAAAACAAGACGAATTCACGCGTCAATAGCTGGCCTATTGCAAGTGAATTCAACGCAGTTAGCGCTGAAAATAGCTGCTTGAGATAGCTTTATTATCCAGAGATCAGGTTACTTAGTTTAAGTTAAACAAAAAGCGAGCACAGGGCTCGCTTTGTATATTAGTAAGTTAGATTACTTTAGCTTGCTATCTAGCTCTTCAATTTTAGCTTTCCAAATTGCAGGGCCTTGCGTATGCGCATTAGCACCTTCGCTATCAACAGCGACTGTTACCGGCATATCTTCTACTTCAAACTCGTAGATGGCTTCCATACCTAAATCTTCGAAAGCAACAACACGTGCTTTTTTAATTGCTTTAGATACTAAATACGCCGCGCCGCCAACTGCCATTAAGTACACTGACTTATGCTGCTTAATAGACTCAACCGTAGCAGGGCCACGCTCTGCTTTACCTATCATGCCTACAATACCGGTTTTTTCTAGCATCATATCGGTAAATTTATCCATACGCGTAGCCGTTGTCGGACCCGCTGGGCCAACTGCTTCGTCACGTACAGCATCTACTGGGCCTACGTAATAAATAAATTTATTATCAAAATCTACGCCTTTAGGTAAACCTTCGCCTGAGTTGATCATGTCTTGCAAACGCTTATGCGCGGCATCTCGACCCGTTAAAATAGTACCCGAAAGTAAAACAGTTTCACCCATTTTCCACTCTTGCACATCTTTTTTGGTCAAGGTATTTAAATCAACACGACGTGTGCCTTCGCCCACTTCAAAGGTTACTTGTGGCCAATCTTCTAACTTAGGTGCTTTTAGGTTTGCTGGGCCTGAACCATCAAGGGTAAAGTGTACGTGGCGAGTAGCCGCACAGTTAGGGATCATCACGACCGGTTTTGACGCTGCATGCGTTGGTGCTGTTTTAATTTTAACATCAACAACCGTTGTTAAACCGCCTAAGCCTTGTGCGCCAATACCTAATTTATTAGCACGTTCAAATATTTCTAAACGTAGCTTTTCTTCTGTGGTTTCTGCACCGCGTTCCATTAATTCATGAATATCTACCGGATCCATTAACGACTCTTTAGCCATTACTGCCGCTTTTTCAGCCGTACCACCAATACCTATACCTAGCATGCCAGGCGGACACCAGCCTGCGCCCATTGTAGGTAGCGTTTTTTCTACCCATTCTGCCACATCGTCAGATGGATTTAACATAGCCATTTTACTTTTGTTTTCAGAGCCGCCGCCTTTAGCCGCTACCATTACTTCAACCTTACCGCCCGCTACTAAATCTATATGTACAACTGAAGGGGTATTGTCTTTGGTGTTTTTACGAGTACCTGCAGGGTCTGCAACAATAGAGGCGCGCAGCGGGTTGTCTGGATTTAAGTATGCACGGCGTGTGCCTTCATCAACCATTTGTTGAACGGTTAAATCGGTTTTATCCCAGTTAACATCCATACCTACTTTAACAAAACAGGTAATAATACCTGTGTCTTGGCAAAGCGGACGCTTGCCCTCAGCCGACATACGCGAGTTAATTAGAATTTGTGCGATGGCATCTTTTGCTGCTTTACTTTGTTCTTTGTTATAGGCTTTTTCAAGCGCTTGAACAAAATCAAGGGGATGATAGAAGGAAATATACTGCAAAGCATCTTCAATGCTATCTATAAAGTCTTGCTGACGGATTGTACTCATAGTGGTTCCTTAAGTTACCGTTACGCGGTGTCGCGTAAGCTATATCAAACCGGTGACGGTGGTTTGCACTGTTTTTAATTTGGGAAGCAACTAAACGCTGCCAAAAAAATTTGACTTATGATACCCTCCTCGCCCGTTTCGAGCCAGTTCTTAAAGGGGTAGTAAATGCTAAACAATAAAAATAATTGTATAAAATTAGCCATAACACAAAGCTGTATTGATGTATTTGCGCATTTTGCCCACTTGCCTTATGCCATTTTACTCGATTCGGCCAATAGTGAGCATGTAGACAGTCGTTTTGATATTATTGCCATCGAGCCCAAAAGCACACTGGAAGTACAAAACAACCTCAGTATTTTAAATAACCAACCCGATGCAAGAAGCTGCTTTGAAATAATGAACAGCGAACTGCTAAAACTTAATAACAACAAAGCGGCCAACAACCTACCCTTTAGTGGTGGCTGGCTGGGTTATTTGGGTTATGACTTAGGCCGCACACTTGAAAACCTCCCAAGTAGCGCTATAAACGATATAGACTTGCCACAAATGGCCGTTGGCTTGTACTTAGATGCACTCATATACGATAAACAACAAAACAGTTGGTTTTATATTGCCCAGCCTAAGGTTAATCGCTTAGCACTTTATCAGCAGTATTTAGCACAACCTGCCATTATGCCTAGCTTTGCACTTAAAACTGCGTGGCAATCTAATATGAGCCGCGCTGATTATGCGCAAAAATTTGCCGTAATTGAAGATTATTTAAAAACAGGCGATTGCTATCAAATAAATTTAGCACAACGTTTTAGTGCCCAATATGAAGGCTCGCCTTGGGCTGCCTACGTTAAATTAACAGCAGCGAATAAAGCGCCGTTTTCTAGCTTTATAAACCATCCGCAAGGCGCAATTTTGTCTATTTCTCCGGAGCGTTTTATATTAGTAAGCGATAATCAAGTGCAAACTAAGCCGATTAAAGGCACGTTACCGCGAAAAGCGGATCCGCAGCAAGACGCCCAGCAAGCACAATTATTGGCAAACTCTGCCAAAGATCGCGCCGAAAATGTAATGATTGTTGATTTATTACGAAACGATTTAGGTAAAGTAGCCAAACCAGGATCGGTACAGGTGCCCTCATTATTTGCTATTGAGAGCTTTCCGGCGGTGCATCATTTAGTTAGTACAGTTACTGCCACATTGGCAGAGGGTAAAACGGCGGTTGATCAACTCGCTGCAGCATTTCCTGGGGGCTCGATTACTGGCGCGCCTAAAGTGAGAGCAATGGAGATTATTGAAGAACTTGAACCGCATCGTCGCAGTATTTATTGTGGTTCAATAGGCTATTTAAGTGCTTGTGGTAACATGGATACCAGCATTACTATTCGCACTTTAGTATGCCACGCTCAACAAATACACTGCTGGGCCGGTGGTGGCATAGTAGCTGATTCTAAAGTTGCATTGGAATATCAAGAAACATACGATAAAGTAAATAAAATACTTCCATTATTATAAATAACAGTAGGTCGCTTTGAATAGTGAACACATTATAGCGCGGTTTCAGTTAAGCCCTACGGCAGCGCCAGATCAAGGAATAGATACCCCTAAAAAGCGTGCCAGCGCAGTCATGTTGCCGCTTATTGATGTAGATGATCATGCGCATATTTTACTGTGTAAGCGCCCTATTTATTTGCACCATCATCCCGGTGAAATTTGCTTGCCCGGTGGTAAGTTTGAAGCAAGTGATATTACGCTTCGCACTACTGCCCTGCGTGAACTACATGAAGAGCTAAATATTACGCCCAGTAATGTTAAAGTATTTGGCCAATTACCTTTGTACTCAACACTCACCGGCTTTAACATTAGCCCTTTTGTTGGCATGCTTAATAAACACACTATTTGGGAGAACGATCATAATGAGGTACAAGCTAGTTTTTTATTACCACTGCGTGATTTAACTAACGAGGCTAATTGGCAGCCCCTGCCTTTTCAGCGTTTTGGTAAAACCATTATTTTATATGGTTACAATACCCCACATGGTTTACTTTGGGGTGCAACTGCAAGCATCATTAAAAACTTTACAAAACAACTCGCCTTACCAGTTTAAATGTTCTTGATTAATGGTTACATAGTCACAATTTAGCGTTACTATACACGACCGTTCAAAAAAGCAGCCTAGTGCTGAGTAAACACAGAAGAGACACATTATGATAAGTGCATTTGATATGTTTAGTATTGGTATTGGCCCTTCTTCGTCACATACCGTTGGCCCAATGCGCGCATCTCGTTTATTTGTTAATGACCTACAAGAAAAACAATTATTAGCAAACGTTACCGACATTAAAGTAGAGCTATATGGATCGTTAGGCCAAACTGGTATTGGCCACGGCTCGGGTAAAGCAGTAATACTTGGCCTTGCTGGGTATGATCCTGAAACCATCGACGCCGATTTGGTTGATACTATTTTAGCCACAATTGAAAAAGAACAAGTTATTTATTTAAATCAAACGCATAAGGCTAAATTCCCAAAGCAAGGGGCTATTGTTTTTCACCGTCGTAAAACGCTACCTAAGCACTCTAATGCAATGGAAATTATTGCCTCTAATAATGGCGAGAAGGTTTATAGCCAAATTTATTACTCAATTGGCGGTGGCTTTATTGTTACTGACCAAGATTTTGAAAACGAAAAACAAGCAGCGCTTGATATTCGTGAAGAAAACCCTGCACCTTTTCCGTTTGGTAGCGCACAAGAATTACTGGAAATGTGTAAAGAGTCGGGTTTCAGTGTATCTACTTTAATGATGCATAACGAAAAAACACTACGCAGCGAAAACGACATTAAAGACGAGTTATTTAATATTTGGCAGGTAATGAAAGCCTGTATTGAGCGTGGTATGCGTACCGAAGGGATTTTACCAGGCGGTTTAAAAGTAAAACGTCGTGCTCCTAATTTACATTTAAAACTTAATGTTGAAGTAAGTAACGACCCCCTACGTGCTATGGATTGGGTCGACTTATTTGCTTTAGCTGTAAATGAAGAGAACGCCGCAGGCGGGCGTGTTGTAACCGCGCCTACCAATGGCGCAGCGGGTATTTTACCAGCAGTACTTATGTATTATCATACTTTTATAAAAGAAGTTGATCGCGACATAGTTACGCGTTATTTATTAACCGCCGCCGCTATCGGTATTTTATATAAAAAGAACGCCTCTATTTCGGGTGCCGAAGTAGGTTGCCAAGGTGAAGTGGGCGTGGCTTGCTCAATGGCTGCAGGCGCACTTACCGAAATTGTAGGTGGTAATGTAGTGCAAGTAGAAAATGCCGCCGAAATTGGCATGGAGCATAACTTAGGGCTTACGTGTGACCCAGTTGGTGGCTTAGTGCAAGTACCGTGTATTGAACGCAACGCCATGGGCGCGATAAAAGCAATTAATGCGTCACGCCTTGCAATTCGTGGTAGTGGTGAGCAAAAAGTATCACTCGATAAAGTGATTAAAACTATGCTCGAAACCGGTAACGATATGAAAACTAAATATAAAGAAACCGCTCGTGGTGGTTTAGCCGTTAATATAATTGAGTGTTAACACACTTAATTATAATTAAAAAAGGCGCCTGTTTAAAAACAGGCGCCTTTTTTATTAGCTACTTTTAACAGTTAAGTATTAGATACCGAAACAATTATTTAACTGGCAATTCTATATCAGCAAATAACTTATCAACATCTTCTTGGTTGCGTAATAAGTTAGCACGCTCTACTCGCTCTTTAGTTAAGTGTGGTGCAAAGCGTTCAATAAAGTCATACATATAAGTGCGTAAAAAACTGCCTTTTCTAAAACCAATTTTAGTGGTACTCGCTTCAAATAAATGGCTGGCATCAATACACACTAAATCAGTATCACTGACCTGGTCAATCGCCATTGACGCAACCACTCCAACGCCTAATCCTAAGCGTACATACGTTTTAATAACGTCGGCATCGGTGGCGGTAAATACTATGTGCGGCTCAAGCCCATGAGCACTAAATGCTTTATCTAGTTCTGAGCGGCCAGTAAAGCCAAATACATAAGTAATAAGCGGATATTTTGCAATATCAGCCACGGTTATACTATTGGCTTTTTTAGCTAATGGATGGTCTTTTGCCACCACAATACTACGGTTCCAATGATAACAAGGTAGCATAACAAGGTCTGAATATAAGTGTAGTGCTTCTGTTGCAATAGCAAAGTCGGCATCGCCACGTGCAGCTGCATCTGATATTTGCTGCGGTGTACCTTGGTGCATATGAAGTGACACTGCGGGGTATTTTTTCATAAACCCTTTAATAACATTCGGCAATGCGTAACGTGCTTGGGTATGAGTAGTGGCAATATTAAGCTTACCTTGATCAGGTAAAGTATGCTCATGAGCAACCGCTTTAATACCTTCCACTTTTGAGAGGATTTCGCGCGATATATTAATGACTTCTTCACCGGCACTCGTTACATGCGTTAAATGTTTACCACTGCGACCAAAAATTTGAATACCTAACTCATCTTCAAGCATGCGCACTTGCTTAGAAATACCTGGTTGTGAGGTAAATAAACTTTCAGCTGTTGCTGAGACATTTAATTTATGATTTTGAACTTCTACAATATATCTAAGTTGTTGTAATTTCATAGCTATGTATTTTCGTTATTATTCGTTTTTGAGGGGGTAAATACTTTATCTTTAAAAACTGACCACCCGACAAATGGTAGGTTTTAATTGATAATATCGTATTTAATAAATATAGGCTTAGGCTAGCACAATAAATATACTTCAGATAGCAATGATTATCATATAAAGCATTAAGATTTAAACGCTTTCTTAGCCTGCTTTTATAGTTAATTAGCGCAAAGTTTTCCTGTTCTTATATATTTAATGTAAGATTGAGCAATTAGGTTTAGAACCCGAGAACTGTAACATGATCGTCTCTATTATAATTATACTCATTGTTGCTCTTATTGTGATTGCGCTTTGGGTAAGTGCGGTGCAACAGCATAAAGAAAAACAAGAAGCTGATCGCCGTAAAGAACTAACCAAACAAAAAGCTATCATTGAGGAAACCGAGGAAGCGTTAATGAATAACGCTAATATCCCGTTTTCAGATAACACACTACGTGTTTTACAGCGTCGTAATCATGATGCGCTTAGTACCATGGTATCGCTTTCACCTGGTTCTAAAATATTAAAAAACCGTTTAAATGAAGCGAAAGAGCGTTTGAATAACCCAGTTCAAGGAAGCAATAGCGAATCGCTTTCACTGCCAAGTAACGATAAGCAATTGGTATCGCTAATACAGGGCATAAAAAAATTACGTATTATTCTACGCTCTGAGCACAATAAAGGTAACCTCGATAGCCAACTATTTGTAATTGAAGACAAACGAATGGAAAAACTGCAGTTACAAATAAATATTGAAAGCCAAATTAAACGTGGTTTATCGGCGCGCTCTGCAGGCATGGTAGGTTCAGCTAGGCAGTATTTTGAAAAAGCCCATGCTTCACTCAGTGCGGTATCGTATAGCGATCCATATGTAACTGCTAAATACCAAGAAGTAGAAGGCTACTTAGAAGCTATTAGTGTTGAGTTAAGAGCATCGAATGCCAATGCACTTAAAAAGAAAACTGAGCAAGAGCAAGATGACCTAGATGTTTTATTTGCTCCGAAAAAGAAATGGTAAATTAGTACTAAAACTTATAAAAAAAGCCCATACAATTTTGTATGGGCTTTTTTTATTGATAGATAAATAAGTTTTTTAAGATAAAAATGCAAACTTAACAATAAACAATGCCGTTAAAATCCACACACTAATACTTACTTGATCCTTTTTACCGCATAACACCTTAACCGCGGTGTAAGAAATAAACCCAAGCGCTATACCATGAGCAATAGAAAATGTCAGCGGGGTCATTAATAACACCACACTAACAGGAATGGCATCTGTCATGTCGTCCCAGTTTACAAACTTTAAGTTTTGTAGCATAAGTACCGAAACATATAAAATAGCACCGGCAGTGGCATACGCTGGCACCATTTGCGCTAGTGGCGCAAAAAACATCATCAATAAAAAACAAATACCCACAACAACGGCTGTTAAGCCTGTGCGTCCGCCTACAGAAACGCCAGCCACCGACTCTATGTAAGATGTAGTAGTAGATGTACCAAGCATTGCACCAGCAATAGTGGCAGTGCTATCAGCGCTAAGAGCGCGCCCTAAACGTGGCATATTGCCTTTTTCATCTGCAAGCCCTGCTTTTTGCGTGACCGCAACCAAGGTGCCTGAGGTATCAAATAAATCTACAAATAAAAATGCAAAAATAACACTCAACATTGAAAGCTCAAATGCCGCACTAAAATCAAGTTGCATAAAGGTTGGTAAAATTGACGGCGGCATAGACATAACCCCCTGATATTCAACCAAACCAAAAGCCAAAGCAATACCTGTTACCAGTAAAATACTAATTAACACACCACTTTTAAAATCGCGATATAACAATGCCGCAATCACAAAAAAACTTAAAATAGCAAGTAATGGCCCAGGTGCAGTAATATCACCTAGTTGCACTAAGGTTGCAGGGCTAGATACTATGATCCCTGCACTTTTAAGCGCAATTAGCGCCAAAAAAGCACCAATACCGGTCGCTATTGCTTGTTTTAGCACCAGTGGAATGGCATTAATAATCCACTCTCGTACTTTAAATAAACTTAAAAATAAAAATATACAACCCGACATAAACACAGCACCTAATGCCGCTTCCCAGGTATAGCCCATTCCTAAAACAACGCCATAGGTAAAAAAAGCATTTAATCCCATACCCGGCGCTAACGCTAACGGATAATTGGCCCATAGGCCCATAATAAAACAGCCTATTGCAGCTGCAATACATGTAGCTACAAACGCAGCGCCTTGATCCATTCCTGCTTGGGCAAGCATTGCTGGATTAACAAAAACAATATAAACCATAGTAATAAAAGTAGTCATACCGGCAACACATTCACGTTGTACTGAGGAATCATTTGCGCGGATTTTAAATAAGGCTTCGAGCATAACAAACTTAAGGTAGTAAAAAGTGGCGAGATTTTAGCATAAAAATAGCGAAATACCGGACATTTTACCTTGTTATGCATTAAGTTATTGAAGTAGCTGAAATAATAAATATGACACGGTAATACGTATGTACTTCAGGTTTTAAAAATAATAATTACCGTGCTTATATGCTGAGCAATCAGCTTTACTTTAACGTAAATAATAGAGCATAAAGTACTGTATAGGTGCTATTCGCCGCATAACTTTAATAAAAAATATAAATATATACCTAAAATATTAACGCTCTGTTTTTAATAGTTATTTTTGTTTTTTTATCCGTGTAAAAATTTAAAACTGAATGACTGTACAAATAATTAGCAAAAAAACACTTGCACCATAACACTGTATAAACTACTGTATATGGGTACTGTATAAAAACCCAGTGAGTGAGAAATTTATGTTACAGCCTATTACCGTAAGAACCGTTAAAAGTTATCAGCAAGACGATAAAAGTGATTGTGTAAATTTAATTCAAATTGAAGATGAAATTTCAGCAACCTTTGAATTGCTTAAAGTATTACACCAATACAACAGCTTAAATGCATGGACACTGCTGATTGCCCCTGACCATGTACCGAGTAAAGCCTTGCTTGATTCATGCTCCATTGACACCAGCAAATTACTGGTGATCAGGCAAAAACATTTAGTAAACTTAGAGTATGTACTTAGCTCGGCGCTGCACAACGGAAACTTTGCTGCGGTTATTACCTGGACTGATATTATTAATGATCAACAGCTGACACAGCTATCATTAAATTTAAGCACTACAAATACTAAGCTTTACTGTTTTACTAAAAATACTCACAACCTTGAGATACCACTAACTCAATAAGCTTGTTAAACTCGTGTTTTAAACACTTTATATTAATATTATGACCTCATTAACGACTTCTCCTTGCTTTTGTGGCAGCCAGCAAAATTATGCTGACTGCTGTGAACCACTTCATTTAGCATCAAAAATAGCTGAAACACCTGAGCAACTTATGCGTGCTCGCTACAGTGCATATGTACTTAAAAATGCAACTTATGTTTATCAAACTTATGCAAGTGAAAAACAGGCAGAAAACCCTGTAAAAGAGATTAAAGACTTTGCTGATAGCTGCCGCTTTATAAAGCTAACCGTCATCGACACTGAGCACGATGCAAGCGAAGGCTTTGTAACATTTAAAGTAAATTACTTTTACCAAAACCTATATTGCGAGTTGCACGAAAAGTCGTTGTTTATTAAACAAGATGGGCAGTGGCGCTACCTTGAAGGCACACTATTTCCGGTAGCCGATATTAAAATAAGCAGAAATGACAACTGCCCTTGCCAAAGTGGCAAAAAATATAAAAAGTGTCATAGCGTATAACAAACTGCAGCTGTGCGGTGAGTAAAGTAGGTAATTACAGGCAACTGAACCTTAAATACATCCAATAGCCATGCCTAGGGTTGGCTGTTACAGGCGATGTGTATGGCTAAAATAAAATTTTACTTTCGAGCAACTATTGGCAATTTACATACCTATAGGCCTGTGTTAATAACTGCTCTACCGTATATTTTGGTATTGGGTTCGCTGCGCTTTAAAAGCACACTGTATTTCGCCCTTGTGCTTTAGCGGCGTACATTTTTTTATCTGCGCGTTGCAAAATATCCATGTTGCCTTCGTCTGATTGCAATAACGTAGCTCCACCTATACTTATAGTGACAAATTCAAACTCTGAGTACTTATGTAAAACACCTAAGCCATATATGTTATTTTTAATTTTTTCAGCAACACAGCGAGCGCCTTCCTCGTTGGTATGGGGTAGCACAACCACAAATTCTTCGCCGCCATAGCGGGCAACAAAATCGCTTGGCCTTTGCAGGCTGTTGGCAATTGTTTGAGCAACTAAGTGTAAAACAACGTCGCCTTCTACGTGTCCATAAATATCGTTGTATTGCTTAAAGTAATCAATATCCATAAGTAATAAAGCATATTGTGTATTCTCTCTTAATGCACTCAATTGTATTTTATTAATATGAGTATCAAAATAACGACGGTTAAATACTTTAGTTAAGTCATCAAGAAACACTTTTTGACTTAATAAGTCATGTTGCAGCTTAATAGTTAAGTGCGCTCTTACTCTTCTGTATAAGGTTTCTGGGTTAATCGGTTTTTGAATAAAGTCTACCGCACCCGCTTCCCAGCAGTCCTCTTCTTGCTTTTCAAAGGAGGTAACAAATATAACGGGAATGTCTTGGGTTTGTGTCGTCGTTTTAAGTTTTAAACAGGTTTCTATACCGCATATGCCATCCATTGAAATATCCAGCAGTACGATATCGGGAGTATTAGATTTACATATTTCAACTGCTTCTTCACCGCTGTTGGCGGTGTTAACAATAAAGTGCTTTGATAATATTTTTTTCAGTACAATTATGCTAAGTAACTGATCATCAACAATGAGAACTTTTGAGGTTTTAAGGCTAAGTTTTAAATCGCTATCGGCATAATTTAATGGCATAAATACTACTGTTTTCTATAATTATCAACTAACACAGTATAATACAGTCTTATGTTATGCAAATGTATTAAAGTTGGGTTTTTAATCAAACTTACAACCAAATATAAAAATGGCGATACAGAGTTGTTGTTAATTGTTTTAGAAAATCACGGCCATAATTTTCAGGGTAATACTGAAAGTAAGCACTGCTTATAAGCTGCTTGTACTTGAATGCTCAAGGTTTAAATCGCGTTTGTATAAACGTACAAACAAAAAATGGGCCACTAGGCCCATTTTAAAAATTACGCAAATTACTTTATAAGCGTCTTATTCGTCGTCATCCAAATCTGGTTGTTGACGTTGAGCTGGGCGCGCTAATATTTCTACATAAAAAGAAGTTAAGCTTTGCTTTTCTATTTCGCTTATATGATTACTAAGCTCTGCAACGTGCACTACTTGTGCATCTTCAGCGGTATTACCAAACTTACAATCAAACGCCCAGTAATCAGCATCGAGTGGTAGAGTTTTGTTACGCTCTCTTTTCAAATATTTTTTCACTTCATGCTTTGCGGCGTCAACCATACGAGGATATTTGATTTTCTCGTGATTTAGCGTGAATATTTTCTTCATTACGTTCCTAATTACCTTGGTTTAATGATAACGGCATTTAATGTCATACCATTTGAGCCTATTATAGCAATTGCATTTAATTTTTGGATGCTTTTTTTATATTAAATCAATTATTAATCCATTAATAAAATAAAGTATCGCTAAAATGCGCTTAAGTGTAGAGAGTTAGCGGCTTTATATTACAGACAAGTAACTTAATAGTTAGAGTGATGGCGCAATCGTTTGCCAAGTTCTATTAATATGATTGGTTATTGCAATATCAAAGCAGTTACAGCGTACGCTTTATAATTAAGCGCTTACTAAATGCAATGGGTGGTGAAGCGCATCATTATTTAGGCTTTCGTAAAAGGCAGCAGCATCGAGTTGCGGGTTAGATAGTTGCGTTTGTGTGTTATTTATACGCCTGCGCACTGCTAATTCACAATTATCACGCACCTGAAGCGGAATATGGCTTACATCATCTCTTATAAACAATGGTTCAGGGTTTAAACAGTGATTTAATTTAATATCGCTCATTCCAGCGCGTTCCCCTGCTTGCATTAATAGTGAGGCGTTAAACTGCCCTATCAAGATATCAAACTTATCTGGCGCTAAAAGTTGCTTTGGACCTGCTCCTATTTGTTTGCGAAGGGTATCTTCGCCAACAGTTGAATCTTCAATTTCTGTTTTTGGTAAATGGAATTGGCTAAAATCGAGTGCATCATGAGATAGCATAGCGAGTAAAAGCGCAAACTCTCCTCGGCGCTTTTCATGCACACTTTTATTAAGTCGAGTGTTGAGCTGACTCTCTGTGATTAACAAATCACCGATTTGCATAGACTTTAGCCGATTGAAGTAAGTAATACCTATTTATCGGCTTTATTTCATTTTTCTTTAGCTTTTTTCTTTACTTAAATACGATGTTTGCTATTATCAGCGCCGTTGCATTGGAGGGGTTCCCGAGCGGCCAAAGGGATCAGACTGTAAATCTGACGGCTCAGCCTTCGCTGGTTCGAATCCAGCTCCCTCCACCACTTTTCTTACCGCTAAGTTAAGTGGGGCCAAATGTAACAAAATTAGTGTGGAGGGGTTCCCGAGCGGCCAAAGGGATCAGACTGTAAATCTGACGGCTCAGCCTTCGCTGGTTCGAATCCAGCTCCCTCCACCACTTTTCTACTTATATAGTTACTACATTCCTTGTTAGTAATCTCCGTGTTTTTTCTTAGTAAAACATTAAAATACCCATTGTAAACTCATACCATATTGTTTTAGCCATAACGTACTTGCTTTATAGTCGGGACAAAATTGTGCTACGCGCTGCCAAAATGCTTTGCTATGATTTAAATGTCGTAAATGCGCCAGCTCATGCACTATTACATAATCAATAATGCTATGTGGTGCACCAATCAATAATAAGTTAAATGTTAACGCCCTTTTACTATTACAACTTCCCCATTTGCGTTTATAAACTGCAATATTTAAATCGTTAGGCAGCGCTTCTTGCATCAGCGTGCAAAAGTCATTAAGTCGCATTTCAATGTATGCGGTTAACTGCTCTTTTAAATACGCCTCTAAAAGTAATTGGTACTTTTGCTGCTGATGCTTAACACGAGCAGAAACGGTAATAAGCAGGCCATCTTGTTGGCGCTCCACTGTAGAGGTATTGCCTTGCTGAAACGTTAAATTAATTGCTTCTGAAAAAACCCAGATCTTTTTGTCCTTAAGTGGATACTGTTTTGTATCAACCAAAGTAAGCTGTTTTTGCAGCTGCGCCTCAACCCATGATTTTTTTTCTAATAACCAGTTATCGAGCACTTTTTTTTGTACGTGATGGGGGGCATATACCGTCACATTTTGATTATGCACTTTAATAGCAACGGTCTTTCGTCGGGTACTTTTTTTTAGTTGGTAGGCAAACAAATTAATCTCTCACACTATACTAGCTAGGGGCTACTTTTCGTCTAATGGTTAGTTAATGCCGTGTTGTTTATTTATAGCTTAATAAGCAATCATAAAATTAACGGTTTATTAATTAATTAATTCTATTAAACTACACGATTAAAATGCCTATTTAGAGCCGCCATGTTATCAGCTTTCTTTATTACTGACCAAGATCCTAGTTTAATTATAAACGGGGTTTACGATCCCCTTTTGGTTTCTCTTTCAGTTTTAATAGTCATATTTGCCGCTTTTTTTACTACAAAACTCATTGATTTAGCTAAAAAAACTACTTTCCCAAGCTATCAACGTTTAGCTACTGTAACCGCTGCAGCTGTTTTTTCTGCGGGCATTTGGAGCATGCATTTTATTGGTATGTTAGCTTTTTCCTTGTGTACTAACATTAAATATAACCCAACTATTACCTTACTCTCTTTTATACCGGCATTTTTGGCATGCCAATATGCTGTATCTATACTGGTAAAAAGTAATGGTAACTTTAAAGTATTAGCTGTTTGCTCAGTATTATTCGGCTCGGGTATTGGCACTATGCATTACAGTGGTATGGCAGCGATGGAGCTTGCGCCTATGCTACGGTATGACCCAGTTATGTTTGGGTTGTCTATTTTAGTGGCCGTTGCCCTATCGTTTATAGCTTTATATAGCCACTTTAACCTTGAAAGAGTTTTCCCTCGGTTATCACAGTTACAAATTCGTTCAACCAGCGCCGTTATATTAGGCTTTGCTGTTACTGGTATGCATTATATGGGTATGGCAGCAACCCGTTTTGTAGCAACTTCCCCACTAATTTACGCAGACGAAAATGCGTCTGCTGGGCTTACATTTGTTGCAATTGCGGTTGCCACTGCAACTGTTGCAATAACCAGCGTGGTTGCTGTAATTAATGGCATGGTACGCTATAAACTGCTGCTTGAAGAAAAGTCAGCCGACGAGTCGCGGTTAAACGCCATATTAGAAACAGCAATAGATGGCATTGTGACTATTGATCATCAAGGTATTATTTTAAGCTTTAATGAAGCAGCAAGTAAGATTTTAGGTTGGCACGAACATGAGTTACAAGGTAAAAGTGTACAGATTCTTTTAAATGATAATAACGCTCTAAATAATGCGTCATCATCTGGTGATATGACTCTTGATCTAAGCGCTATTATAGGCATAAACCGCGATACTTTTGCTAAACATAAAGATAACCATTTGATCCCTGTGCGCCTTGGTATTGGACAAGTGACGCAAACTGGGCAACCTCCTTTGTATGTTGGCTTTATTACTGACTTAACGCAGCAACGAGCGCTACAAAAAACGGTCGTTGAAAATGAGCAAAAATATCGCTCATTAATGCAAAATATGCCAGGCGTTGCCTTTAGATGTAAATTCGATACTAACTACACCATGCTATTTGTTAGCCCAAGTATATTGGATTTAACTGGCTATACACCAGATGAATTTATTGAGCAACACATTGAGTTTACAGACCTGATTTTAAAGTCTGATCAACAAATGATTATTACCACGCTCACTAATGCCGTTACCGAAAAGCGTCAATACTCTGTTGAATATAGAATTCGCCATCGCAACGGCGCAACTGTATGGGTATTAGAGAAAGGTAGTTTTGACTTTAATAATACCGATGTTGCGCAGTGGATTGATGGTGTACTTGTTGATATTACTGAGCGCAAAGAGTATGAAGCAAAATTAGAGCACGCTAAACTGCAAGCAGAAGAAGCTGCAAATGCTAAGCAATCTTTTATGGCAAATATGAGCCATGAAATACGCACCCCTATGAATGCAATTATTGGCTTTAGCGATCTGCTTATGGATACACCGCTAAGTAAAGAGCAGCAAAAGCACCTTGTTACGGTTAACAATGCAGCACGCTCTTTGCTACGCCTACTTAATGAAATTCTCGACTCTGCAAAGTTAGAACGAGGAAAGCTAACCATTGAGCCTGTGCATTTTAATTTAAAGCCCGTTATCGACAGTATTATTTCAACTTTTTGGTTAGAAGCTAAAAAGAAAAACCTTAATTTAACGCTTAATATTAATAAATCAGTTAGCACCGCATACTACGGTGATCCCGACCGCCTTAGGCAAATACTTACAAACCTTATTGGTAACGCTATTAAATTTACTGAGCAAGGCGCTGTTACTGTTACCGTAAGTACCACACAAAATAATCACCTATTTTTTGAAGTACAAGATACAGGCATTGGTATTGCTAAAGATCGTATTAAAGCGGTTTTTCAGCCTTTTGTGCAAGCCGATGGCACGACCACACGTCGATTTGGTGGCACAGGTTTAGGCACAACAATAAGTAAACAATTAGTAGAGCTTATGCATGGCTCAATTGATTTAGTGAGTGAAGTTGATAAAGGCAGCTGCTTTTACTTCTCATTACCTTTTACTGTTGGTGATGAAAATAAAATAGATTATTTTGAAGGCCTACATACCGAACTACCTCCGCTTAGAATATTAGTGGTTGATGATATAGAACAAAATACAGAGCTACTTTCTATATTACTTTCGCGAGATCAACACACAGTAACCACTGCAAGTAATGGTTTAGAAGCCATTGAGGCGTTTAATCAGCAAGACTTTGATGTCATTTTAATGGACATTCACATGCCTGAATGTGACGGTATTGAGGCCACCATTAAAATTCGTGCATTGGAGCAACTAAAACAAATAAAATTTACGCCTATTATTGCCTTAACAGCCAGCGTGTTACAGCAAGATAAACTAACCGCTAAAAATGCAGGCATGAATGGGTTTGCTAATAAGCCGGTTGATATCAACCAACTGAATCAAGAGATAGCACTGGTGCTTGGACTTGGCTTAGCAAAAGAAACATTAATTGCGCAAACCGACCCCGATGCCAAGCACATAGATTTTGAAAAAGGGTTAGCTTTGTGGGGCTCTAAATGTAAACAGCTTACCGAAATTACTAAATTTGTTAATACCAACGAAAAGCAATTTATAAGCTTATTTAAGCTGCAACTAAGCGATATTAAAAGTGTTTATACGCTTATTCACACGTTAAAAGGCGTGGCTGGTAATTTAGGGTTATTAACCTTAATGACACTGTTAACGCGTTTAGAGAACGCAGACGATGAAGCTGTGCTAACCAGCGTTTTGGCAGATATAAAAACTGAATTGGCGCTTATCGGCCAATTATTAGCAAGCACTATATGTAAAGAGCCCGCCAAACTTATCGACAATGCTGAGCCGTTATCAACAGCTGAGCTAATAGAAATTTGCCAAGAACTCTATGCTGATGCACAAAATGCCGAACTTAATGATGATCTTCTCGAACAGTTACAACGTAAATGTATAGTATCAGTACAAGTAGATATAGATGAAATAGCCAGTGCCTTTGATGAATTCGACTTTGATAACGCGCAAGTTAAATTAGCAAATTTACTTAAAAAGTTAACCCTAAGGAGAATTAATTAATGGATTTTATTCTAGATAAGCCGCGCATATTAATTGTTGACGACGAGCCTGCAAACTTAAAAGTAATGCGCGAGGTGCTTGGTAATCAATATAGAATGTCGTTTGCTAAATCGGGCGCTGCCGCTATAGCATTACTTGAAAAAGAACTACCAAAGCTAATTTTACTCGATATTATGATGCCTGATATGAATGGCTTTGAAGTATGCCAAATTGTTAAAGCTAACCCTGCAACATCGCATATCCCTATTATTTTTGTTACTGCGCTAAGTGATGAAAGTGATGAATTTAAAGGTTTTGAACTAGGCGCTGTAGACTATATAACCAAACCCATTAGCCCTGCTATTGTACGGGCACGTGTTAAAACTCACCTGTCGTTAGTGCAAGCTGAGCAGCTAAAACAAGCTCATGTCGATTTAGTACAGCGTTTAGGTCGTGCTGCAGAATATAAAGACACCGATACCGGTGAGCATATTATACGTATGAGTCAATACAGCAAAGTACTTGCATTGGCGCTGGGTATGGATGAGCAACACGCCGAATTATTACGCCAAGCAGCCCCTATGCACGATGTGGGTAAAATAGGTATTCCGGATGCCATTTTGCTAAAACCCGGAAAGTTAACTGCCGATGAGTTTACCCACATGAAAGAGCACGCTTTAATTGGTGCACAAATTTTAGCAAATTCATCATCGCCACTATTACAACTGGCGCATGTGCTGGCAATTGAACATCATGAAAAGTGGGATGGTACTGGCTACCCCAATGGCCTAAAAGGAGAAGCCATATCGCTGGAAGGGCGTATTGTTGCCATTGCCGATGTATTTGATGCACTTACCTCAAAACGCCCCTATAAAGAGCCTTGGAGCATAGAGCAAACTCTAGAACATATGCAACAACAAGCCGGTAAACACTTCGACCCGCAATTGGTTGAGCTATTTATTGGCAAAATTGACGATATTATTGCCATAAAAAATGCTCATCAGGAGCGATTTTAATTTAGCTCTTTTTGGCTGTATTCGAGCCTAATAATACCTGCTGATACACAGTTTTAATCTGCGTATAGTCATGAGAGGTAATTTCATGGCTATTTCCGCTGTTATCTTTAAAATAAATTGAAAACGTAACGCCGTGATCAGCTAATACTGTTTTAATATTTAGGTGTTCAAAATGCTCAAGCCATGCAATAAATTGCTCCCCAGTGGCTAAAAAAGCAATGCCTTTACTACGTCCCTGTGCAGTAAATAACGCTAAACGCGTGGTAGCATTTGCATCTTCAAGGGTTAATGGCCCTTTGCCATCTTCATTCCAAAAGGCGAGCGCTTCAACCACACTAAAACCTAAAACACGCTCATACCATTTAACCGCTTGCGCTAAATCATCCACATTTAAATGACAATGATCAATCCCAGCTAGCTTAGGTATACTCACGCTGCTCTCCTATTTCAGACTTTAGTTGCTCTAAAAAGTCATGCATATACTCTGTACGTCTTAGTGCTTCGGCCTTAGCCGAGGGAGTATTCATGCTTTGAGCTATGTGTAATAACTTAATAAAAAAATGATCAAGCGTGTATTTTTTATCATCTGCTTCGCGTTGTAGGCAAAATGGGTCATCCGGGTTATATAGTAATCGACTTATTGAGCCACCTACTTTCATGCAGCGGCTTATACCAATCGCGCCTAGTGCGTCCATTCTGTCTGCGTCTTGCACTATTTGTGCTTCTACTGAGTTCACTTTAATATTGGCGCTAAAGCTATGCGCCGCTATTGCATGATGAATTTGAGTAAATAATTGCGCGTCGTAATTAATAGAAGCTAAAAAAGCAATCGCTTTATCGGCGGCCATAGTAGAGGCTTTAGCCCTATCTGGGTGGTTTTTAGCCACGGCTACACAGTCGTGTAACCATGCAGCCGGGAGCACTACCTTCATATTAGCTTGCTCTGCATCGCACAATTTAATAGCAACCCGAACTACGCGTTCAATATGGGTTATATCATGCGCCACATCGGCATGAATTAGTGTGGTAATAAAGGCTCTGCACTGTAAATTGAGCTGCTGCAGCTCAGGGCTTAACATTATGTCTGTCACAACGTGTTCCAAATACCTAATTAACATATTGAATTAGCCATACTTTACCGCGATTTATGGGCTCCATGCAAAACATTCATTGTATGTTGCCCTTGCCTTGACTAAAATACAGCGCTTATTTATTACTACTGAGAAGCTTTATGACATCTGCCGTTTACCTGCAAGCTGGCCGCGATAAATCATTAAAAAGAAAACACCCTTGGTTATTTTCCAAAGCCATCAAAAAAATTAAAGGTAAACCAGGTCTAGGTGACACAGTTACTATTCACGATAGTGAAGGTAAATTTTTAGCAACAGCAGCTTATAGCCCACATTCACAAATTCGTGCCCGTGTTTGGAGCTTTGACGAAAAAGAAGTTATTGATCAACACTTTTTTGAACGCCGCCTACGTCGTGCACTAGAAGCCCGTAGCCAAGTAATCGAAGAAGGTGGTTTAACTGGCTTTAGACTCTGCGCCGCAGAATCAGATTTTTTACCCGGCGTTACCATAGATAAGTTTGACAACGTATTAGTGTGTCAATTACTTAGCGCGGGTGCTGAGCGTCATAAAGGTGAAATTGTTGGCGCGTTAATGGCTATATTCCCTGGTATGAGCATTTACGAGCGCTCAGATGTAGAAGTGCGTACCAAAGAAGGCCTTGAGCCAATTAAAGGGGCATTATGGGGCAATGAACCAACTGCCCCAGTACTCATTGCAGAAAATGGCTTTAAAATTGAAGTTGATATTATTGATGGCCATAAAACCGGTTTTTATTTAGATCAACGCGATAGCCGCGCTGCACTTGAACGCTTTTCTAAAGACAAAACCGTATTAAACTGCTTTAGCTACACGGGTACATTTTCGTTGTATGCCCTACGTGGCGGCTGTAAACACGTAACTAACGTGGATGTATCGCAGCCAGCCCTCGATACAGCTAAGCGCAATGTTGAGCATAACAATCTTGATTTAGATAAGGTTGATTTTGTCAAACAAGATGTATTTAAGTTACTGCGTCAATACCGCGAAGACGGTGTATTGTTTGACACTATAGTAATGGATCCGCCAAAGTTTGCCGACAACAAAGCACAACTTACTGGTGCGTGTCGTGGCTATAAAGATATAAACATGATTGCTATGCAAATATTAAAACCAGGTGGCACCTTATTAACCTTCTCGTGTTCGGGCTTAATGGAGCAAAACTTGTTTCAAAAAGTGGTGGCTGATGCAGCCCTTGATGCTGGTAAAGACTTACTTATTATGGAGCGTTTAAACCAAGCCGCCGATCACCCTATTGCGGGTAGTTACCCTGAAGGTTTTTACTTAAAAGGCTTAATTTGTAAGGTTTACTAACGCCTAGGCTTGATTAGGGTCTGTTGATCTTTCAAGGTTGAATTTGCAGCAGTGTGTTTGGTATTTAGGCAAAGCAGAGCCTATGTGGTGTGGTTATTCCCCATAAATAGGCGATAACGTAGCATCAATGCCAAACAGGCACTGCCCGAAGGGTTCTGCCTAGGGGCGATTGACTCTTTGTTGCCTACATGGATGTAGGTAAGGGGCGTGAGCAGGACGCGGAAGCTTTGCTCGGTTTTTACTTAGCCCACTAGGTTACAAACCTCGCGCCGTGATTAAATCGCCCCTAGTTTGAACAAATTTCAATCCGCAAAGGTCAACAGACCCTAGTATTTATACGTGGTTATTACCTATTTATATGGGCAATAACCACGCTACCTAAGCTAATTAAACTGTATTATTTCAAGTCCGGCAGTTATTGTACCGTCATCTTCTTTGCTGGCGCGTATCACCTTAGCCGTTGCGTCTAAAGGCGCAATACTCGGATGAGTTGAGTCTATATGTACCAATAAAATAGTGTTTGGCTCAAGTAACTCATCTAAATGCAACGACAACCCAGTTGCACTCAAATCTACACATTCTGCATTATAATTTAAGCCAGCAATCGGCTCTATTGTGGTTAGCTTTGCTGGTGTATTGATCTGCATACGTCGAAAATTTCGCTTATCATCTGTAAACATAATTTTTCCTATACTATTTTATTAATTTGCTCTAACAACAGTGGTACAGAAAACGGCTTAACCACATAAGCATCACAGCCCGCGTCAAACCCAGCTTGCTTTTCAAGCGGTGACTCTAGCCCTGACACCATAACAATAGGGATGTTTTTTGTCTCAGGTGTATGTTTAAGCATTCTACACGTATCGTAACCATCCAGCCCTGGCATACATACATCAAGTAAAATAATATCGGGCGGATTAGCAATAGCAGAGGCTAAACAGCTTGTTCCAGAATCGGCATAATTAACATCAAACTTTGCGCTAAGTGCTGCTTTGAGTATTTCATAATTAAAATACTCGTCATCTACCACTAGTAGTTGTTGTACTTTATGTTCTATTGATGAGGACATGGCTATGTCGTTTCCTTCTCAAAACAAAAAATAAGTTCTACTATTAAGTACTTAAGCTTAATAGTAGATACACCTTTTACTCTATTTCTTTTATTGCATTTAACACACGTTTCGCCGAAATTGGATACGGAGTACCCAAGGTCTGTGCAAATAAAGACACTCTCAGCTCTTGCTGCATCCAAAAGATAGCTTCTACCTCTTTTGGAATTGGCATCCCTTTAGGGGTTTTGTTTGCTTGCTTTTTATACTCTTGAGCCACTTTATCAAGCTCAAGTACACATAATCTATCGCGATTTGGATCTATGGGTAACTTTTCTAAACGTTTTTGAATCGCTTTTAAATAACGGATTAAGTCACTTAGCTTAGTTGCCCCATGTTGGCTTACAAAGCCTTTAAAAACAAGAGACTCTAATTGCGATTTAATATCTCCATGCGCAGTGATCATGGTTAAATCTACCCGTCCTTTCATTTTTTTATGTAAGGCATGGGCTATACTTAACACTTGCTCTACTTGCGTGGCAATTTCAACTACAGCGTCACCAAGCTCACCACGTATATGCTCTTTTACATTTTCAAACGCGTCGCTGGTGCGAATGTCACCGTACTTTAATAATAAGCTATCAACACCGGCGGCAATGCAGTCATCAATTAAATCGGCTATTTTACCAAAAGGATTAAAATACAATCCAAGCTTAGCCTTATTTGGTAAGTTTTGCTGCAAATACTTTATTGGTGAAGGCACATTTAATAATACTAATCGGCGCAGCCCTTGTTGATGGGCAACCTGTGCTTTTACTTCGTTATCGAAAAGCTCAATAGCAGCAGTTGATTTTTTATCCACCAGCGCCGGATACGCTTTAATTTCGTATTGCCCTTGTTTTTTTACATATGAGTTAGGTAGCTCGCCAAAATCCCACTGCGTTAAGTCTGCT